>DASQXE010000160.1:0-8477 GCA_035639875.1 Gaiellaceae bacterium | reverse complement strand
CTCCCGCCGAGGCGAGGGCAACGCCCCGTGAAGGTGCCGCCATGGTTAGCGTACTCGAGGCGCTTCAACGCTCGCTCGACAACGGCGCGGCCCCTACGCCGGTCCACGGCGGCCCGAGAGCACGGACTCCTGTCCGCGCTTCAGGAGGCGGCGCCCGGCTTTTTAAGCTGTCCCGGGCCATTTGAAATACGTACAAAGGCTCGAGCCTTGTTGCAGGCACCGGGTTTGCTCGGCGACCCAGCTTCGCCACTTTTCCACACTTGTGGATAAACGGAATCCACACTCATTATCAAGCGGTAAGAACTTTCGTCCAGAGGTTTACACACAGGCGCGGATGCGTTATAAAACCTCGCCCTTGTAGACGTCCCACTGATCGAACTCGGCCTCTTCGTTTGAACAAACAGGAGCGAGACACTCGTCGGGCGGTTCTTCTTGATCAGCATCCTCTGTGGCTCGAAGCTGTAGAGCATAGCCTCGCCCGGCTCGGCATCGTCGTCGTCGGCAAGGCCGTGAGGCCTAGCGACGCGCTCGCGCTGCTCGACCAGCACGCACCCGATCTCTTCGTCACCGAGGTCTCCATGATGCCGGGTGATCTCGACGGCTTCGGGTGCCTGCGCTTGGCGACCGAGCACGTCCCTGAGATGAGAACCATCGTGCTGTCCATGTACGACGACGCAGAGACGATTGCGGATGCACTCTCGGCGGGTGCCTCGGCCTACGTCGTCAAGACGGCTCATCCCGATGACTTCGCTTCCGCCGTCCGGCAAGCGTTCTACCACACGATTTACTTCGCAGACACGCCCGAGCAGGCTGAGCCGGCGGCTACAGATAACGCTGCCGAGTTGGCCGATCTGACCCACCGCGAGGTGGAGATCCTGCTCCTTGTCGCCGAGGGGCTGGCGAATGCCGAGCTCGCGCGGAAACTCTGGGTCACCGAGCAGACCGTGAAGTTCCATCTGTCGAACATCTATCGGAAGCTCGGTGTCTCGAACCGGACCGAGGCCAGTCGCTGGGCCCAGGTGAAGGGACTGTTGCCCTCAGTCCGCCCGGTTCAGTCGAGCGCCGCCTAACAGGCGCAAGTTTTCGCGCGGCGGCCGCATCTCTGAGATGAGGGGTTGCATTCCCCCTCGGGATGACCACACTTGGTGCAGGGGAGCCCCATGAATGCGGCAACTGGCGAACTGCGGTATGGCGACCGACGTGTCGCCGGCCGGAGTCTTATCGCTGGTCGGGGAGGGATATTGAGCGAACAAGACACGATTCTCCTCATCGGGAACCGACCCCTGCTGCTCGAGGCAACCGAGCGGTTGCTCGCGCGCAGAGGCTTCGCGGTGGGAGGCCAGGCGAACTCTGCTCGTCGCGGTATACGCCTTCTCCTAAAGGAGGGCGCCGATGCGGTGGTCGTGGACGCTCATCTGGGTGAAGACGAACTCCGCACGATCTTGGGGCGCTTGCGAACCGAGGGTTCGACCGTCCCGGTTGTGGTGCTCGGCGATTCGCCGGAGGATCCGAGAGTGCGGTTCGCATTCGATGAGGGTGCGGCTGCAGTGGTCGTCGCTTCGGCGCACCCAGATGACCTGGTGACCGCGATCCGGCAGGTGATCCAGCGATCAGTGTTCCTGCCCAGTGAGGTTGCTCGGGAAGTGACCGAGACCAAAACAGCAGAATGGTTGACCGAGCGCGAGCGCGAGGTCCTGCGTCTTGTGGCCGACGGCCTGTCGAACGCGGAGGCTGCTCGGCGTCTGTGGGTAACCGAGCAGACCGTCAAGTTCCACCTCTCCAATATCTACCGGAAGCTTGGCGTCTCGAATCGGACCGAGGCGAGCCGCTACGCCCGGCTTCACCGGCTGCTCGACTAGCGGCGAGCTACCACATGGCGCTGTGTCTCGGTCGCCATGAGTTCGGAGAAGCCCCGACGAGCGGAATTGTGTCCGCTGCGGACAGGATCTCGGGCGGCGTTCGCCCGACGACGGCCAAGGCTATCCTTCGACCATGGCCGACCGTTTGCGCGTCGCCTGCGTCCAGCTGAACGCGACGCAGTCGAAGCCGGACAACATCGAGCGCGCAGGACGTCTCGTCGCCCGCGCCGCCTCGACCGGTGCCGACCTCGTTCTTCTCCCCGAGAAGTGGAACGGCTTCGGGCCCGCGGACTTCATGCGTTCGAATGCCGAGAGCCTCGACGACGGCGAGACCGTGGAGGCGATGAGCGCCTGGGCTCGCGCGCACGGGATTACGCTTGTCGGCGGCTCGATCGTCGAGCGGCGCGAGGGCCGCGACAAGCTCTCCAACACCTGCGTGGTCTTCGATCCGGAAGGCGAGATCGCGGCCGTCTACCGGAAGATCCACATGTTCGACGTCGAGGTCGGTGGCCATGTCTACCGCGAGTCGGAGACGGAGGAGCCCGGAGACCGTCCGGCGACGACCGAGGTCGAGGGGTGGAAGGTCGGCCTCACCGTGTGCTACGACCTCCGCTTCCCGGAGCTCTACCGAATCCTCGCGCTCGAAGGATGCGAGGTCGTCACCGCTCCGGCCGCCTTCACGCTGTACACCGGCAAGGATCACTGGGAGCTGCTTCTGCGCGCCCGTGCGGTCGAGAATCAGTGCTACGTCGTGGCCGCGAACCAGTGGGGCTCGTTCGCCGACGGCAAGGCCGCCTACGGCCGCTCGAGCATCATCGATCCCTGGGGAGTCGTTGTCGCGCAGGCTCCTGACGAGGACGGCGTGATCTCGGCCGAGCTCGACCGCGCGCGGCTCGAGGGCATTCGGCGCCGGCTTCCGTCTCTCGCCAATCGCCAGCCTGCCGCCTACCAATGGCCGGCGGAGGTGTAGGGGCCGGGCAGGTCCGGCGCGTAGAAGCGGTTCTCTTCGACGTCGATTTCACGATCGCGAAGCCGGGGCCGCTGCTCGGTCCCGAGGGATATCGCGACGCCGGTCACCGTTTTGGGCTCGAGCTCGATCCCGAGCGGTATGCGGAAGCCCGGGCGGCGGCGCTGCTCGACCTCGAGCACCACCCCGAGCTCGACCACGACGAGGAGATCTGGATCCGCTTCACCGAGGACATCGTCCGCGGCATGGGCGGGACGGGCGCGGACTGCCGGCGGATCGCAGAAGAGATCACGGAGGGCTGGCTCCATTCCGAGAATTTCGAGCTGTACGAGGACGTCCTCCCTGTCCTCGGGTTGTTGCGCGAGCGCGGCTTGAAAGTCGGCCTCGTCTCGAACACGAGCCGCGACCTCGACGCCTTCGTGCGCCATCACCGCCTCGAGGTCGACACGTGGATCTCTTCGGGCAAGCACGGGAAGGTGAAGCCGAGCCCGACCATCTTCAAGGCGGCTCTGGAGAAGCTCGGCGTCGAGCCAGAAGCGGCCGTCATGATCGGCGACTCGCCGGAGGACGACGTCGGCGGCGCCGAGGCCATCGGGATGCACGCCCTCCTCCTCGACCGGGAGGGGAAGCACGGCCGCGACGACGCGCTTCCGACCCTGCTGGCACTTCCTGCGCTGCTTGGGCTCGCCGACGATGGCTCGTAGGCGCGCGAAGCTCCATCTGATCGAGCGGCCGGAGCTCGAGGTCTCGCTCGAGCGCCCGCTCCGCGGTCTCGTCTGGTCGCTCGGCCTGGGCGCGTTCGGCCTCGCGTGGTCGATCACGACTGTCGCGGCCTATCTGCCGCCGCTCCTCCGCGAGTTCACGGACTCGAGCACGCTGATCGGGCTCGTGCTCGCGTCCGAGGGCGCGTTCGCCTTCTTCCTCCCTCTCCTCGTGGGGCCGATGAGCGATGCGACGCAGATTCCGTTCGGGCGCCGCCGGCCCTACATGGTGCTCGCGCTCGCGCCCATGGCCGGCAGCCTCGCGCTCATCGCCTTCATGCACGGGTTCGGCGGGACGGCACTCGCGCTTTTCGCCTTTTTCTTCGCTTACTACATCTACGAGCCGCCTTACCGCGGCCTCTATCCGGACACGCTCCCGGACACGTACTTCGGCCGTGCGCAAGGGGTGCAGCACCTCTATCGCGGTCTCGCCCTCGGCGGTGCGCTCGTGGGCGGCGGCTTCCTCCTCGGCGTGTGGCAGCCGTTTCCCTTTGTGCTCGCCGCTGGGATCACGCTCCTCTCGTGCGGCGCGGTCGTCGTCCTCGTGCGCGAGGCGCACGTCGGCCCGCCCGAGTACGAACGTCTGCGGACCTTCCTGGCAGCCCCCTGGCGCGTCGTGCGGCGCGAACGGAACGTGCGCAGCTTCCTCGTCGCCAATACGGCCTGGGAGGCGACGTTCGCCGGCATGCGCACTTTCGTCGTGCTCTACATCATCGACGGGCTCGACCAGCCTCTCTACGTCTCGTCCACGGTTCTCGCCGTGGTGGCGGCCGGTTACGTGTGCGCCGCTGCGCTCGCCACGCGCTGGGGCGACCACTGGGGGCTCGGCAACGTGATCCTCGGCGCGTCGGTCGTCTACGGACTGGGCCTACTCAGCGCCGGGTTCGCGACCGCGTGGCACTGGTGGTACTACGGGCTCGTCTTCCCCGTCGCGATGGCAGGTGGCACGGTGATGACTCTCGCCTGGGGACTTCTCTTCAAGGTCATTCCTGCTCGTGACCGTGGGACGATCAGCGGCCTCGCCGTGACGACACGAGGACTCGGGCTCCTCATCGGGCCGCTCGGCGCGGGAGCCGCCATCGACATCACGAGCCCGTCCCTGTCGGCGACGGACGGTTACGCGGCGATGTGGCCGGCGGTGGCGATCCCCGTCCTGGCCGTGATCCCGCTGGTCAAGCTCTTGGCGGAGGCTGAGGTCAAAGGCAAGGCGAGGCGTTCGGTCGGATGAGCCCGAAGCCCCAGACCTTGTCCCGGAAGATGTAGAAGACGCTCTGGGCCGATCCAGTCGGCTTCAGCAGCGCGTAATAGAACGTGCATTGACGCCGATCGAGCGAGCCGTAGAGACGGGAGACGTCTGAGGCCGGAGCGCCGAGAGCGAGCCCTTCCCCCGTCCGCCATCCCTCAGGCTGCCAGACGGTGAACACATGAGTGACCCGGCCTCGCCCGAAGACGACGCCGGTGCCTTGGGGGGTGAACGGGTCGTAGTTGAAATACCAGGTCTCTTCGGGACAGAGCTTGCAGACGCCGTGCCGTTCTCCCCAGACGTCGAGGACCTGCTCCTTGGTCATCCCGAGCGAGACGCCGCCGAGCGCCTGTGCGGGATCGAACTCGCCGCCCCGCGGGGCGGAAGCCGAGGCGGGCAGCGTGAGAACCGCCGGCACGAGCAGCGACGCGGCGACGACTTGCGCGACTACGCGGCGCAGCGGCGACTCCCCGCGAGCACTTCCTCGGCTGGTGCCGGGATCGGCCCGGTGGAGCGGACGATGGGAGGCACCTTGTTGGCCGACCGCAAGGCAACGAGTGCGCGCCAGGCGAGCTCTCTTTCCGAGCCTTCTCCGCGATAGGCCTTGACCTGGACGCGGCGCGAGAAGAGCACCGGCGCGCTGTCGATAGTTCCCACGGGCGCTCCGCGAATCGCGCGCCGCTTCCAGATCGGAGCTCGGGCCTCGAACTCCTCGCCCGCCCAGAGGAGCGGGTATTCGCCGAAATCCTTGGCAGCGTCGATCTCGGCCTTCGAGCTGCCGCAGGCCGCGGTTGCGAGCGCGACCATAACTAGCGCGCCAACAGCGCGGGGCCCCATGAGGCGAGCGGGGAGATATCGCCGTCGCGACCGTTCAGATTCCGATATCCGAGCGCGTGCTCGGCCTGCATCATCTTGTGGATCTGCGTCGTGCCCTCGTAGATGATCGGGGCACGCGCGTTGCGGAAGTAGCGCTCGATCCCGTACTCGCCCGAGTAGCCGTACGCGCCGTGGATCTGGATGGCGAGATGGGCCGCCCGAAAAGCCGTCTCAGTCGCATGCCACTTGGCCAGGCTCGTCTCGCGCGTGTTGCGGACGCCCTTGTCCTTGAGCCACGCCGCCTGCATGACGAGCAGTTTGGACGTCTCGTACCCGAGCACCATCTCCGCGACCATGTCCTGGATGAACTGGTTCTTGCCGATCGGCTGTCCGAAGGTCTCGCGCTCGCGCGCGTACTCGACCGAGCGCTCGAGGCAAGCGCGGATGACGCCACAGGCCCCCGCCGCGACCGTGAAGCGACCCTGGTCGAGGCCGTACATGGCGATCTCGAACCCCTGACCCTCTTCGCCGACGAGGTTTTCCGCCGGGACCTCGACGTTTTCGAAGAAGAGCTCCCCGGTCGACCCTGCCCAGATTCCCAGCTTGTGCTCTGTTTCCTGGGTCGAGACCCCAGGCCACGCCCTCTCGACGATGAACGCCGAGATGCCCTTGTGCTTCGCCTGCGGATCCGTCTTGGCGAAGACGAGGGCGTGATCGGCGACGGCGGCGTAGGAGATCCAGTTCTTCTGCCCGTTGAGGACGTAGGCGTCGCCCTCGCGGCGCGCGCTCGTGCGCATGGCGGCCACGTCTGAGCCTGCGGCAGGTTCGGTCAGCCCGAAGCAGGCGAGCTTCTCGCCACGAGCTTGCGGGCCTAGGTAGCGCTCCTTCTGCTCCTCGTCCGCGTATTTGAGGAGCGCGAGCGAGTTCAGCCCGACGTGCACCGAGATGAGAGTCCGAAACGCGGCTTCGCCACGCTCGATCTCCTCGCAGACGAGCGCCTCCGAGACGAAGTCGAGTCCGGCGCCCCCAAACTCCTCGGGAATGACGATCCCGAGGAGCCCGAGCTCCGCCATCCCCTCGATGACGCCCATGTCGAGGTGATGGTTGATGTCGTTGTCGATCGCGTTCGGGAGGACGCGCTCGTCGACAAATTGGCGGACGGTCGCCTGCACGTCCCGCTGCTCCTGAGTCAGCTCGAAATCCACCCGATTTAGTCTAAGGGCGGGTTGGGGCTCGTAGCGCTTTTCTAAGCGGTGATCGCGCCTCGTTCGCTCGGTTTAGCCAGTCGGTGAGGTTGGTAGACTCGCCGACTTGCGCGCGGAAGCTGGCGCCGAGCCGATCCGTCGGGGTCGGCGTGCCCCTGCTCGGCGGAATACGGCCGCGCTGGTCCGGCGCGCCGCGAAGGCCGCCGCCACCGGGGCCGTGCTCCTCGTCCTCGGGCTCCTCGCAGTCGGATTTGCCTTCGCCGGCTCGACCGACCGCATCGCTGCCGGGGTGACGATCTCGGGCGAGAACGTCGGCGGCCTCACCGCTGACGCGGCCCAAAAGAAGCTCGCCGCGCGCGCCCACAGCCTCGCTGCGGTGCCCGTTCCCTTCACCGCCGGCGGGCGACGCTGGCCGATCGCGCCCGCGCAGATCGCGCTGCGCGGCGACTGGGCGTCCGCGGTCCAGGAGGCACTCGACGAGGGCGACGGCAGCGTCCCGCTCCGCGGGCTCCAACGCGTTCGCCTCCGCCTCTTCGGCGCAGACGTCCACCCGAACGCCGACTACGAGGAAAGGACGCTGGAAAAACGGTTGGACTCGATCGCACGCGCCGTCGACGTGCGCGGCCGCGAGGCAGCGATCGTCCTGCGCAACGGCCAGCCCGTCGTCGTGCCGGGGGAGGCGGGTAGGAAGCTCGACCGGGAGCAGGCCGCGCGCACGATCGTCGCGGCCCTCGTCGGCTTCGAGCGTGCGCCCGTTCCGCTTCCCGTCATCGTCGACCGGCCGAAAGTGACGCGCGACGCGCTTCGGCCCGTCGCCGCCCAGGTGCGTACCGCGCTGTCGGCCCCGGTCACGTTCGTCTACAAGGGCGTGCATTGGTCGGTCTCCCCCAAGCAGATCGCCAGCTTCCTCCTCCTCCCCCAGGAAGGTCTGAGCCGCCTCGCCATCGGGGGTCCGGCGGCCAAGAGCTACTTCGCCGACGTCGCACGCGCCGTCGGGCGGCCGCCGCGCGAGCTCGACTTCGCCGTCTCGGACTCGGGACGGGCCCAGATGATCCCGTCGCGCGACGGGCGCCGGCTCGACGTCGGCGCGACGGAGCAGGGTCTGCTGCGGGCGGCTCTCTCGACGACGCAAAGGGAGGCGCAGCTCGTCGTCGTCCCGGCTAAGCCCCAGCTCTCCACCGACCGCGCGAAGAGCCTCGGGATCACCGGCCTCGTCGGCTCGTACACCACGTATTACGGCGGCGATCCCAACCGCATACACAACGTGCAGCTGGTCGCACGGCTGATCGACCGTCACCTGATCGCGCCGGGCTCGACGTTCTCCTTCAACCGGACGACCGGCGAGCGCAATGCGGCCAAGGGCTTTCTCGAGGCGCCCGTGATCATCAACGGAGAACTCAAGAGCGGCCTCGGCGGCGGCGTCTGCCAGGTCTCGACGACCGTGTTCAACGCCGCGTACGAGGCCGGCCTGCCGATTCCGGAGCGGCACAACCACGCCCTCTACATCAGCCACTACCCGCTCGGGCGCGACGCGACGGTCAACTACCCGGACACGGACCTCAAGTTCATCAACGACACCGACCACTGGCTCCTACTCGACACGATCGTGGGCTCGTCCTCGCTCAC
>DASQXE010000159.1:0-13281 GCA_035639875.1 Gaiellaceae bacterium | reverse complement strand
GAGAGGCTCGCCGCGCTGGGCATCGAGACCGTACGCGATCTCGCCGAGCACGTTCCGCGCGCGTTTCTCGATTGGTCTGAGGCCACCGGCTTCGGAGCGCTCCGCCTCGGACAGGAAGCCACCGTCGAGTGCACGGTCGAGCGGGCGCGTGTCCGTCCGACGCGGCGGCGCAACCTCAAGCTGGTCGAGGCCGCCGTCGTCGACCGGGAGGGCGGCCGGGCGACGGCGCTCTGGTTCAACCAGGCCTGGCTGGCCGATCGGCTCACTCCCGGCACGCGCCTGCTCGTGCACGGGGAGTTGCAGAGCGGGGGCACATTCAAGGTCGAGCGCCACGAGATCGCGGGGGACGGGGCAGGTCTCCACACGGTCGGGCTCGTCCCGCTCTATCCGGCGAGCGAGGCGATCTCGACGGTGAAGCTCCGCGACCTGACCGAGCGCGCGCTGCCGCTCGTCCGGTGGTTCCACGACGCCTTGCCGGCGGAGTTGCGGGAGAACGAAGGTCTCCCGCTCCGGGCGGACGCGCTGATGGCCTACCACCGGCCCAGCGACCGCGCCGAGATCGAAGCCGCCCGAGCGAGGCTCGCCTTCGAGGAGCTTCTCATCCTTCAGCTCGGTCTCCTGCGGCGCCGGCTCGAGCTCGAACAGACTGCGGTCGCCCCGGCGCTCGGAGAGCCAGGTGACCTCGTCGCTCGCTACCGCGACGCGCTGCCGTTCACGCTCACGGATGATCAAGAGCATGCGATCGGGGAGATCGACTCCGATCTCCGCGGCACGCGGCCCATGCAGCGCCTCCTTCAGGGTGACGTGGGCTCGGGGAAAACCGTCGTGGCGCTCTACGCTCTCTTGCGCGCGGTCGAGCGTGGCCACCAGGGCGCCTTGATGGCGCCGACGGAAACGCTCGCCGAGCAGCACTTCCTCACGGTGGAGCCAATCTGTTCCGCCCTAGGCGTGCGGCCGGCCCTACTCACGGGGTCGGTGAAGCACGACTTCGAGGCGGCGGACGTGGTCGTCGGCACGCATGCGCTGATCCAGAAGGACGTCGAGTTTCCTCGGCTCGCCGTCGCCGTCGTCGACGAGCAGCACCGCTTCGGCGTCGAACAGCGGCGGGCCCTCGGCGCCACGACGCCGCACGCGCTCCACATGACGGCGACGCCGATTCCTCGGACGATCGCCCAGACCGTCTACGGCGACCTCGACGTGACCGAGATCGCGCGACCGCCTGCAGGGCGAAAGCCCGTCGTCACGCGCTGGGTTTCGCACGAGCGGAGCGCGGAGGCCTACAAGCGCCTCCGTCGGCACTTGCAGGAGGGGAGGCAGGCGTACGTCGTATGCCCGCTCGTCTCGGAATCGGAGGTCGTCGAAGCCCGCGCGGCCGAGCAGGAAGCGGAGCGCCTCCGCGGCGCCGAGCTTCGTGGTTTTCGCGTCGGTTGCCTGCACGGGCGGATGCGCCCGGCCGAGCGCCGCGCGGTTATGGAGGACTTCAAGCGCGGCGAACTGGACGTCCTCGTCGCCACGACCGTGATCGAGGTCGGCGTCGATGTTGCGAACGCGACGATCATGATCGTCCAGGAGGCGGATCGCTTCGGTCTTGCGCAGCTCCATCAGCTGCGCGGGCGCGTTGGGCGTGGGGCGGAGCAGTCCTACTGCCTGCTCGTCTCGCGTCCGAAGGAAGAGCTCACGGACGAGGCCCAGCGCCGGCTCGAGGCTCTCGTCAAGGCTGCCGACGGCTTCGAGCTCGCGGAGGTCGATCTCGAGCTTCGCGGCGAGGGTCAGCTCCTCGGCACGCGCCAGTCGGGCCTGGCGGATCTGAAATTCGCGAGCCTCATGCGCGACCGCAAGCTGATCGAGAAGGCGAAGCGCTCGGCTACGGAGCTCCTCGACGTCCAAGGACCGCTGCTGGACGAGGCCGAGCGGATCCATGAGGATCATCGCGGGTTCGCGTAAGGGCGCTCGGATCTTCGCTCCGAAGGGACGGGACACGCGTCCCACGGGGGACCGAGTCCGCGAGGCTGTCTTCAACCTCATCGGACCCGTGGATGGGATGCGCGTTCTCGACCTCTACGCCGGCTCCGGGGCCATGGGGCTCGAGGCGCTCTCGCGCGGAGCGGACAGCGCGACGTTCGTCGAGGCCGACAGGGCCGCCGCGGACACGATCGTGCGGAACCTCGACAAGCTCGGGCTGGGCGGCGCGACCGTGATCCGGGAAGACGCTGCCCGCCGACTCATCGCCGATGCGGCCACGGGCAGGCGTTACGATCTTGTACTGATCGACCCTCCGTACCGCATGCTTACAGGCATTCTTCCCATGCTCGGAACTCACTTGCCGGCGGTCGTCGCGCGCGACGGACTCGTCGTCGTCGAGTCGGACGCGCGCGAGGAGCCTGAGCTTCCACTCCCGAAGCGCACGAGCAGGCGGTACGGCTCCGCCCGAGTGACCCTTTTCGAGGGGTCGTGACCGACGCCACGCCGGTGACGGCGATCTGCCCGGGGAGCTACGACCCAGTCACGAACGGCCATCTCGACATCATCACGCGCGCAGCCGGCATCTTCGAGCGGGTCGTCGTCGGCGTCGTGCGCGACCCCCAGCACAAGAAGGCGATGTTCTCCGTGGACGAGCGGGTGGGCTTCCTCCGCGACGCCCTCGTCGGGTACGACAACGTCGAGGTCGAGGTCTTCTCGGAGCTCGTGGTCGAATTCGCGCGCCGCTGGGGGGCGAAGACGATGGTGAAGGGCTTGCGCGCCATCTCGGATTTCGAGTGGGAATTCCAGATGCATCACCTCAACCGGAACCTCGCTCCGGAAGTCGAGACGATGTATCTGATGTCGAGCCCGCAATACAGCTTTCTCTCGTCGAGCGGCGTGAAAGAAGTGGCCTCGTTCGGGGGCAGCGTCGACGAGTTGGTCCCCGAACCGGTCGCCCGGCGTTTTCGGGAGATGTTTCCGCAACCGAAGGGCGGCGCGCCCGTGTCGCCGCAGGAGTAAACTCCCGCGAACCATGGACGTACTCGTACTCATCGACAAGCTGGACGACCTCGTGCACAACGCGAAGGCGGTGCCGCTCACCGATCAGGTCCGCATCGACCGCGAGGAGATTTACGACATCCTCGACCAGATGCGCGCGACGATTCCGGAGGAGATCAAGCAGGCTCGCTGGATCGTCAAGGAGCGGCAAGAGATGCTCGCCGAGGCGAAGAGGGAGAGCGACCGGATCCTGGGCGAGGCGCGCGAGCAAGCCGTCCGCGAGGCGTCCCAGACCGAGATCGTCAAGCTCGCCGAGCGCCAAGCCCAGGAAATCGTCGAGGAAGCGCGGCGCCAGGCGCGCGAGACTCGGCTCGAGATGGAGGACTGGGCCGACTCGATCCTCTCCACGCTCGAGGTCAATCTCGACAAGTTCCTCGGCGCCGTCCGGCGCGGTCGCGAGCGGTTACACGAGCGCTCGCAGGAGTCCGTGATGGCCGGCATCACGGACGAGCAGCCTGTCGCTTAGCATCGCGTAACGCTCGGTACATTGAAGGTGTGACGACCTTCAACCTCCGCACGGTCCGGCTCCAGTCGGGCGAACAATTTCGCGACGTCAAGGAAGTCGAGCTCGAGCCGCTCGAGCTCGGCGGGCAGCGTTATGTCCCGATTCCGGAGAAGCCGGAGGCTGCATTGACGCTCACGCGGATGAGCTCGGGCCTCATGCTCGAGCTCGAGCTGGCCGTGCGACTCGTCGGCCCCTGCATGCGCTGCCTCGCGGATGCTGGTGTCCCTCTTGAGATTCGGGCACGCGAATACCAGGCGACGAGCCCCGGCGAGTCCGATGAGTTGAAGACTCCGTACGTGGAGGACGACAAGCTCGATCTCTCGGCGTGGGCGCGGGATGCCGTGGCGCTCGCCCTGCCGGACAAGATCCTGTGCCGTGAGGATTGTGCGGGCCTCTGCCCTGTCTGCGGTCTGGATCTGAACGTGGAGCCGCACGAGCACGGCGAGAGCGAGCCGGACTCGCGCTGGGCGAAGCTTGCCGAGCTACGCGACCGCCTGTAGCCGAGCTCAGCCGGCGAACCAGCTCTCGCGCGACAGGTCGAAGGCTCTTTCGCTGCGCGGATCGAAGCAAGAAAGGCCGGACCGCCGGGACTCGCACCAGATGCTCCCGCCGTGCCACATCCCGCCGTACTCGAGGATCGGCGCGCCGGCCTCGTAAACCGTGTCTCCGGCGCAGGTGGGTTTCGCTGGGCCGTCGGGCGCAAGGACGAGTCCGACCCAGTCGAGCTGGCACCGCTTGGCGGGCTCCGGCCTGAGCCCGCTGAGAATGTCGCAGCGCAGCACGCCTTCGGTCAGCGCACAGCCGATGTTGCGGGAGGGCATCTGGAAGCTCGGAGCCGTGAGGATCGTAGGCTGGCGATACCCGAGCGCTACGCAGGCGTGACGAATCGGGGCGGGTAAGGGCGGAAGGCTCGTCGTGTCCTCGCACTCGATGCCCGTACCAAAGTCAACGACGCGCCAGCGCTCGCCGGTCCACCGCACGTACGCCTCGTACTCTTGGTAGCAGGTCGGCGGGCAGACGGAGGTGTCGGGTACCGCGTTAACCCGCGCGTAGTCGTTTCGACACCGAACCACCTCGGATCGCACGATCCGAGGCCCGATCCTGTGTCGGAGGGCCGGCAGGATGTCCGCTGCGCGGCAAGGCGCCGCGGGCTCGATCTGGGATCTCGCCGGCGAGCTCGAGGTCGCGGGCGCGGACGTAGATCGCGAGGCCGCAGTCGCGGGCGCGGGGGTGGACACCGGAGCCGAACTCGTGGGCTCGGAGACGCGCTGCGTGCCGCCTCCGCAGCCCGCGGCGACCGCCGCGAGAAGCATTGCCGACGCGAGCGAGATCTTCATGCTTCCGTGCCCTTCCTCGGCCATGTTCGCAATCCTGAGAGCCGCTGGTCTCGACCACGTCGCCTCCGTGTAACGGTCAAGCAACACCGGAGCGACGACACCCTCTGGCTATACTCCGCCGCGGCCATGGCCGTCCCGAAGCGAAAGACCTCGAAATCACGCCGCGACAAGCGGCGGGCGACGCACAAGCTGTCCCTACCGGCGCTCGTCGAGTGCCCGCAGTGCCATCGCCCGAAGCGGCCCCACCACGTCTGCCCGACGTGCGGCACCTATAAGGGCCGCGAGGTCGAACCGCTCGAGACCCCGGCCCCGTAATGGCCTCGATCAGGGTCGCGGTCGACGCGATGGGCGGCGACCGGGCTCCCGAGGAGATCGTCGCCGGGGCACTCGAAGCCGCCTCCGATACCGTCGAGCCGGTCCTCTTCGGCCGCCGCGAGGCGCTCGAGCCGCTCGCGCAGGGCTTGGCGATCGTCGATGTGCCCGACGTCGTGGCGATGGACGAGAAACCGTCGGACGCCGCGCGTGACAAGCGCTCGAGCTCGATGTTCGCCGCCTGCCGATCCGTCGGAGAGGGCAATGCCGGAGCGGTTGTCTCGGCTGGTAACACGGGCGCGATGCTGGCTGCGGGGCTGCTGGAGATCCGTCGCCTCCCGGACGTGCACCGGCCGGCGATCGCCGTTCCGCTCCCCGCCATAGGGGGCACGTCCGTCCTCATCGACGCCGGCGCGAACGCCGATGCGCGGCCCGAGCATCTGCTGCAGTTCGCACACATGGGCGCCGTCTTCGCCCAGGAGACGCTCGGTATCCCGGAGCCGAGCGTCGCGCTTCTCTCGATCGGGGAGGAAACCGAGAAGGGGAATCGGCTCGTGCGAGAGACGCAGCCGCTCCTCGTCGAAAGCGGACTCAGGTTCATTGGCAACGTCGAGAGCCGCGACCTCCTTTCGCACGCGGCCGACGTGGTCGTCTGCGACGGCTTCACGGGCAACATCGCGCTGAAGCTGATGGAGGGAACGATCAAGACGCTCCTCGACGCGTTTCGCTCGGAGATCACGGCCAGCAGGCGCGGCAAGCTCGGCGGCCTGCTCATCAGGCCCGCCGGGGCAAGCCTTCGCCGGCGTCTCGACCCGGAGACCTACGGGGGCGCGTATCTCCTCGGCCTCCGCGGCCTGGCCGTCATCGCCCACGGAAACAGTTCCCGCACCGCGATTGCGAACGCGACTCGGCTTGGTGCCCGGGGCGCTCGCGCCCAGGTTGTGGAACGGCTCTCCGCGCGGCTCGCGGAGCGAGTTGGAGCGGTACCCGGATAGTTGTTAGCATCCGCCGTCCGCTGGGGCCAGCAAACCGGAAAGGCAGGTTAGGAGACCGACATGGCAGCGACGCGCGAGGAGATCTCTCAGCGGGTCAAGGAGGTACTGGTAGAGCAGCTCGGGATCGACGAGGGCGAGATCACCGAGGAGGCCTCTTTCCAGGAAGATCTCGACGCCGACTCGCTCGACCTCGTCGAGCTGATCATGGAGCTGGAGGATCAGTTCGGGATCAAGATCTCGGACGAGGACGCCCAGCAGATTCAGACCGTCGGACAGGCTGTCGACTACATCTCGAGCCACCAGTAGACGCGGTCGGGCCGCGCCCGACCTCGGCGAGCTGATCGACAAGCTGCCGAAGGCGCGGCTGCGCAACGCCTTCACTCATGCCTCTTGGGCAGAGGATCGCTCGGAGTCCTACGAGCGGCTCGAGTTTCTGGGCGACAGCGTTCTCGGTCTCGCGATCGCCCAGGAGCTCTACGACCGCTTCCCCGGCTACCAGGAGGGCCGCCTCGCGAAGATCCGGGCTCACGTGGTCTCCCGCCAGAGCTGCGCCGTCGTGGGCCGGCGGCTCCAGCTCGGGGAGCGGCTCAGGGCGCACGGCACCGGCGACCCCGAAGAGCTCGCTCGGTTGGCGGCGAACCGCAACGTCCTCGCCGCGCTCGTCGAGGCGTGCCTGGGCGCGCTCTATCTCGAGCACGGCTTCGAGCCGATTCGTCCCGCCATCGTGGCCGCCTTCGCGGACCGGATCGACTATGCGATCGAGGGGCACGTCGACTTCAAGACCGAGCTTCAGGAAGAGCTGGCCCGTCGCGGGCTCACCGTCTCCTATTCCGTCCTCGAAGTCGAAGGGCCTGCGCATGACCGGCGCTTCACGTGTGCCGCGGTCATCGACGAGCAAAAGGCCGGGGTGGGGGCGGGCTCCTCGAAGAAGGCCGCCGAGCAGGCCGCGGCCAAGGAAGCGCTCGAGAGAATCGTCGGAAGCTAGAACCTGAGCCGGTCCACGCGGCCGTCGCGAGCGACGAGGACGTCGCTCACGAGGGCAGGAGGGAAGAGGCCGTGCTCGACGACGCCCGGCGTGGCGTCGAAACGTTCGGCGAGCTCACCAGGGTCGTCGATAGGCCCCCGGTAGTCGGCGATCACGCCTCCGTCGGGGCTTGGCGGAACCTCACGCAGGTCGACCGGACCTAGGGCGCGGAGCGTCGCTCGGAGCCCGAACGGAAGAAGCTCGAGCGGGATCGGCGGCGCGAGCACCGCGACCAGCTTCTCGGACGACGCGATGACGACGAAGCGCTCGGAGGCGGCCGCGACGATCTTCTCCCGCGTGTGCGCCGACCCCCCGCCCTTGACCAGCCACCCGGCGGAATCGATCTGGTCGGCCCCGTCAATGGCGAGGTCGAGACGGTCGAACGTCTCGAACGGCTCAACGGGCAGACCGAGCTCGAGCGCGGACCGCTCGGTCTGCGGCGAGGTTGCGACGCAGCGGAGGTCGAGTCCCCGCGAGGCGAGCGCGGGGAGGAGAAAGCCGACGGTGGTTCCTGTCCCGAGGCCGACAATCATGCCGTCCTCGACCAGCTGGGCCGCCTCCTCGGCGGCTGCGCGCTTCTCGCGCTCGGAGTCGGTCACGCGTGGATCTCGAGCCAGGTGATGCCGCGGACGTCGAGCCAGTACCGGCCGCCGTCGGCGGCCACGCGCATCAAGACGTTCTGGCACTGCGGACAGCGGAGCACAACGCCGGGTGCGTTGGAGTAGACCATCACTGCCCCGATCTCCGCGATTGCGCCGCAGTTGTCGCAGCGGCCACGCGCCGTCGTGAGCTCGAATGAGAAGAGCTCGCGCAGGACCCCCGCGGCGGCGTTCCCGTCCAGCTTGAGGTCTTCCTCTTCCATCTCAGCCTCCAGTCGGCCCGAAGCGCTCGGTCTTCACGCGCTCGGGCGCATAGCCTACGGCGAGGAGCCCGTCGGCGACCGCCTCGACGAAGCGCGTCGGCCCGCATACGAACGCGATTCCGTGGTCGCCGCCGAACGCAACCTCCTCGAGCATGTCCTTGTCCACCCTGCGCGCGTACCCCGTCCAGCCCGGAGGCTGAGCTCGGGTGAGCGTGTACAGGACCTCGAGATTGTCAGTGGCGAGCCGTTCGAGCTCCTGCCGGTAGATGACGTCGTCGAGCGAGCGCGCGGAGTAGAGGAGACGAGCTGAAACTTGCGACCTCCGTGCGGCGCGGTGGCGGAGCATGGACATGAGCGGAACCACGCCCGACCCGCCGCCGACGAGCAGGAGCGGCCCGCCGTCGTCCGCGTCCCAGGCGAAATAGCCACCGATCGGCCCGCGAAGCTCGAGCTTGTCTCCGACCACGAGCTCTTCGGCCAGATACGGCGAAACCTCGCCGTCGTCGAGCCTTTCAACCGTGATCGCCAGCCGGTCGTTCTCGGGAGCGGACGCGATCGAGTAACTGCGCTGCGCCTGATAGCCGTCCTCCGCCGTGAGGCGCACGTCGACGTGCTGCCCGGCGCGGTGGCCTAGCCAATCAGGGAGATCGAGGGCGATGGTCTTGACGCGCGGGGTTTCTTCGACGAGCTCGACGACGTCGCCAAGCTGCCAGCGAACGGGCGCTAATCGCCCCAGTATCGCTGCTCGCGCCACGGGTCGCCGTAGTTGTGGTAGCCGAGCGTCTCCCAGAAGCCAGGCTCGTCGTCGTCCATGAGGCGAAGCCCGCGCACCCACTTGGCACTCTTCCAGAAGTAGAGATGCGGGACGAGCATGCGGGCCGGCCCGCCGTGCTCCGGGTCGAGGGGTTCACCCCCATAGCCGAAGGCGACCCAGGCCTTGCCGTCGAGGATGTCCTCGAGCGGGACGTTCGTGGTGTAGCCGCCGTCACTGAACTGCGTCACGTATTCGGCTGACGTCTCGACGTCCTCGAAGAGGGTGTCCACTGAGACGCCCTCCCATTCGGTGCCGAGCTTCGACCATTTCGTCACGCAGTGGATGTCCTTCGTGATCGTCTCGCTCGGAAGCGCGCGGAACTCGTCCCACGTCCAGCGCTTCGGCTCGGCGACAGCGCCGGTGATGGAGAAATCCCACTGGTCGAGCGGCGTGCGCGGCGTCGGACCGGCCGACAGGACCGGAAAATCGTCGACCAGGTACTGGCCCGGCGGAATACGGTCGCTCGGTCCTTCCTCGCGCCGCCGTCCTCTGAATCCGCGGGAGACGTAGCTCACCGCCCTACTCTACGATTCTCGACCGAGGAGAGGAGGCACCATGGCGAAGGTTGTCAACTGTGAGTGTGGTTACACCGCACGGGGTGAGACCGACGACGAGCTGGTCGCCGACGTCGAGGCTCACGTCCAGCGCGATCATCCCGAGATGGCGGGTCAGATGACGCGCGATGACATCATGGCGATGGCCGAGGAGGCGTAGCTGGCCAAGATCCTCGTTCATATCGCTACGGGTCCCGAAAACCCAACCCGGGGCGCTCTCGGCCTGCTCATCGCCCGTACGGCAGTCGAGGAAGGTCACGAGGTTCAGGTTTTTCTGGCTGGGGACGGCGTCCAGCTCATGCGCCAGGAGACCGCCGCCGCTGCGACGGGAATAGGCACCGGTTCCGTCGCGGAGCACTTCGAGGCGCTGCGGGCCGCGGGGGTGCCGCTGTTTCTCTCCGGCATGTCGAGCAAGGCGCGCGGCGTCGAGGCCGGGGAAGGGTACGAGCTCGCACCGCCGCAGAAGCTCGTCGAGCTCGCCACGTGGAGCGACACCACGCTCGTCTACTAGCGCCCTCGTCCGCTCTCATCGGCAGACTTCGGCCGCGTGCACCTGCGCTCGATTCGCCTCAAACATGGGGGAACCCAGGGTTCCCGCATGAACCCCCTCGTTAACGAACGGGTGGCCATCTGTTTCTAAGGGCCATCAAAATCCGCGGTTTCAAGTCGTTCCCCGATCCCGTCGAGGTTCGCCTCGAGCCCGGCGTAGCCGTCGTCGTCGGCCCGAACGGCTCGGGCAAGTCCAACATCGCCGACGCGATCGTCTGGGCCGCCGGAAGCCTCAGCCCGACGGAGCTCCGCGCGGAGAAGCCTGACGACGTTCTTTTCGCGGGCGCGGCAGAACGTGCCCCGGCGGACTTCGCCGAAGTCGAGCTGCTCTTCGACAACGAGGACGGCGAGGGCCCGCTCGAGTTCTCCGAGCTGTCGATCGCACGCCGCCTCCATCGCCGGGGCGAGGGCGAATACCTCGTCAATCGGGCCCGGGTGCGGCGGACCGACCTCGTGGAGCTCTTGGCCGATGCGGGGCTCGGGGCCGAGCTCCATTCCGTCATCGGCCAGGGCCGGGTGGAGCAGATCCTGGCCTCGAAGCCGGCCGACCGCCGCGCACTCGTCGAGGAAGCGGCTGGCCTCGGGGCCTTCAAGCAGCGTCGCCACCGCGCCGAGCTGAAGCTCGCGCGCGTCGAGCTCCAGGTCGAGCGCGCTCGAGACCTCGAGGACGAGGTCCGCAAACGCCTTCGCCCACTGGCCCTGCAGGCGAGCGCCGCGGAGCGGGCTCAGAAGCTTGCAGGTGAGATCGAGACCCGACGCGGTCGGATCGCTGCGGCGGAGCTCGAGCGGATCGAGCAGCGCCTGGCTGAGGTCGCCGAGCGCAAGGGCGCCGCCGACCTCGAACGGAAAAGCCGCGACGAGAAGCTCGCCGGGGTGCTCGAGGAGCGTCGCCGCGCTGAGGACGAGCTCGCCGAGGCGGCCGGGCGGCACGAGCAGGCGACTGCGGCGTTGTATCGGCTGCGGAGTGCAATCGAACGGGTCGAGCTCAGGCGGGAGCGCGCAGAGGAGACGTCCCGCTCCTTGCGGGCAGACGCGGCCGCGCCTCCTCTTCCGGTGGTCAACGACGCTTCCTACGAGGGCGCGCTCGGGGCCGCGCGCGCGTGGCGGCCCGTTCCCGTCGACTTTTCGCGCGCTCTCAACCGGCTGCGCGAGGCTCACGCCGATGGTACGGACGCGGTCCTCGTCCACGCGGCCGGGCACGTGTGGTTCGCCACAGGCGTCGCGCGGGAGGTCGAGCAGCCCGTCCGGCCGGATTTCGATCGCCTGGTTGACGGGGCGGATCGAACTGCTGCGGAACTCGTGGCTTCCGCGAAGGCGGCTGGGCGTTTCGAGGCGCCCTTGCGTGCACGAGTGGAGGTGGGCGGCAGCCGTTCGGGGGAGCTGGGCGAGGAGCTGCGAACGCTCGGGGCCCGCGAAGCGGAGCTTCGGCGAGCCGCGAGTGAGGCGGCAGAGCGCTTCGCGGCCGTCGGCATCGAGGCCGCGCGGCTGGAGCAGGAGCGCGACGAGGCTCTCGCTCGGGTCCCAGAGGGTGAGACTGCCGAACCGCTCACCGACGAGGAGGTCGAGCAACTGCGCGACGAGATCGCCCGCCTGGAGAGGCGGCGCGAGGCGCTTGGGCAAGTCAATCCACTCGCGGCCGAGGAGCACGCCCGGGAAAAGGCGCGCCTCGAGGAGCTAACGGGCCAACGGGAAGACTTGGAGCGGTCGCTCGCCGAGCTTGCTGAACTGCGCGATGACTTGGCGGAGACGGTGGAACGCCGCTTCGAGGAGACATACGCGGCCGTCGAGCAGCACTTCGCGGAAGTGGCGGCGACGCTCTTCCCCGGCGGAAAGGGTCGGCTCTTGCGTGAGGACGACGGTGTAGAACCGGGACTGGAGATCGAGCTCCAACCGGCGGGCAAGCGCATCACGCGTCTCTCGCTTCTGTCCGGCGGCGAGAAGGCGCTCGGCGCGATCTCGTTCCTGTTCGCCCTTTTCCTCGCGCGCCCGTGCCCCTTCTATCTGCTCGACGAGGTCGAGGCAGCGCTCGACGATACGAACATCGGGCGCTTCGTCGATCTCCTGCGCCGCTTCTCCGACCGCGCGCAGTTCATCGTCGTCACGCACCAGAAGAGGACGATGGAGGCCGCCGATATTCTCTACGGCGTGACCATGGGCGCGGACGGAGTCTCGGAGATCGTCTCCAAACGGCTCCTCACCGAGCCGTTGCACGCGCTCTCGGCGTGAGCCGCAGCTGGGCGGAGTTCCTCGGGGACGACGAGCGGTCGTCGCAGGACGAAGAAGAGGGGCGGAGGGGCTGGCTCGCGCGCTTGCGCGATTCGCTGGCCGGCAGTCGCCGCGCGCTGACACAGGATCTGTTCTTCGATCCTGCCGACGAGGCGTCGTGGGAGCGCGTCGAGGAGGCCCTCATCCAAGCGGACGTGGGCGTGCCGGCAACCGTCGAGATCGTGCGGCGCTTGGAGCAGCGCGAGCCCAGGAGCGAGGAGGAGCTCCTCCAGGGTCTCGAAAGCGTGATCGAAGACCTCGTTTCGCCGGACGGCGGCGGGCGGCTCCAAGTGGCCGCGTCACCGAGCGTCGTGCTCGTCGTGGGCGTCAATGGGACCGGGAAGACGACGACGATCGGCAAGCTTGCCCACCGGCTGCGCGAGCACGACCGCTCGGTGATCGTCGCTGCCGCGGACACCTTCCGGGCGGCGGCCGACGAGCAGCTCGAGATCTGGGCCGAGCGCGCGGGGGCCGACTTCGTCGGGGCGGAGCGCGGCGCCGACCCCGCGGCGGTCGCCTTTGATGCCATCGACGCGGCCCAGGCGCGCGGCCGCGACGTGGTCATCGTCGACACGGCCGGCCGGCTGCACACGCAGACGAATCTCATGGAGGAGCTGGCGAAGATCAGGCGCGTGATCGCAACGAGACTCGAGGGCGCCCCACACGAAACCCTCCTCGTCGTCGACGCCACGACCGGCCAGAACGGCCTCCAGCAGGCGCTCCTCTTCAACGACGCGGTTGACGTCTCAGGCGTTGCCCTCACGAAGCTCGACGGGAGCGCGAAGGGCGGTATCGCCGTTGCGATTGCTCACGAGCTCGGGCTCCCCGTCAAGCTCGTCGGCGTTGGCGAGACCCTCGACGACCTGCAGCCGTTCGACGCGCGCGAATTCGCCCGGGCGCTCGTCGCTGCCGAATAGCAAGCGGCTAGCCTCTCGCCGTGGCCGATCCCGTGTTCCTGATTACCGGCGCTTCGAGCGGGATCGGCGAGGCGACTGCTCGCCGCGCAGCCGAGGCCGGGTACAGGCTCGTCCTCGCCGCCCGCC
>DASQXE010000158.1:0-15478 GCA_035639875.1 Gaiellaceae bacterium | reverse complement strand
CGAGACGATCGAGAACCGGTATGCGGGCAGGCCGTACCGCATCGAGCTCGCGTTCCCCGAGTTCACGTCCATCTGTCCGCTCACGGGAGCGCCCGATTTCGGGACGATCACAGTCACCTACGTGCCCGGCGAACGCCTGCTCGAGCAGAAGGCGCTCCGCGACTTCCTCACCGCCTTCCGTACACGTGAGATCTTCCAGGAGGAGGCCGTGAACGCGATCTTGGACGAGGTCGTCGCGAGTTGTGAGCCTGCTTTCTGCCAGGTCGAAGGCGTCTTCAACACGCGCGGCGGGATGAGCAACCGCTCGCTTGTTCGTTACGGCGACGAGCCCCCGCAGGCCGCTAGCGGGCGGTAATCCCAAACCTCACCCGCCTTGCCTAAGTGCGAGGTCGCCGGCCGCTAAGGGCCCGACGAGCGAAGGCGCCGTTTCGCCTTCGCCGCGTCGATCGTTCTCCAAGCGGGCGCCACGATGGGATCGGTGATGCGGCTCAGAAGCGCGACGATGGGCGACCAGCGTTGTCTGCCGACGAAGTAGACGACGAGCGCCGCGGCGAGGCCGACGAGCGCTCCGCCGGCGACGTCGCCGGGATAGTGGAGGCCGACGAAGACCCGCGTGATCGCGATGATCGAGGCGGCGGCGAGGAAGAACGCGCCCATGCGGCGCCCACCGACGAGCGCGACCGAAAAGGCGATCGCGAAGGCGGCGACCGCGTGATCGCTCGGGAACGAGGCCTCGTGAGACGGGGGCGTCAGGAGGAGGGTCTGCGCCGGATGCGCCTCGAACGGTCGCTCCCGCACCCAGAGGTGCGAGATCACCTGGGACGCGAGGAGCCCGAGGCCCGCCGAGACGAGCCCGGAGAGGCACGCGACCTTCCAGCGATACCGAGAGCCTGGCCGGTCGAGGAGCCAGAGGGCCAGGGTTGCGACGACGAAGAGTGGGACGGCCCAATAGGTGACGAAGTCCTCGATCTCGTCACTAAGACTCGCATGACCGCGGAGGGACCCGTTCAGGAAGTGAAAGACGGTCCAGTCGATCCGCTCACGATAGTGGACGGATCCGCTAAGCGACCTCAGTAGCCGCTGTAGCGCTCGGCAAGGACGTTCTCCTCCTTGACACCGGCGTCGTCGAGGGCTTGCTGCACGCCCTCCACCATCGCCGGCGGGCCCGCGACGAGGAACGTGTACTTGTTGAGGTCGTCGCCGAGATGGTCCTCGAGGAACTTGGAATCGATCCTTCGCGTCTCCCCTTCCCACTCGGGATCCTGCGTCATCGTCAGGATCAGCCGCAGGTTAGGGAGTTCCTTTGCGAGCTCTTCGAGCTCGTCGAGGAACGCCGTCGACTCGCGATCGCGATTCGAATAAACGAGCGTGATCTTGTGCGGAAGCCCCTCGTCGCGGATGTATCGGAGCATGCTGCGGAAGACGGTGATGCCGATGCCACCGGCGATGAAAACGAGCGGTCGCGAGGAGTCTGCGGGAAGGCCAAAGCTTCCCTTCGGCGGTTCGACGTCGACTTCCGCGCCGGCGGGGAGCTCCTGCAGGGTTCGCTTGAAAGCGCTGTCGCGCATCCTCGTCGCGAACCCGAGCACGCCTCGCTCGCTCGGGGACGTGACGACGGTGATGTGCCGTCGCAGCCCACGATCGTCTTCGTGGCCGACGTCGGGCAGCGTCACGAAGAAGTACTGGCCCGGCGTGAAATCAAAGTGTCCGCCGAGGAGGTCGAACGTGACGAGCAAAGTCCCCTTCGCGACCTCCCGTTTCTCCTTGATTCGCGCCCGCATGGCAGTCGTTAGGCCGCGAGTGCCCGTCCCTCGAGGTCAGCCAAGAGGTCGCCGAGCTCCGAGCGGGACGCCTCGAGGATTCGACCCCGGTATTGAATGAGGAGCGCACCACCCGGCCCGAGGCGCTGCTCGCTTGCCTCGAGGAGTCGGCGGTATGGCCCCAGCCCGTCGCCCGCGGCAAAGACGGCGCGCGCCGGCTCCGCACGGAGGTCCGCGTAGGCGGCCTCGGCCCGGAGCCTCTCCGGAAGGTATGGGAGGTTCGCGACCACGAGGTCGAACCGCCCGGGCACGGCCTCCAGCAGGTCGCTCTCGACGACATGGATTCGGTCACCCAGCCCGTAGCGCGCGACGTTCGTCCGCGTCAATTCGACGGCCGCCCGACTCGAATCGACAGCCCAGACTTCGGCCTTCGGTGCTCGCAGCGCGATCGCGACGGCGATCGCACCGGAACCGCTCCCGACGTCCGCGACCCGCCCCGGTTCGTTCCCGAGGCGAGCCCCCGCACGCGCGACCAGCGGTTCGGTCGTGCGTCGAGGCGTCATTACCAGCCCTGGCGCAGTGAGGAGCCGAACGCCGGCAAACGTCGTCGCGTCGTCCATCGTGTCCATACCTATATGTGCCCCGCGAGGCGCCGCGAGACCTGCTCACCGGCGAGGAGCGCGCGCAGGCTCTCGTGTTCCTCGCGGCACGCAGAGCAGCCGTCGAGGTGGGCGCGCAGGCCGGGAATCGCCGCGTCTGCATCCTCGCCGACACGCTCGAGCTCGACGTAGCGGTCCAGCTCGTCGAAGCACTCGTCGCAGCCAAGCTCGGGCTCCGCTACGCCGAGTAGGCGGCCGAGCGTGTGCTTGAGATCGCGTTGTTCCATCGGGTCATCCCTCCAGCGATTCGAGCGAGAGACCGAAGCGCTCCAGGTGCTCCCGCAGCTTCGCTCGAGCATCGTGCAGGGTCTTGTACAGGGCGCCCCGCGTCGTCGACAGCCGCTCGGCGAGCACATCGATCGGTACGCCGTTGAGAGCCAGCGCGACGAGCACCCGCCGCTGGTGCGGTGTCAACGCGTCCACGATCGCCGTTTGGACGGCCGCTAGGAGCTCTCTTTGCTCGGCTGCCGTGTCGGGGTCGAGGCCCGCGCTCGCGAAGAGGTTCCAGGTATCGGGCTCGAGCGGGAGCTCGCGGCCTTGCCACGCGCGCTTGCGCAGCTTCACGGCCGCTTCGAGCAGACCGAACTTGTACACCCATGTGGTGAAGCGGCTGGCGCCGCGGAAGTCTTCGAGCTTGGCGAGGACGCTCATCAGCGCGTCGTCGGCGGCCTCGAGCGCGATGTCGTCGAGCTCGTCGCCTCGCAGGTAGGGCAGCGTCGGACGTCGGCGCGCGACTTCGAAGCGCGCGGCGCGAAGCAGGAGAGCGTGCAGCCGCGCGACAGCCTCGTCACGAACGGCTTCGTCGCCACGAAGCGAGGCCAGCCATTCGCGCGAGTCGGGATCGAACTGCGTGCTTTCCACCGCAGCCGCTTCGTTCGTTTTTCGGTCCGCATGCATCTTTCGTGACCCTCGCGACGCGTTCCTTACGTGGGCCTTCGCTCGTCGCGCCGGAGGAGCGCGCGCCCAGCCGGCGCGAGCAGGCGCGCTGCTGCTTTCTGTAGACGGATCGGGATGCGCGCGAGATAGATCTCGTCCGGACAGGCCACCAAGCAAGCGGCAAGTCGAAGCGGCTCCGGCTTCCCGGCGATCATTCGCCCGCTCTCCCTGACCCGAAAAAGGAATTCGAGCACGTCGCCCATCCGACCCGCGGGGCGCCAGCTGACGAACGCAACGCTCTTTTCAGAACCTGGATTTCGAACAGTGTGTGCAACTCCGGCGGGTAGCGCCAGCCGTTCGCCGGGTGCGAGTAGGACGTCCTCGCCCGCGCACGAGACGACGAGCGTGCCGCTCACGACCTCGAAACGCTCTTCGGAACGTGGATGGACATGCGTTGCCAACAGTTCCGCACCGGGCACGAGTTCGAACTCGATCTCGAGAAGATCACCCTCACTTTCGGCGCCCGTCACCCGGAAGCACACCCGCTGTGTCGGGCTCTCGAGCACGTCTCCCGCGCGCGGTCCGCGGTGGGGACCGTCGACCGTGTGAATCCCTCGCCCCCTTCTCCGGTCAGGCGCCCGGCGGCTGATACCCGATCTGGCCCGCCTTGCCGAGAGCTTCCAGAGTTTCGTCGACTGTGAGCAGAACCGCTGTGTCCATCGAGCTGAGCGCGCCGCCGGCGCCGATTGCCAGCGCAACCGCCGCCATCGAGACGTTGTCAGGGGCCTCCCACAGGGTGTACCCGTCGTGTGAGCCGAACCCGTACCAGAAGCCCTGCAAAGTCCCGCCCACGGATTCGATGTAGGACTGGGCCGCCTTCCTTCGGTCTTCCGGATTCCTGATCAGGCGCGCCCACGTCTCGGGCGTGTAGCTGAATTTCGTCAGGTATAGCGGCATCGCTCCTCCTTGCTCAAGTACGGGCGTCCCTCGGGGATGAAGTATTCCCGCCGGATCGCCGGATCGAAAAGACGACCTGGCCTCGACCGCGCCCTCATCCGCTCGATGGATGGTCCCGGCCGCCGGCGACGGCAATCGTCTGGGAAGCGATGACGCCACAGGAGCTGGCCCGCGAGCTCGGCATCTCCCCGGCGAGACTGCGCTCGTGGCTGCGCCGCCGCTATCCACGCCCTCACGGCCCCCGACGGCGCTGGCACCTGACGGAGGAGCAAATCGCGGCCGCTCGGGCACGGTGGCCCCAGCCTCCCTACCACGGGCCGCGACGGCGCGAACGTCCGAGGATCCCGGCCGCGCCGCTTTACGCAGCCCACAGCCGGCGCAACCGAGGCCGCGTGAGCCGCCTCCGCGGTCGCCTGTTTGGCGTGCTGGTCGTTCTCGGCTTCGTCGCGGCCGCCCTCGTCGCAGCCGGCTACACGGGTGTGGCCGTCCTCGGCTCGACCTGCAACCTCGCCGCCGCGCGGCCGATCGAGCTCGGGCAGAACTCGTTCGTGTATGCGTCGAACGGGGCTCGCCTCGGCATGGTGCCGGCGGTCCTCGAGCGGGCGCCCGTCGACCTCAGCGAGATCTCACCCTGGCTTCCGAAGGCAACCGTCGCGATCGAGGACCGACGCTTCTGGTACCACGGCGCTCTCGACTACGAAGCGATCGCGCGCGCCGCGATCGCCGACCTGCGCGCCGGGCACATCGTCCAGGGCGGCTCGACGATCACGGAGCAGCTCGTCCGCAACCTCTACGTCGGGACGGCGACGCCGATGTCCTTCGAGGGTAAGCTGGACGAGGCCTGTCTGGCGGTGCAGCTCGCGCAGAAGTGGCCGAAGCAGCGGATCCTGCAGGCCTACCTGAACCAGATCTACTACGGGAATCACGCCTACGGCGCGCAGGCCGCGTCTGAGACCTACTTCGGGCGCCCGGCGCGCGACCTGACACTCCCGCAGGCAGCGCTCCTCGCGGGACTCCCGCAGGCGCCGACGGCGTATGACCCGTTTGCCAATCGGAAGGCGGCGCGGGCCCGCCGCACCGAGGTGCTGGCGGCGATGGTCTCGAACGGAGACATATCCGAGGCGCAGTACCAAAGGGCGCGGCACGCGCGACTCGGGTTGCACCGTGGGCGCGTCACGATCCACGCCCATGCGTCTGATTTTTTCGACTTCGTCACCGCCGAGCTCGCCAGGCGCTTCGGAGCCGCGCGCGCCGGAACCGGCGGGCTGCGGGTGGAGACGACGCTGGCTCCCCGCTTGCAGCGCGCCGCGCAAGCCGCGATCGCGGCGCACCTCCGGACGCCCGGCGATCCCGCGGCCGCGCTCGTCGCGATCGATCCTCGCACGGGAGCGATCCGCGCCATGGCGAGCCTCGTCCCCGGCCGGAAGCAACCCGTCTTCGACCTGCCGAGCCAGGCGCATCGCCAGGCCGGGAGCGCGTTCAAGACCTTCACGCTGACGACGGCGCTCGAGGACGGGATCTCGCTCGATTCGGTCTGGAGCGGGCCGCCGACGCTCACGATCCCCGATCCGCGTTGCCTGAACGCGAACGGCCCCTGGCAGGTGCACAACTACGCCGACGAAGCGGCGGGGACGATGCCGCTCGTCGACGCGATCACCTACTCCGTCAACACAATCTTCGCGCAGGTCGTCGTCAAGGTCGGCCCGGATCGGGTGGCCGACGTCGCCCACGCCATGGGGATCCGGTCGCACCTCCAGCCGGTTTGCTCGATCACGCTCGGTTCGCAGGCCGTCACGCCCCTCGAGATGGCCGACGGCTTCGCGACGCTGGCAGACCGCGGCGTCCGCCACGCGCCTTTCGCCGTGAAGGAGATCACCGCACCGGACGGCGCCCTCATGACGCGCAAGAGCGGGAGGGCGCGGCAGGCCGTGCCGACCGGCGTGGCGGACGAGGTCACCTACGCGCTCCAGCACGTGATCACGCAAGGCACCGGCACGGCGGCCGCGATCGGGCGCCCCGCGGCCGGCAAGACCGGGACCGGCGAGAACTTCCAGGACGCATGGTTCTGCGGCTACGTGCCGCAGCTCGCCGCCTGTGTTTGGGTCGGATATCCGCAGGGGGAGATCCCAATGGAGAACGTCGAGGGGTTCGCAGGCCTCTTCGGCGGCTCCAT
The DNA here is from genome assembly GCA_035639875.1 of Gaiellaceae bacterium. Lineage (GTDB taxonomy): Bacteria > Actinomycetota > Thermoleophilia > Gaiellales > Gaiellaceae > JAIBJP01. Next base: position 9,053 of record DASQXE010000158.1, on the reverse strand, counting down.
CCCCGCCCTGATCTGGCACGACTTCATGAGTGTCGTCGTGAGCCGCCTGCCGGTGGAGAACTTCACCATCCCGTACACGCCCGCGCCGGCGCTCCAGCCGACCTCGCCGACTCCCGCCCCGCCGACAACGACCAGGACCCCTGCGCCGGCGCCGGCTCCGGCTCCGCCCGGTCAGACGAAGCACAAGAAGCACTAGCGAAGGGGTCGACAGGTGGCCGCGAGCGCGAGCATCTCGGAGCTGGTGAGCTCGTCGCGGAGCGTGTTCGTGATCCAGACGCGGGTTTTCCCTAACTGCCACGCGACCTGGCGCAGACGCCCGTCTTCGTGCCAGAGCTCGATCGTCCTCCCGCGGACGCGTGCCGTGCCCGATGGGCTCGACAGGATGGGCGGGTCGTCCCAGCCGGTCATCATCCAGAGAACCGAGCGGCCCGAGCCGGCCGTCGCGTACGCGGCCACGGCGGGGTGCCCGGCGAGGCGGTACTCGCGGGCCGCGTCGCTCGGCCAGAAGTAACCGGGCGGAAGCGCCATCGGCGCGCACAACTGGAGCCCGTGGAAGCCCGCCAGCAAGGCGCGGCCTTCACCGCCGTCCGGGACAAGGGTGGCGCGCGGCGGAGGGGGGTGTCTCGCCGGGCCGCGTGGAGTCGTCGTTCCAGCCTCGCCGTACCAACGGCGCACTACGCTGCGTCGCTCGGCGGTCGTCGCCTCGAGGTAGTCGCCGCCGCCGAGAACGACGTCCTGCGCCGCAACGGTGAAGCGGACCACGTGCTTCGTCTCCTCGACGGCGCGGATGAGCCGCCAGACCTGGCCCACGCTCTCCAGGTCGGAAACCGTCGCCCGGGCGAACGCGCGCAAGAGGCCGCGTATGCGCAGGAGGTCGAACTTGTCCGCGAGAGCCTGGCGCATGGCCTCCCGCAGGAAAAGCTGCTGCCGCGCAGCTCGGTAGAAGTCGCTGTCCGTGTGCCGGAAACGGACGAACGCCAGTGCCTGGCTGCCGTTGAGCTTCTGGTAGCCAGGCCGGAGATCGATGTTCGAGTAGTCCGTCTCGGGCGTACCGACGTTCCGGTTGAAGTAGCGCTGGTCGATTGGCAGATAGACGCCGCCGAGTGCGTTCACGACCTGGTCGAAGCCGCGGAAGTTGACCTCGACGAAGTGGTCGATACGCACGCCGAAGGCCTCGCGGACGGTTCGGATGAGGAGGCGCTCACCGCCGAGCTCGTACGCGGCGTTGATGCGGTCCTGCCCATGGCCGGGAATGTCGACGAGCAGATCACGCGGGATCGAGAGCACGGCGATCCGGTGCTCGCTCGCCGCCACGCGCGCGAGGATGATCGTGTCGGCTCGGCCACGGTCTCGCTCGCCGTAGCGCCGGTCGCTGCCGAGGAGGAGGATCGTCTCGTCGCCCGCCGGAGCGATGCTGGCGTCCCCGACGAGCGAGCGCCGCGGCTCGACGCCGAGCTCTTTCTTCGCCTCGTCCACGATCGATTGCTTCGCGCCTGCGTGCAGCTCGCCGATGATCGACGCCACCTGCCAGTACGAGAGCCCGGCGAGGATCCCGACCGCAATGAGGAGCCCGGCCGCCGCAATTCCCAGGCGCCGGAGCCACCGCATGGCTAACCCGTGCCGTCGGGGAGGTGGACGACGGCGGTTGTCCCGCTGCCCGGAGCCGTGTGGATCTCGAGCTGTCCCCCCGCGCTCTCGACGCGCATCCGTTGCGAGGCAAGGCCGATGTGACCGCGCGCAAGACGATCTGGAAGCTCGTCCACGTCGAATCCGCGACCGTTGTCGCGCACGGCCAGGACGACGCCGCCGTCCTCGTGGGCCAAGCGCAGCGTTACTTCAGTTGCGTTCGCGTGCTTGGCCGCGTTGGCCAGCAGCTCGCGTGCAACCGAGACGAGCAGCCGCTCGTGTGGATGCGGACCGTCGCACCGCAAGTCGCAGCTCAGGCGGAAACCCCCGCGCCGGGCGGCCCGCCTGCCGATCGCCGGGATCGCGGCGCGGAGTCCCGCCTGTTCGAGCACGTACGGGTGGAGCTCGAACATCGCCTCGCGCAGCTCATGGATGGTCTCGCCCAGCGTGCGCTCGGCGCGGCGCAAAGCGGGGTGATCGACTTCGTCGCCGGCCTCTTGCAGCTCGTGACCGACCGAGAGCAGGTTTTGCACCGCATGGTCGTGCAGGGCTTCCGCGAGCGCTTGCCGTTCGCGCTCCTCCGCGCTCATGGCGTCGGCCATAAGCCGCTGGCGCACGGCGGCGAGCTCCGCCACCCGCTCGGTGCGCATGGCCAGAACGTACGATAGGAGGACGGCGGCCGCGCCCACCCAGAGGAGGTAGCCCGCGTGCACGGCGATGAAGCGCGCCGCCTCGGGCTGGCTGGCGGCCGGATGGAGCGACGCCTGCAGGATGTACGCCACCACGGTGCTGCCCGCGGCGGCGGCCGTAAACCACGGTCGGAACCGGAACGCGACCGCGATCGGCACGAGGAAGTACGCGAGCCGCGCCTGCGAGAACGCCCCGCCCGACACGACCGCGAGGGTCGTGATCGCGGCCACGTCGACCGCGATGGCCAGAACCGAGAACGCGAGCGTGACCTCGCGGACGTAGACGTAGGCGAGCACCGCTGCGCTCCATGCGGCGAACACGGCGACGGCGATGAGAAAGGCCTCGTCGTTCGGGTTCGGATGAGCCAGCCCGTGGCCGGCGACGATGAGCACGATGGCCGGGATGCGGAGCCAGGCGACGAGCCGTTCCGTCTCGGTCGCCGCAGCGGACGCGAGCCGCGTCGCCCGTTTGCGGAACCCGGGCAACCGCTACTCGATCAAGCCGCGCCGCATCGCCTCGGCCACAGCTGCGGCGCGGTCGGAGACGCCGAGCTTCTCGTACAGGTGCTGCACGTGGGTCTTGACGGTCGTGACGCCGAGGAAGAGCTCGCCCGCGATGTCGGGCAGGTTCTTGCCGCTCGCAATGAGGCGCAGAATCTCGCTTTCACGCTCGGTCAGCGCCGGGGCGTCGTCCACGGCGCGCAGACGAATCTCGGAGACGAGCCCGGACGCGAGGTCGCTGGGGAGGACGTTCTCGCCGCGCGCGCAGGCGAGCACGGCGTCGACGATCTGCTCTCGCCGCGCCTCCTTCGGCACAAAGCCCGCGGCGCCCGTCTCGAGCGCCTTGTAGACGACGCCGCTCTCGGTGAAGGCGGAGAGAAGCAGGACACGGGTCGGAAGCCCGTCGCGTACGACGGCGTGAGTGACGGCGACGCCGTCGAGCTCCGGGAGCTTGTAGTCGAGGAGAGCGACGTCGGGCTTGTGCTCCACGATGACGGCAAGCGCAGCGCGGCCGTCCTCCGCCTCGGCCACGATCTCCACCTGCCCGCTGCCCGAGAGGGCACGCACGACTCCCTCCCGGTAAAGGGGATGGTCGTCGGCGACGACGACTCGCACCTTCTTGCGCCGGTCCGGAGCCATCGTGGTCGCATCCATCGTACGCCCCGGAGCCTGACCGGCACGCCAGATGCGCGTCATCGCGCGGGCGCAGGATCGCAAGGACGGTCTCCGCTCCCGGCTGGACGAGGGCCGAATCCTCCGCCTGTTCCTCCGTCCGCACGATTGGCCGGTTCGCAGCCGTTGGCCAAGCTGCCGGGCGATGCATCGACATCCCCCAGGAGGATGCGTGCCCAGGCACGACTCCGGACCGCTTCGCCTTCCTCTCGGTCCTCCCCGCCGCCCGGGCTCGCTCCTCCTCTTGCTAATCACCGCCGCCGCACTCATGCTGGCCGCAGGGTGCGGCGGCGGTAGCGGGGGATCGACGGGCACGCAGGCGAGCGCCGCGGCGTCCACGAACGGGACGACGAGCGCGTCGGGATCCGGGAAGGGCACGACCCTCCAGCTCAAGGCCGACGCGAGCGGAGCGCTCAAGTTCGACCAGAGCGCGCTGAACGCGTCGGCGGGCAAGGTGACGATCGTCATGCAGAACCCCTCTCCGCTCTCGCACGACATCGCCATCCGGGGAAACGGCGTCGACGTCAAGGGCAAGATCGTCCCGCAGGGCGGCACGTCGACCGTGAGCGCAGACCTGAAGCCCGGGACGTACACGTTCCTCTGCACAGTCGACGGCCACGCAGCGGCCGGTATGAAGGGCACGCTCACCGTTCGGTGAGGAGCCCGGCGAACTCGAGCGCGTAGAGGAGGAGCGCGAGCGCCGCGGTGGCGGCGAACGCGCACGCGCTGACGACGAGGCCGCAGGCGACGAGGGTGAGGATGAACATCCCCGCGGCGGTGTCGAGCAGGAAGGTCACGCTCCGTTCTGGGGCGGTGTGTTCTGCGGGTGGTGGCAGGCCGCCAGGTGGCCGCCGCCGTAATCGACGAGTGGGGGCTCCACCCTCCGACAGATCTCGGTCGCGTAGAGGCAGCGCGTGTGGAAACGACAGGCCGGCGGCGGCGCGACCGCGCTCGGGACGTCCCCGCGCAGGACGATCCGCTCGCGCTTCCCGTTCGAAGCGGGGATGGGAACCGCCGAGAGCAGTGCCTCCGTGTAGGGATGGATCGGCCGCACGTAGAGCTCCTCCGCCGGCGAGAGCTCGACGATCTTGCCGAGGTACATCACGGCGACTCGATCGGACACGTGGCGAACGACGCTCAGATCGTGCGCGATGAAGACGAACGTGAGCCCGAAGTCGGTCTGCAGGTCCCTCAGGAGGTTGAGGATCTGGGCCTGGATAGAGACGTCGAGGGCCGAGACGGGCTCGTCCGCGACGATCAGCTTCGGCGTGGTCGCGAGCGCGCGCGCGATGCCGATCCGCTGGCGCTGGCCCCCCGAGAACTCGTGCGGATAGCGGTTGTAGTGCTCCGGGTTCAGGCCCACGCGGCGCATTAGCTCGCTTACGCGCCGGCGCCGGTCGCGCTTCGTGCCGATTCCGTGCAAGCGCAGCGGCTCGCCGATGATCGCCCCGACCGGCCGGCGCGGGTTCAGCGACGAGTACGGGTCCTGGAAGATCATCTGCACCTCGCGCCGCAGCGGACGCAGCCGCCGCCGCGACCAGCGCGTGATGTCCTTCTCCTGGTAGACGACGTGGCCGCTGGTCGGCTCGAGCAGGCGCGTGAGCAGGCGCGCGACGGTCGACTTGCCGCAACCGGTCTCCCCGACGAGACCGACGGTCTCACCCTCGGCCACGTCCAGCGAAACGCCGTCGACCGCGTGCACGCGCCCGACCTCGCGGCTGAGCAGGACACCGCGCGTGAGCGGGAAGTGCTTGACCAGGTCGCGGCCGGAGATCAGCGGGTCGCCGTTCATGCCGACACGGCGGTCTCCGCGCGCGGCGCGGCTGCAATGGATGACCCGATGCGGCGCTTCTCCGCGGCCGGCAGGAGACACGCGTCCTCGTGGCCGGGCTCGCTCGCGAAGAGCGGCGGGTCCTTCCGCGGACAGGCCTCGAAGGCATACGCGCACCGCGGGTGGAACGGGCATCCAGACGGGACACGGATGAGGCTCGGCGGCAGGCCGGGAATGGGATGGAGGCGCGCCGACCGCGGCGCATCGAGACGCGGGATGGATTGGAGCAGGCCCCAGGTGTAGGGATGCGTGGGCCGCTCCAGGACCGCTGCCAAGGGTCCGTGCTCGACCACTCGCCCCGCGTACATGACGGCAACGTCGTCGACCATCTCGGCGACGACGCCGAGGTCGTGGGTTATGAGGATGACCGCAGTCCCGCGCTCCTGCTGGAGCTTGCGTATGAGCTCGAGGATCTGAGCCTGGACGGTGACGTCGAGGGCCGTCGTCGGCTCGTCCGCGATCAGCACGTCGGGATCGAGCGCGAGTGCCATGGCGATCATCGCGCGCTGCCGCATTCCGCCCGAGAGCTCGTGCGGATAGCTCGACATGCGCTCCTCCGGACTCGGAATGCCGACCTCGGTGAGCGAATCGAGGGCGCGGCGATACGCGACTCGCCGCGAGACGTCCTCATGCGCACGGATCGCTTCGACGATCTGCCACCCCACCTTGTACAGGGGATGGAGCGATGACATCGGATCCTGGAATATCATCGCGATTCGGCTTCCGCGGATGGCGCGTAGCTCGTCGGCGTCCAGCTTGAGGAGGTCGCGACCCTCGAAGAGCACGCTTCCCTCGATCCGCGAGTTGGGAAAGCGTGTAAGACCGAGGATCGTGAGCGCCGAGACGCTCTTCCCCGAGCCCGACTCGCCCACGATTCCGATCGCCCGTCCGCGGTCGACGGAGTACGAGGCGCCGTTGACGGCGCTTACGATCCCGTCGCCGGTCCGAAAGCGCACGTGCAGACCGCGAACCTCGAGCAGGGCCACGTCAGTACCGGACCCGCGGGTCGATGAACGCGTACAGGACGTCGACGACCAGGTTCGCGCCGATGATGAACACGGCCCCGAACAGCACGGTTCCCTGGATGGCCGGCAGGTCCGAGTTGATGATCGAGTCGTAGGCGTAGCGCCCGATCCCCGGGATGTTGAACACGGTCTCCGTGAGCACGGCGCCGCCGAGGAGAAGGCCGATGTCGAGTCCCGCCATGGTGACGACGGGCGTGAGCGCGGCGCGCAAGCCGTGCCGGCCGACGACGCGGCGCTCGGAGAGCCCCTTGGCGCGCGCGGTCCGGATGTAGTCCTCGCTCATCACCTCGATGAGGTTCGCCCGCACCATGCGCGCATAGAAGGCGGCGAACGCGGCCGCGAGGACGAACCAGGGCATGAGGAGGGAGAGGAACCATTGCTTTGGGTCCTGGGTCAGCGGGACGTAGCTTCCCGCCCCGGGCAGGAGATGGACGCGGCCGATGTCGCTGGCGAAGAGGAAGAGGCCGACGAGACCGAGGAAGTAGACCGGTGCGGAAATGGCGACCAGCGAGCCGCCCATCGTCAGGCGGTCGATCGGCGAACGGCGGCGGAGGGCGGAGATGATCCCCGTCGGGATCCCGGCGAGCATCCAGACGACGACTGCGCCGACGGTCAGCGAAAGCGTCACGGGCAGACGGTCGAAGATCTGCGATCGGACGGAGACGTCGTTCTGGTACGAGTAGCCGAGGTTGAAGTGAAGGACGAGCCCCTTCATGTAGATCCAGTACTGCTCGTACAGGGGCTTGTCGAGGCCGAGCGAATGGCGGATCTGCTCGATCAAGGCCGGGGTCGCCTGCCTGCCGGCCCGCAAGGCCGCGGGGTCGGCGGAGGGGAACGCGTAGAAGATCAGGAAGGTGATCCCGCTGACGACGATCAGCAGGAAGATTCCCCACAGGATGCGGCGCGCGATGTAGCGCGCCATCGAGGAGGTGAGGACGCTCCAGAGCGCGAGCCCGCCCCCCGGCCGGCGACGCCGGGGGGCGGGCGGAGTCCGTTCGGCGAGCTCTGCCACGGACCTACTTGACGGACATCATCGCGATGTCCGGGGCTCCTTCGTTGTCGACCATCACGGCCGGCACGACGCGCGAGGAGAAGATCGTCGGATAGTTCTCCCAGAGCCACGGGATAGCCCCGGCGGTCTCCGTCACCTGGTCGTCGATCTTGCCCCACGCCGTGTAGCGCTGAGACGGGTTGAGGATCGACTGCGCGTTGTCCATCGCCGCGTTGATGGACGGGTTGTTCAGGAGCGGCCAGTTCGAGTTGTTGACCGGGACGATGTTCTTCCCGTTGAACGTCGGGTCGAGGATCGTCTGCGGCTCGTGGAAGTCCGGCAGCCAGCCGACGTTCGGGCAGATGTTCGGCTCGCTCTTCGGAACGTTGCAGAACTTCGTGTACATGGTCGCGTGCGTGACCGAGATCGTGTGCACGTGGAAGCCGATCTTGGCCAGGTCGGCCGCGACCACCTGAGCCGTATTGGAGCCGGGGGGCGTGTTGTCGGCCACCTGCGTGATCGTCGGGCCGCTGAACATGCCGTTCGCGTAGCCGGCCTTCTTCAGCAGCGCCTTCGCCTTGGCGACGTCGCCCGAGTTGTTCGCGCTCGGGAACGGGTTGAAGCCGTAGCCGCCGGCCTGGTTGAAGCCCTTGTTCCCGAAGCTCGGGTCGATGAAGTGCGTCGCGATCGTCCCGTCGACGGGGCCGCCGCGGGTCAGCCGCATCGCGTTCTTGTCGAGCACGTAGGCGACCGCCTGGCGCACTTCGAGCTTGTTGAAGGGCGCCTTCTCCGTGTTGAGCGCGATGTAGCGGCTGCCGCCGGTCGGCGTGAAGAAGAGCTGCTGCTTCTGCGTCGAGTTGGAGAGGATCGACTTCAGCTCGGCGGGCGGAGGCGGCGTGTCGCCGTTGGCGTCGGCCGAGCCGCTGAGGATCGTCCTCGTCAGGACGGTCGGATCCTCATAGCCCTCCTTGAACCGCACCTGGTCGACGCAAGCCAGCCGGAAGTCCGTGCTCGCATCCCAGTTGGGGTTGCGGACGAGCTCGATGAGCTTGTTCGGCTCGTACCCGACCCCGTTGATGCTCCCGGAGGCGTTGTTCTTGATCATGTACGGGCCGGTCGCCACCTGGTGCATGCCGTACGACGAGATCGTCTGGTCGTCGAACTGCTTGGCGTAGTCGGCCGGGACCGGCGCCGTCATGGGCAGAGAGAGCGCGCCCGTGAAGATGCCGTCCGGCTTCGTCAGATGGAAGACGAGCGTGAATTTGTCGGGCGTTTCGATGCCCGAGATCGGGGTGGGGAACTTCGGCGGGGTCGTGGGAGCGCCCTGGAGCACGCCGAAGTACGCGGCCGCGTAGCCGTTCGCGACGCTCGCCGAGAACCCGCGCTCGATCGCGTACTTCACGTCGGCGGAGGTCACCTCCCGGTTGACGGGCGGGCTGAAGCGGATGCCGTGCTTGATCTTGACGGTCACCGTCTTCCCGTCCGCCGAGACCGTCGGCATGCTCGCCGCGAGGTCGGGGACGAGGTCCGTGCTTCCCGGCTTCACGCCGAGGAGCGCGCGTTGCGTCGGCCGCGTGATCTCGTACGTGAACGAGTAGTAGGCCTGTCCGGGGTCGATGTGGTCGACGTCGCCGGCGGAGAGGACCGTGAGCGTGCCGCCCTTCGTGGAGCAGGACGTGGGCGTAGGCGGGGCGGCCGTGGACACGCCGCCGGTGCCG
>DASQXE010000157.1:0-2212 GCA_035639875.1 Gaiellaceae bacterium | reverse complement strand
ACCGTCGCCGACTTCACCGCGCTCGGCGAAGCCGTCAACGTCACGGCGAGGCTGGCGTCGCTCGCGGGCGCGGGTGAGGCACTGATCAGCGAGGCCGCCCACACCGCTTCGGGCTCCGACCTCGGCGACCTCGACCACCGCGAGCTCTCGCTGAAGGGCCGGGACGCGCCGGTCGCGGTACGGGTCCTTCGGGCCTAGAGCGCTTGCCGCTCAAGGAGAGGCGAGTCCCGCGAACCCTGGGGCCGCGGGACTCGAGTGGCTGCAACAGGTGAGCTGTCGTGGGCGCCTATGCCGCCTCTTCGAGCGCGGGCTTCGGGACCACCGGCTTCGGAACACGGAGATCGCGCCCGCGCACGAGGAAGATCGAGACGAGGACGCCGGCGAACGCAATCGCGGCTCCGGCCCAGAACGCCTTGACGAACCCGTCGGTGAGGGCAGCAGGCGCGGCCGTTCCGCCCGCGAGCTTGTCGTCCGTGGTCGAGACGGCGATGGTCGAGAGGAGCGCGATCCCGAGCGCGCCTCCGATCTGCTGTGAGGTGTTGATCAGGCCCGAGGCGAGACCTGCTTCCTCGGCCTTCGTCCCCGCCAGCGCGGCGATGGTGATCGGCACGAACGAGAAGGGGATCGCGATGCCGAGGATCAAGAACCCGGGGAAGAGGTCGGCCCAGTACGAGCCGCCCACCGAGACCTGGGTGAAGTAGACGAGGCCGCTGGTGAGCATGCTCATGCCGAAGATCAGCGCCGGCTTGACGCCGATCCGGTTCACGACCTGCGCGGCGACGTTCGCCCATATCACCGCCGTGCCCGCGACGGCGAGGTAGCCGACGCCCGTCTTCAGCGGCGAGAACTCGAGCACCTGCTGCATGTACAGGGTGAGCATCAGGAACATCGAGAACAGAGCGGTGCCCATGACCAGCCCGGCCACGTTCGCCGCGGTCAACGTCTGCACCTTGAAGATCGAGAAGGGGACGAGCGGGTCGCGCACCCGCCGCTCCCAGCCGGCGAACGCGGCGAGCAGAATCGCGGCGACGGCGAAGACGCCGAGCGTCCGGGACGAGGTCCACTCCCACTGTCGGCCCTGGGTGATGCCGAGGACGAGCAGGACAAGCCCCGAGGTGACGAGCACCGCGCCGGGGATGTCGTGGCCTTGCCCGCGCGCGTCCTTGCTCTCGGCGAGCAGGACCGGAGCGAGCGCGAGCCCGGCGATGCCGACCGGGACGTTGACGAAGAAGATCCATTCCCAGGAGAGCAGGTCGGTGAGGATGCCGCCCAGCAGGACGCCGGCGGCGGCGCCGAAGCCGCCGACCGCGCCCCAGGCGCCGAGCGCGACGTTGCGCTCCCGTCCCTCGCTGAAGGTGGTGGTCAGGATCGAGAGCGCGGACGGTGTGATCGCGGCGGCGCCCAGCCCCTGCAGGGCCCGTGACCCGATCAGTGACCCCTCGCTCCACGCGAGACCGCAGAGGAGCGATCCGGCCGAGAAGACCACGAGCCCGCCCATGAAGACGCCTCTGCGTCCGAGGATGTCGGCGAGGCGGCCCCCGAGGAGGAGAAACCCCCCGAAGACGAGCGCGTAAGCGCTGATCACCCACTGCAGGTTCTCGTGCGAGAAACCGAGGTCGAGCTGGATCGACGGCAGGGCGACGTTCACGATCGCCACGTCCAGGACGACCATGAACTGGACGGCGCAGAGAAGCGCCAGGGCAAACCATTTCGTTCGGTCGGATGCGAAGGTCTTCATGTCGGTCCTCCTTGAGCTCTTTCGTGAAGACGACGAACGGGAGGTGCAGGAGGGGACAGCTAGGTGCTGACCTCTGCAACGCGCCGCTCGAGGAAGCGGCGCTCGGGCTCCGCCTCGGCCAGCGCGAGGGCGCGCTCGTACTCGGTCCGTGCCTCCTCTGCCCGGCCGAGGCGGCGGAGGAGGTCCGCGCGCGTGGAATGGAAGTACTGGTAGCCGTCGAGCTCGAGCCGGTCGACGAGCGCGAGTCCTGCTTCCGGGCCCTCCACCTCGGCCACGGCGATGGCGCGGTTCAGCTCGACCACCGGCGAGCCGGTCAGCCGGGCGAGCTCTCCGTACAGGGCGGCGATCTGCGGCCAGTCGCGCTCCTCCTCCATGTGCAGCGACGCGATCGCCGCCTGGATGACGTACGCCCCGCCGCCCTGCAGCGCGAAGGCCCGATCGAGCACCGCTCGCCCGCGTGCGGCCTGCTCGGCG
>DASQXE010000156.1:0-3404 GCA_035639875.1 Gaiellaceae bacterium | reverse complement strand
TGTCTGCTGCGCGAGGACCGCAACTTCCACACGATCCAGTGCGTCGAGGCGGCGGTCCGGCAATACGAGCTCCTCGGCGACAGGCTTCCGCTGATCGCGGCGGCACGGTACCTCGCGGCGCACGCGCCGACGGACCGGGCGCAGCGGCAGACCTACCAGATCGCGCGGCGGCTTCACCGCGGCGAGAACCTCTACGAGGACCTCGCCTAGCGCGCGATTATTGAGGGGTGCGCGCGCTCCCCGCCGGCACGGTCACCTTCCTCTTCACGGACATCGAGGGCTCGACGAAGCTGCTTCACGAGCTCGGTGACGCCTACGCGGACGCGCTCTCGGAGCACCGGCGCGTGCTGCGCAATGCCTTCGAGCGACACGGTGGGGTCGAGGTCGACACCCAGGGGGACGCGTTCTTCGTCGCCTTCGCCCGCGCCGCGGATGCCCTGAGCGCCGCACGCGACGCGCAAGTCGGCCTGGAGGGGCCGATTCGCGTCCGCATGGGCGTCCATACCGGAGAGCCGCTCGTGACCGAAGAGGGCTATGTCGGGATCGACGTCCACCGCGCTGCGCGGATCGCCGCGGTCGGGCACGGCGGTCAGGTGCTCGTCTCGCAGTCGACCCGGGACTTGGTCTCGGACGAGCTCCTCGACCTCGGAGAGCACAGGCTCAAGGATCTGACCGCCCCGGAGCGGATCTACCAGCTCGGCGACGGCGACTTCCCGCCGCTGCAATCGCTCAACCAGTCGAACCTGCCCGAGCAGCCGACACCCTTCGTCGGCCGCGAGAAGGAGCTGGGTGAGGTGCTGGCCCTCGCGGGCAATCCGAAGATCCTCCTCGTGACGCTGACCGGGCCGGGCGGTTCCGGGAAGACGCGCATCGCCGTCCAGGCCGCGGCCGAGCTCGTCGACGAACACGAGCACGGCGTCTGGTGGGTCGGGCTGCAGGCGGTTCGAGATCCCGAGCTTGTTCTGCCTTCGATCACCGCCGCGATCGGCGCGCAGGGCGATCCCGCGGAGCACATCGGCGACCGGCGAATGCTCCTCGTCCTCGACAACCTCGAGCAGGTGGTCGAGGCTGCGCCCCGTCTCGGCGAGCTGCTCGCAGCCTGTCCAAACCTGAAGCTGCTGGCCACGAGCCGGGAGCCGCTCCGCCTCGCGGCCGAGCACGAGTACGCGGTCCCGCCCTTCGTGGAGCACGAGGGCGTCGGCTTCTTCCTGGCGCGCGCCCGAGCGGTGCGATCGGACTTCGAACCCGACGGCGATGTCCGCGGGATCTGCAACCGCCTCGACCAGCTTCCCCTCGCCCTGGAGCTGGCAGCAGCCCGTGTCCGCGCACTTTCGTCGGCGCAGATCCTCGAGCGCCTCGAGCAGCGCCTGCCGCTTCTGACCGGGGGCGCGCGCGACGCTCCCGAGCGGCAGCGGACGCTGCGCTCGACGATCGCCTGGAGCTACGAGCTGCTCTCCCCGGAGGAGCAAGGCGCCTTTCGGAGGCTGGCCGTCTTCGCGGGCGGCTGCACGCTCGAGGCGTCCGAGAAAGTCGCCGCGGCGGATCTCGACGTGATGCAGTCGCTTGTCGAGAAGAGTCTCGTCCGCTTCGACGGCGAGCGCTACTCGCTCCTGGAGACGATTCGCGAGTTTGCGAGCGACCAGCTCGAAGACGCAGGCGAAGCCCAAGAGACGCGCGGCCGCCACTTCGACTTCTTCTTCGCGCTCGCGCAAGCGAACGACATGTCAGCGGAGGGCGACTATGGGCGCCGCTACGACCTCGTGCTTCCGGAACAGGAGAACCTGCGCACAGCAATCGACGTCGCGGTCGCAGAAGGCCACCTCGTTCGCGCAACGGAGCTGATGGTGATGCTGGAGAACTTCTGGGTGATGGTCGAGCCGTTCGAGGGCGCTCGCAGGTTCGAGGCGCTCTTGAGTCGGGCCGAGCTGCCGGATCGGCTGCGCGCCCGGGCGCTCCGTTGCTACGCGGGATCGCTGTTCCTCGCGGGGCAATACGAAGCGTCGCATCATGCAAACGAGGAAAGCCTTGCGCTCTTCAGGGCACTCGACGACGAACTCGGCGTCGCTGAGCTCCTTGGTCGAATCGGGATCAGCACGTTGCAGCTCGGTGATCCGGAAAAGGGGCGGCAGCTACTCGAGGAATCCCGCGAGCTCTTCCGAGACACGGGATTCATCCGCGGTGAGGCCACCGCCCTCGGAGGGCTTGGTTATGTGAAGGTCGAGCAGGGCGACTTGCCGGGGGCTGTCGCGCTGCTCTCCGAGAGCGCGGAGATGGCGGCGGAAATCGGATTCACGTGGTGGCAGGTCGGCATGCTGATGGCCCTCGTCGAGTGCCTCATCGAGCTGGGCCGCGTCGACGAGGCCGTGCGCCATTCGCTCGAGCAGCTCCGACTCGCGCGGGAACTGGGGGATCGTCAGTCGATGGTGGTCGGCGTCGCCCAGCAGGCCTGGATCGCGTCGACACGAGGCGAAGCCGAGCGCACCGGGAGGTGGTGGGGCGCGGTCGAGGCGGAGGAGGCGCGTGCACCGCTAGGCCAGTGGGAGGACGAGCGGGAGAAATACCTTGGCCGCGTGCTAGGCGGTCAGGGACTCGAGCACTATCGCGACGAAGGCCGGCGGCTGTCGCTCGCGGCTGCCGTCGAAGAGGTGCTAGCCGGCGGGCGGGCCGCGTCGGGCGCGTAGGGCGCGGATCCGCTTCGTCGTCGTCATTCCGGCGGCGAGTGCGAGCAGGAACCCGCCGAGCGAGGCGAGGACGAGCAGCGGGATCGGCAGCGAGTCCGCGTTGCTCGTGCCGAGGTTGTCGATCGCGCGACGGTACGCCGATTGCGGGACAGGGCTGTTCGGAGTCTTCTTGCCGGAGCCCGAGCTCGGGCCGTTCGACTCGGTGAAGCGCTGCGTCCGCTTGGCGATCTGTGCCTGCAGCGCGGCCTGGATCTCGTCGGCGGCGTTCCCGTAGTCGCGCACGTCCTCGGGCAGGTTGCGGAGCGCGTCGCGGTAGCAGTGGAGCGGGTAGACGCCGATCGGGCGGCCGTTCGACCAGTCGTTCAGGACTTGCTTCCAGCACGGGATCTTCGCGGTGGCGGTGCCCGGAAGGAGCGTGGCCAGGAGCAACCCCGCGGCGAGGGCAAGCAGAAAGCTGATGGCGGCTGAACGTCTGCGCATTCGACGGTCCGGGACCCGCGGCCTCGCCGCAGTCTGACGACTGCGGTTGTGGCCCGGGTAATGCTCCCGTAAGCGGTTTGTAAACACCGGACGGCTCGAAGTGGATGTTAGCCTCATCGCCTGATGAGGACGGCCCTGGAGCGCCGGGCGGCGCTGCTCGTGCTCGGGGCCGGAGGCGGGCTCACGGGGGCCGCGGTTCTCTTCTCGGCGGGATCCTCGAGCTCGCGGCTGCTGTGGCTCGGG
>DASQXE010000155.1:0-2306 GCA_035639875.1 Gaiellaceae bacterium | reverse complement strand
CGACCGCGATCAAGCACAAGGCGGCCCCAAAGAGGCCCGCGATCTTCGCCTGGCCGGAGTACGGGTTCGATCTCGCACGGACACATGCGGCACCGCCGCTGCGGCTTCGTCCTCCATTCCGGAAGGTCTGGACGGCGATCGGAGACTGGAGCCTGATGGAGTTCCCGCCCGTTCTCGAACGTGGACGCCTGTTCCTCGGCACGAACCACGGGCTCGTTCTCGCCATCCAGGCCAGCACGGGGCGAGTCCTGTGGGAGCGTCGCTTCGCAGGCTGTGTGGCGGCCTCGCCCGCGGTCGGCAACGGCATCGTCTACGTCGGCTTCATGGACCCGCCGCCCTGTCGGGGGTCCGCCCCGAGCTTCCTGTCCGCCCTGGACGCACGCACGGGCAAAACGCTGTGGCGTTTTCGTTGCGGAGTGGTCGAGACGCCGCCGCTGCTCGCGGGTGGTCGCCTCTACTTCGGCTCCTGGGACCACCGCGTCTACGCGGTCGATGCGCGAACCGGGCACCTCGACTGGAGCTTCGCGACCGGCGATCGCGTCAAGGGTGGCGTCGCGTTCGCCGCCGGGAAGATCTTCGCCGGCTCGTACGACGGGCGGCTCTACGCGCTCGACGCCGAGACCGGGAAGCTCCGCTGGAGCGTCGGCGGGCTCGGTGCGGTCTACGCGACCCCGTCTGTCGCGCATGGGCGCGTCTTCGTCGGCTCGACGAATGGGAGTGTGTACTCGTTGGCCGCCTCGAACGGGCGGCTGCGCTGGTCGACCCGAACGAGGAGCTTCGTCTACTCGCCGGTCGCGCTCTCCGGTGCGACTGCCTTCGTCGGCTCGTACGACCATCGTTTCTACGCGCTCTCCCAGGCCACCGGCCGGATCCGCTGGACGTTCGACGCGGGTGCGCCGATCTCCGGAGCCCCGACAGTGCTCGACGGGCTCGTCTACTTCTCCACCTGTGGGTCCTGTTCGACCTACGAGCAGAACGCGCGGGCGCGCCGGACGTTTGCCGCCGACGCCCGCGCGGGCCGGGTCGTCTGGCGGTTTCCTGACGGCGAGTACAGCCCCGTGATCGCCGATCGCCGACGCGTGTACCTCACCGGCTTCACGCACCTCTACGGACTGGTCCCGAGGTCACGGAACCGTCGTTAGCCGCCTGTTAGGCGGCGGTTGAGGGGCGATTAGCGGCCCGGCGGACGGTCGGGCCATGACTACTTCAGCGCACGACCCACATACGCGGCGGCTTCGCCGCGGCCCTAGCGCACTTCTGCTCCTCGGCCTGCTTGCGGGCGCCCTCGCTCTTTGCCTCACCGGCGGGCCCGGAAGCTCGTTCCGCTCGTCCCACGAAGCGCCTCAGGCCGGCGCGATGCCCGAGGACGAGCTCGACGGCAAGGACCTCAGGCTCAACGACTCTCACCGCCCGAAGGTGGAGGCGTCCTTCACGCACGAGAGCTACGGGCCGGGCTCGAGGGCCCGCCTCGTCTTCGTTTCGACCGCAGAGAACGTGACGCTTCAATTCTTCCGCGCCGGCGCCCAGCATCGGGCGATCAAGGCGAACGACGTCATGCTCGGCAAGAGCGTGTCGAGCATCAGGCGGCTCGGCGCTGTGTCGCCTCGCTGCACAGTCGCGGCCCGCATCGGCAACTGGCCGAGCGGCATGTACTTCGCACGCTTGACCGCTCGAGGCGGCCGGGTGGGATTCGCGCCCTTCGTCCTCCATCCGCGCCGGCTCGGTGAGCACCGCGTCGCCGTCGTCCTTTCGACGCAGACGTGGCAGGCGTACAACTTCCGCGACGAGAACCACGACAACGTCGGCGACACCTGGTACGCGGACTGGCGCCACAAGACGCTTCGGCTCAACCGCGCCTACCTCAACCGGGGCGTCCCGTCGCACTACAAGTACTACGAGGACCCGTTTCTCCGCTGGCTGCAGGCCACCGGCAAGGACGTCGACTACCTCTCCGACTCCGACCTGGACCGCGTTTCGTCCGGCCGCGAGCTGGCACGGGACTACGTGCTGATCATCTTCCCGGGGCACCACGAGTACGTGACCACGAACGAGTACAACGTCATCACGAGCTTCCGGAACCTCGGCGGGAACCTCATGTTCATGTCGGCGGACAACTTCTACTGGCGCGTCACCAGGCACGGCGGCTACATGACCAAGACCCGGTCGTGGCGCAATCTCGGGCGGCCCGAGGCGTCGCTGATCGGCGTCCAGTATCTGGCGAATGACCACGGGACCCATCGCGGTCCGTGGCGCGTCCGCGACGAGGGTGCCGTGCCGTGGCTGTTCGAGGGCACGCATCTCCAGAA
>DASQXE010000154.1:0-2763 GCA_035639875.1 Gaiellaceae bacterium | reverse complement strand
CGTTTTGCCATGCTGGACATGACGATGAGCCAGCTCGCATACCGCCTGCCCGAGAGGGCTCCGGGGACGTTCTCGCGCTCGGCGCCCGCGCTCGTCATGGTGGGGCATTGGGCCGTGACCTTCGAGGTCACGCCGCCCGGCAGGCCGTCCTTCGACGTGACCCTCCTCGACCACGCGACCGGATGAGCGTCCGCCTGCGGCTTCTCGGCGGCGTCTTGGCGCTCCTCGCGGGCGCGGCGGCCCTCGTCGTCGTGATCCTCCTGCTTCGGTCGACGCTGTGAGACGGCTCCTCGTGCTCGCGCTTGCCGCCGCCCTGGCGGGAACGGCAGCGGGGACGGCGCGCGCCGACGGCGATCCCGCCAGCGACGTCCTCCTCTCCGACAACGTCTTCCTCTCGTTCCAGTCGCCGTACGGGAGCGCGGAGGGCCGCGCGCTCGAGGCCCTCGCGAAGGAGGCGAAGAAGCAGGGGTTCCCGATGCGGGTCGCGGTGATCACGCAGATTCCCGACCTCGGCGCGATCGGCGGCCTGTACGGCAAGGCGCAGCGCTACGCCGACTTCCTCGGGAGGGAGATCACCTTCGTCTACCGCGGAACGCTCGTCGTGGCGATGAACGGCGAGCCGGGCGGCTTCGGCGTCCACGGCCCCGGCGCGACGCCCGCCGCGCGACGGGCGCTTGCACGGATGAAGCTCCCGAGCTCGTCCGTGACGGCCGCCGAGCTCGCCCGCCTGGCCGCGGTCGCCATGCAGCGCGTCGCCGCGGCGTCGGGGCACCACCTCACGGTCCCCTCCACCGCGGCGACGAAGAAGAAGACCTCGACCCGTCTCCTCGAGGTGTTCCTGATCGCCGCCCTCGCCCTCGCGGCGCTCGGCGGCGGCGCGACCCTCCTCGCCCGGTGGCTCCGGGGCGGCGGGCCGGCAGCGGCGTCCTAGCGACCGCGCAGGTTGTGGATCTCGAAGGAGTCGAGCGGCGGCGGCTCGTCCGTCGGCGCCTCGAGGCACGCCCGCTCCATCGCGGGCATGAGCGTGTCGCGCTCGAAGCGGCGGTAGGCGTCCTCTGACTCCCAGACGTCGATGACCCGCATGCCCCCGCCGTGCTCGGCGGCGGTGTGGAGGATCAGCCCCTCGGGATCCTCGCGGATCTCCGCGTTGAGCCGGTCGTACTGGTCGCGCGAGATCGGCAGCTCGCCGATGAAGCCCCAGGCCATGTGCCCCTCCTTGATGGACGCTCGAGTGTCGGCGCGAGTTTACGCGCGCCCGGCCGCCGCGCTCGGCTCGGTCTCCCGCGGCCCTGGGATGCGCTGGCTGTAGGTCGTCGCCTGCTCGAGCACCGAATAGGCGCGCTCTCCGCGCCCCGCCGCCCGGAGCGCCGCGGCCCAGTCCTGGGCCACGTAGACGGCCTCCCGCCACTGCCCGCGGTCGCAGAGGGCGTCGACCGCGCGCCTGTACTCCGCGTCGGCCGCGTCGATGTCGTCCAGCGCGACGTGCGCCATCGCCAGCGCGTGCCACCCGTTCGGCGCGTGGCGAACATGCTCCGCCAGGAGTTCGGATGCCTCTTGCGCCAGTTCGAGTGCGCTGTCACCCCTGCCGAGCTTTGCCTCGCGCTTTGCTTGCTCTGCGCGGAGCACTCCGCGATCCACCACATCGTCTCCGAACTCGAGAAGCCGCTCCGCGCGTTCAAGGTGCGGTCCAGCCTCCTCCGGCCGACCCTGATAGTTCTCGATCTGCGCCGAGAAGAGATGTGCGCGAGCGATCTGGAGCGTGTCGTCGGCGATCTCGGCGAGCGCCCGGGCGTAACCTATGGCCGACAGCGCCGCATCGCCGTCGCCCTCCATCCACAGGAGCCGAGCCCTCTCCCAGTGAACAGCTACTCGCTCGCCGAATCCGCCGAGCCGTTCCGCGCGTTCCGTGGCCTCGTCAAGTACAGCACGCGCCCGCTCGAGCGCCCCCATCGCCGAGAGAGCGGTCGCTAGGAAGCTCCGATAGCGAATCTGCGCCGTGAGGTAGCGATCGTCCTCATCGACGGCAGCAATGCAACCCTCGAGCAGCTTGATCGCCATGACGTGCGCGTTCGTCCCCAGGTATGCACGCGAGAGGGTCTCGTAGACGTCCGGCCGCGTCTCCGGTCGCACTCCTCCCGATGCAACGACAGCTTCGAGCTGACGCACCGCTTCCTGATTGTCACCGCGCCGGGCCATGAGCGCACCCAGCGTCGCCCGGATGCGTACCTCGAGGCCGTCAGGAACGTCCTCAACGACCAAGCTCCTGAGAATCTCCTCGGCGCGTTCAAGATCGTTTCCGATCCGAAGCTCGAGCTCCGCGTCCGCCAGCCGTAGCTCGCGCTCCTTCGACGCGGGAACTGCCGAGCCCGTCTCCAGATATTCCGGATCGACGCCAAGCCGACTGGCGATCGCCCGGAGTGCCTTTAAGGACGGTTTACGCCCGCCGTTCTCGATCCTCGAGATGTAGGCATACGACACACCCGGCGCGGAGATCGCACGCTGGGAGAGCCCGCGAGAGAGCCGCAGCCGCCGGATCCGCTGGCCGACGGTTTCCTCTGTCACCGACGCATCGTCGCTCGTCAACAGGTGCTCAGTCAATAGCGGGATCGAGACCGTTTGACTGCGCCTGTCCCCAGTAAGCGCAGCGTCGTATCGTCCGCCTCAACTGCGACCTGAAAGGAGGGAGGCGAATGCGTAAGGCAGCGCTCATGCGGGCGCTTGTAGTGCTCGCGTCGCTGGTGGCGGTCCTCGCGAGCGCCGACC
>DASQXE010000153.1:0-5915 GCA_035639875.1 Gaiellaceae bacterium | reverse complement strand
AGCGCGGCAAATCCTCCCCACGAAATGCCGATCATTCCGACCGAGCCCGTGCACCAGGGCTGCGCGGCGATCCACGCGAGCGCATCGCAGACGTCCTGCTGCTCGGTCTCGGTGTATTCGTCCAGCAGCACGCCGTCCGAGGACCCGCTCCCCCGCAGGTCAACCCGGAGCGATGCGAACCCGCGCTCGGCGAAGTAGGGGTGGCGGACCGAATCGCGCCGCCGCGTGTGATCCTCGTGCCTGTAGGGCGAGACCTCGAGGACGGCCGGTACGGGCCGCACGTCGGCTCCCGGCGGAAGCCACAGCCGCGCCGCGAGACGCGCCCCGTCCCGCATCGGGATCCAGAGCTCGGCCTCCCGCGGGGCAGGGACCGGCTCGGCGAGCGGATGGACCGTCACCGACGCAGCCTTGCCGGGCCGGTGGAAAGAGAACACTGCAAATTCGGTATCGGCCGCGGCATCACGCTTCTTCAGTCTGTCGCGCGCTGCTGACGGCCCGCGCCGGTTTCAGCCGGGCGGCCGCGGGTAGAGCCCGGCGATGGGCTCGAGGCAGGAGCGCTTGACCGGAAACCAACAGCGGTTTCGGCGGGCGAACGACAGGCTCAACGAGCGCGTGCGCACGATGGTGCGCGAGCGGCAGCGCATCCCGTTCCTCTGCGAATGCGCAGACGAGACGTGCACAGAACCGGTCAGCCTGACCGCCGAGGAGTACGCAGCCGTGCGCGCGAGCGATACTCGTTTCCTGATCGTCCCCGGACACCAAACGACCGAGGACGAGGACGTCGTCGAGGAGCACGATCGTTATGCGGTCGTGGAGAAATGAGCCGCCTGAGCTCACGGCTCGATCCCTAGTACGCCGGGACCTAGTAGACGGAGAGCGTCTCTCGCGCGATGCGGTCCTGCTCGATGAGGTGCGCGGTCGGGTAGCCCTCGCTCGGGCTCGCGCGCCACGGCCGTCCGACGTAACGGAGTTCGACGTCTTCGGGAAGGCCTTCCTCGAGCCGGTGGCGGATCGCGCGCCAGGCGCCCATGTTCTGAGGCTCCTCCTGTGCCCAAACCAGCTCGGTGATGTTTGGGTAGCGCGAGAGGAGCTCGTCGTAGGACGCCACGGGAAACGGATACAGCTGTTCGAGCCTGGCGACGGCGACCCCTTGAACGTCCTTGCGCTCTTCGTGGCCGACGATGTCGTAGTAGACCTTCCCGGAGCAGAGAACGAGACGCCCGGCCGTGCGCCGTCCCTCCTCGTCGAGCGCAGTGTCGTCGAGGATCGGACGGAACGAGCCCTTCGTCAAGTCTCCTAGCTTCGAGGTCGATTCCTTCAGGCGCAGGAGGCCTTTCGGAGTGAGCAGGACGAGCGGGCGCGCCTTCGGGTGCAGGGCCTGCCGGCGCAGAACGTGGAAGTACTGCGCGGCCGTTGAGCAGTTGACGATGCGGATGTTCTCCTGCGCGGCGAGCTGCATGAAGCGTTCGAGCCGCGCGCTCGAGTGCTCCGGACCATTGCCCTCGTAGCCGTGCGGGAGAAGCAGGGCGAGCCGGGAGCTCTGGTACCACTTCGAGAGTCCTGAGACGATGAACTGGTCGACGATCACCTGGGCGGAGTTGATGAAGTCGCCGAACTGGGCTTCCCAGAGGACGAGAGCGCGCGGGCAGGCGACCGAGTAGCCGTACTCGAAGCCCAGGGCGGCCATCTCCGAAAGCGGCGAGTTGTAGACCTGGAAGGGCGCGGTCGCCTGCGGGAGGTGCTCGATCGGCGCGTAGGTCTCGCCGGTCTCGTAGTCGTGCAGAACGAGATGCCGGTGCGAGAACGTTCCGCGCTCCGTGTCCTGGCCTGTCAGGCGAATCGGCGTGCCGTCGACGAGCAGACTCGCGAAGGCGAGCGCCTCGGCCTGCCCCCAGTCGATCCCACCCTCGTCGCCGAGCGTGTCGAGACGACGTGCGAGCTGCTTCTCCAGCTTCGGATGAATGGTGAAGCCCTCGGGCACGCGGACGAGCTCCGCGTTCAGCTCCTGCAGCAGCTCGGCGGGCGCGGCCGTCTCGATCGGCGCGTCACTGCCGCGCCCCGGCTTCTTCTCTTCCTGCCCCTGTGCATTCCCGGCCGCGATAGCGGCCCTGAGCGCCTCGTGGGCTTCCTTCATGGCCGTCTGGACCGCTGCGTCGAGCTCCTCGGGCTCGTCCGGCTTGACGACGCCGGCGCCGACGAGCGCCTTCGCATACAGCTCGCGGACGCTCGGGTGTTCCTCGATCTTCTGGTACATGACCGGCTGCGTGTAGGCCGGCTCGTCGCCCTCGTTGTGGCCGAAGCGGCGGTAGCCCACGAGGTCGACGACGACGTCCTTGCGGAAGCGCTCCCGGAACGCCATCGCCAGCCGCACGGCGGCGACCGCACCCTCAGCGTCGTCGGCGTTCACGTGGATGATGGGCACGTCGAAGCCCTTGGCCAGGTCACTCGAATAGCGGGTCGAACGGCCCTCCTCCGGATCGGTCGTGAAGCCGATCTGGTTGTTGGCGATGAGGTGGAGGGTACCGCCCGTCGAATAGCCCGGTAGGGCCTGGAGGTTGAGGGTCTCGGCCACCACTCCCTGTCCGGGGAACGCCGCGTCCCCGTGGATGAGGACCGCGAGGGCGGAGCGCTGGTCGTGCGTCCATTCGCGCTTGTCGTGGTTCGTCTGGCCGGCGCGGGTCTCGCCCTCGACGACGGGGTCGACGTACTCGAGGTGGCTCGGGTTGGAGGCAAGCGTGACGCGCAAGTCGCCGTGCTCGGTCTTCCGGACGCCCAACGCGCCGAGGTGGTACTTCACGTCGCCGGAGCCGCCCTCGGGGTCGGAGCCGACGGCCTCGAGTACGCGTTCTCCTTCGAACTCCCGCAGGATGACCTCGTACGGGCGGCCGACGATGTGAGCGAGTACGTTGAGACGGCCGCGATGCGCCATGCCGATGACGACCTCCCGGGCTCCGTCGGCCGACGCGAGCTCGAGCGCCTCGTCCAGCATGGGCACCATGACGTCGAGGCCCTCAATCGAGAACTGCTTCTGACCGAGGAAGGCGCGGCGGAGATAACGCTCCATGCCCTCGACCTCGGTGAGGCGCCGGAGCAGCCGGCGCTTCTCGTCCTCCGAGAGCGGCCTCCGATAGCGGCCCGATTCGATCGCCGTCCGCAGCCAGACGCGTTCCTCGTGATTGGAGATGTGCTCGATCTCGTAGGCGAGCGTTCCGCAGTACGTCTCGCGAAGGTGTGGCAGCGCGTAGGCCAGCGTCTCGCCCGGCACGTGCACGCGCAGGACCTTGGCCGGAACCTGCCGCATGAGCTCCTCGGTCAGGCGCGGCTCGAGCCGCTCGGGCTCGAGGGCCGGGTCGCCGACGGGCTCGCTGCCGAGCGGATCGAGATGCGCGGCAAGATGACCGTGCATACGATGCGCCTTCACGAGCGCCATCGCGGCCGCGACGGCCCCGAGGAGGAGCGGAGGGGCGGCCTCCGCCGCAGGTGCGGGCGCCCCGTTCTCCCCGTCGACGGCGCCCAGATAGAGCTTACGGATGCGCTGGACGAGCGGGCTGCCCTCGACGAGGCCTTCAGGATCCTGCTCGAACAACTCCCGCCAGGCCGGGTCCACCGCGTCGGGCGAGGCCAGGTACTGCGCGAAGAGCTCCTGGACGAAGCCGGAGTTGAGGTCCTCGAACCTTTGCAACCTTCTCTGCTTTGAGCATAGCCAGCGCCCCTCCCGGCGTCGCACTCTCGCTAAGCTTCACAAAATGAAGCGGAGACTGGCCGACCCGTACCGCGACCTGGACGTGATCGACGCGCGCGGCCCGCGGTTCATGCAGGGCACGGTTGGCGTCCTCGCCCTCGTGGCGTTCCTCACCGGTTGGTGGCCGCTGCTCGGCATCCTGGCCGCTCAGCTGGCGGTCGGGCTCACGCTCGGGCGGCGCTGGTGCCTTCCGTGCGTCTTCTACTTCGAGGTTCTCCAGCCGCGCTTCGGCGAGGGACCGATCGAGGACGCTCGCCCGCCGCGCTTCGCCAACATGATCGGGGTCGCGGTCCTCGGAGCAGCGACAGTCTTCCACGCCGTCGGGCTCTCTACGGTGGGGTGGGCGCTCGGCCTGCTCGTCGCGGGGCTCGCTCTCCTTTCTGCCGTCACCGGCCTCTGCGTCGGCTGCGAGACCTACAAGCTGCTCGCGCGCGTCCGTGGTATCGAGCTTTGCGAGACCTGCGTGCCGGCTCCAGGAGGATCTAGCGCAACGACCGCGCCGCGCGCGTAGTCGTCCGGCACGTTTCGTCGCCGCGGCGCGGTAGTCGGCTCGCGGGGGCGAGTCTCTGAGCAGGGTCGAGCGAAACGCTTGACTCGGCCCGCGGCAACCAGGGAAACTGCCGCTCGAAGGCGGCGACGTTCCATGTGTGGGAGACCGGACTTTCGAGCGCGTGCTCCGCCGGGTCGCTCCGCATTCATCTCTGACTGCGGCCGGCACACGTCTTGCACGTCGTGCCACGAAGGGAGGATTGATGCAGCGACCGAAACTCTTGTCGCTTGCTCTCGGACTTGCGCTCGGAGTATTTATCGCGGCGGCCGGTGCAAGCGGCGATACCGTCGCAAGCACAGAGGCCCACGGCTTCGTTCGCTGGGATTTGCTCGTCATTTCCAACGGCGTAGCCGTGGCAGGCGGCACCGACGTCGCCACCGACGCGGCGGGCGATACGTTGAGCCTGACCGGCTCTGGCACGGTCGAGCCGAACGAGTCGGAGGCGGCAGGAGGCGGCACCTGGGCTTTCCACGGGTCGGACGGCGAGACCGATCAAGGCGTGTACTACGTCACACGGTTCTTGAGCTGGCAACGCCTCGCTGGCGGCAACTTCGCCGCTACCGGACTGATCGATGGGATCGGCAACGGGCCAGGGTCCTCGCGAAATGAAAACGAGCCGACATCGGGCATTCTCCGCCTCAGAATTCACTTCATTGCCGACAGCGGCGAGGAGGTGAACGGCATCCTCCGCGTCAACTGCCACTTGCCCGGAACGTTCGTCGACGTGCCCGAGGGGATCCGCATCCGCATCCCGACGTTCGATCTCGTCTTTGAGCCGACTTCCGGAGTGACGCTCTTCCACCGGCTTCGCTGAACCCAACAATTGAGCGAGGAAGCACCCGCCGCCCAGACGGGCGGCGGGTTTGCGTTGGCCACATGCACGTGCGGCCAAATCTAGGGCGGATGAGCACTTTTGCCACAAGACAAGTTAAGCTTCCGCGCCGACGGGAGGACCGAACCACGCGGGCGTTGTGCAGTGCTTCACCGGGGCTGCGGAATACGGCGCTTTCGCTCACGCCGGCTCTTGTGCGGCTGAATAGGTCGTCCATCCCGGTCTTCGCCGAGAAGACTGACCTCGGTTTGCACCCAAAGGCTGCTCACGTGCAGCTTGGGCGTTCGTTCCAACGTCGTCCGGAACCCTCACCTGAAAGGACCGAGAATGCTCAGCACACTCCTTCGACTGACGCTCGTCGTAGCGTTGCTGTCGCTCGCACCGGCCAAGGCCTTTGCCACGCCGAACGTCCATCACCTCCATGGGGGAGGCACCGCCTCGATCTCCCAGGTCGCGATGAACGTCGCCGTCGACGAATCTGGCTCCGCCTCGGGCAGTTTCGAGTGTCTGATGGCCGGACGGTCAGCATTCGTCCTCGGCGCGTTCGGCCTAGCGCACAACATGATCGTGCACGCGACTCCGACGGCCGGATCGGTAGCCGGTTCGACAGTCACCTTTAGCGGTGCCGGTTCCCTCATCCTCGATGGGCATGTGAAGATGACCGTGCACGTGGACGTTTGGGTTAACGTCGCTACGCAGGCATTTCAGCTAACCGTTGTCGATGTTGGCACACTCCCCGTCGAGACGTTCAAGAGCGGAGGCGTCGCGCTGAACTAACTCCCGTTCCGAAT
>DASQXE010000152.1:0-3260 GCA_035639875.1 Gaiellaceae bacterium | reverse complement strand
GGTGAAGCCGGTTCGCATCGGCTGCTCGGGCTGGAACTACCCGCACTGGCGCGAGCGCGTCTATCCCAAAGGCCTTCCCGCCCGACGCTGGCTGGCCCACTACGCCGAGCTCTTCGACACCGTCGAGGTCAACAACACCTTCTACCGCCTGCCGAAGCGTGACTCCGTAGCCGGCTGGGTGGAAGAGAGCCCGCCGGAGTTCCTCTTCGCCGTCAAGGCGAGCCGCTTCCTCACCCACATGAAGCGGCTCACCGACATGGGACAGGGGGTCGGCCGCTTCTACGAGCGCATCGAACCGCTCCTCCGCTCGCCGAAGATGGGGCCCGTTCTCTGGCAGCTGCCGGAAAACTTCCACCGCGACGACAAGCGGCTCGGCTCCGCGCTCGCTCGGCTTCCGGCCGGTCGCCACTGCTTCGAGTTCCGGCATGCGAGCTGGTTCGTGGACGAGGTTTACGGCCTCCTGCGCGAGCACGACGTCGCTCTCGTCATCGGCGACCATCCGCGGCGTCCCTTCCAGACGCACGAGCTGACAGCCCACTGGACGTTCGTCCGCTTCCACCATGGGAGTCGCGGACGCGGCGGCAACTACTCCGAGCGCGAGCTCGAGGAGTGGGCCGCGCGGATCGCCGGCTGGCGGGAGCGCGTAGAGGTCTTCGCGTACTTCAACAACGACTGGATGGGCTACGCCGTCAAGAACGGGCTCCGGCTGAAGGAGCTACTCGGTTAGCAAGGGCCGGCCGCGAGGTAGCCCTCCCAGCGGCTGGCCGTCTCCGCCCACACGGCGTCACCCGTCGTCTGCGCGAGCTTCTTCAGCAACCACACGTGGTACTTGTGGTAGTCGAGCGAGGCCGGTGACCCGTTGAGCGAGTAGCGCGACCAGCAGCCGGTGTCGAAGCTCGAGAGCAGCGCCTTGCTCGCCGTGTCTTGTTCCTCGACGTACGCCTGCGCGGCCTTGTCGCCCGAGATGCGAACGTAGTCGAGCAAAGACAGGAGCGACTGCAGCTGGGCGTTGAGGATGGCCATGTCGCTGTAGCCGTACTCCCGGATCCAGACGCCCCCACCGAGGTCGAGCGACAGCTCCTTCGGGATGGCGCGGAACGCGGCGTTTGCCGCTTTGAACAAGTCGGGATCGTGGAGGAGCGCAGCCGACCGCGCGAGCGCCTGCGCCGCCGTCGCCTGGGCGAAGCCGGAGGTCCAGGTCGATGGGCCCCCGAACGGGAAGTAGTACTCCCACACGAACGCTTTTCCAGACGGAACTCCGCGTGCGACGAGCGCCGCGGCCAGCCGCTTGACCTCCGCGGTCTTCTCGTGAGCGGCGAGCCAGTTCAACCGCGCGAACGCCGCGATCGGATGGAACTGGAAGCCATAGCCCGGGAAGTAGCGGTACGCGATCCCGTCGCCGTCCTCCATGTCCGTCCGGGTCGTGGGAGGGGTGTGCTTCCCGAGGTAAACCGCGTTCGCCTCCAGCATCGTGAAGAGGACGAGCGCACGATGCTCGTCGTACTCGCTCGCGTGAGAGGCCACGTTGTGGAAGACGAGCGCGAGCGTCGCGACCCGCCCCGGGGAAAGACGCTCGAGGCGGGAAAGCGCGTCGGCCAACAGCGAGCTGAAGCGCTGAGCCGCGGCGGACGAGAGCCGTCCGTTGTCGGCGGCCGTAGCGAGCCCGGAGTCCGCGAGGGCGGCGTCGGACTTGGCGCCCTCGGCAAGCGCAGCGCTGAGCGCCTCCATGGTCGCCGGGCCGGCGACGCCGTCGGCGAGGAGTCCCCGGCTTCGCTGGAACGCGAGCACGGCCGCGTGCGTGCTGTCGCCGAAGACCCCGTCGGCCGACTGAGAGTAAAAGCCGAGGGCGGCGAGGGCCTGCTGCAAATCCGCGACGGCGGCCTTGCGGTCGCCCCTGCGCAGCATCGGCATGCTCGTAGGTGCGTTGGGCGGGGCCGAGGCTGCGAGGGGAGGGAGCGGCTTGACCGGGGCGACCGCCTCGCCCCCGTTTCCGCTCCGCAGCGTGAACAGGGCCGCGAGCCCGACGAGGAGGAGAAACGCAGCGGGAATGACAATCCGGCGCGCCGCGGCCGGAAGCGCCGCAGTCCGCTCTCGGAGCGCCGCACGGAGCCGAGCCACGTCTCCGGCGAGCGTGCGCGTTTGCCGCTTGGGACGTGGCCGCGGAGCGGGCGGGACGGGTTGTCGTTCCGGCTGCGGCTCGACCCAGGCGAACTCTTCGTCCGGGAGGAAGAGGAGATCGCCCGATTGCTCCACCGGTTGCGAACTATATGACGGTCGCTTCTGAGCGTCGGTCGAAATGCCGATAGAGGTTCCGTGGACACCCTCGCCGTCACGCGCGCGCTCACGCTCGTCAGCGCCAGCTTTCTGCTGCTCGCGGCGCTGGTCGGCTCTTCGGGCTCGGCGCCCGTCCTCTTCGACTTCCTCGCGGGGCCGGCGTTCCTCGCCTTCGTCTGTTCCGGCGTCACTTGGATCGGTTTGCGCGAACGAGAGCGGGGTGAGCCGGCGCGCCACGGCCGCCTGTGGGCGCTGGGAGCGGTCCTCTCGTTTACCGGCCTGGGCTGGAGCTGGACGGGAGATGCGCCGAGGGTCCTCTCGCCCGGCGTCTGCTTCCTTGGAGCCGTCGTCTGCGCGGTCGGCGCCGTCGTGTCAGCGCGTCGAGCGCGTCATGCCGACCCGCGAGAACGCGCGGTCGCGCGGGCGGCGGCGTGGGTGGCGGTTCTGCTCCTCCTCATTCCTGTCTTCCTCTTCGGTCTTCTCATCCTGCTCCTGACGACGAGCGACAGCCCGTTTTTCATGTAGTAGCCCTTTACAAGTCGGCTCTTCTCGGCTAGATCGAGGAGTGAGAGGGAGTCAGACGAGGCGTTATTGCGGCGCGCCTCCGGAAGAAGGGGGACACCATGGATTCGGAGACTCGCCGCCTACTGGCTGCCGAGGACGCGATCGTCCCGGACCTCGTCGACAGGCTGGAGCGGCAGGCCGACGAACTGGCGCGGTTGCGGACCGAGCTCGACGACCTGCATGCCGAACGCGAGACGCTGCAGACGGACCTCACGATCGCGCGGCGGTGGGTGCAGACGCTCGCGCTCGAGCTCGAGCTCGCCGACAAGCAGCTCAAGGAGGCGCGGCCGCTCCTCTCCCGCATCGGCGTTCGCCTGCCCGAGCCGACCTAACGACGACTAGCGAGAGTTTTTGCGGAGCCAGGCGGCGAAGTTGCGGGCCTGACCGGCGGGATCTGACGCCGCCGGGACGGGCGCGACGGC
>DASQXE010000151.1:0-9721 GCA_035639875.1 Gaiellaceae bacterium | reverse complement strand
AAGGGCTCCACGACAGCCATCAGTGGGGTGGGCGTGACATCCGCCGCAGGCCGCCCGAGCGCCCGCGCGCTTTGCGCACACTCGATCCGGTCGAATCCTCGTCCGAGCTCCGGCACGACCACCTGGAAGGCCAGAGGATCGAAACTGCGCCCGCAAACGTGGCAGTCCCGCACTCGGGTGCTTATAACACCCCGGGCGGGCGTCACCCAGGATTCGCGGGCAGAACGCGGTCCTTTCCTTCCTCCTTCGCGCGGTAGAGGGCACGGTCGGCCGCCAGCATCAGCTCGTCGGCCGACGTGAAGTCCGGAAATGCGGAAACGCCGAAGCTCGACGTGACGGAGAATATGTCGCCGCCGGGACCCATGAACCTCGTGCCGCGGAGAGCCGTCGCTAGCCGCTCGGCGAGCCGGACGCCGCCCTCGAGATCCGTCTCGGGAAGAAGAACGGCGAACTCCTCGCCGCCGTAGCGTACTGCGAGGTCGAACTCGCGGACGCTCTCCTGCATGACGCTGGCGAACCGCCGCAAGACCTCGTCCCCCACATGGTGGCCATAGGCGTCGTTCACCCGCTTGAAGTCGTCGAGGTCGGCGAGGACGAGCGAGAGCGTGCCGCCGAAGCGCTCCGCCCGGCTCACCTCGAGGCTGAGGGACTCGCTGAAGCGACGGCGATTGGCGAGGCCCGTGAGGTGGTCGGTGATGGCTTGCTGCTCGACCGCTCGATGCAGACGCGCGTTCTCGAGCGCGATGGACGCCTGGGCGGCGAGCCAGTGCGCCAGCCGTCCCTCGTCCTCGCTGAACGGCCGCCCGCGAGCCGGGTAGATGAGGAGGCTCCCCACATGCTCGTCCGCCGTCCCGAGGGAAAGGCTGAGCGGAGGGCCGCCCCGCTCGGGTCGTCCGGCGCGGAAGCGCTCGGCACTCTCGCTCACCAGCCGGGCCCCTACCGCCCCGGTTGCACCCACAGCGCTCTCGAGAATGACCTGGAGGAGCGCCTCCGGATCGTGCGTCGCCGCCAGCGCCTCGCCGACGAGCGAGACCGCCTCCCGTACGCGTCTCCCGGTGGGGTCCTCGACCTCGTCGGCGCGGCGCCGACGCGCCGGCGCGGCGGCGTGACGGGCGGCGAGCACACGCGCGGCCGTCCACCAGGCGAGCGTGAGAAGCGCAATCGTCAACAGCGTGGCGAGAAAGACCCGCCGTCGCGTCTCGGACGCCGCGGCTTCGATGGGCTCGCGCGAGGTGAGTGCCACGAGGCGCAGATCGGTCCCGCGGGCGAGGGGGATCGAGATCGAGCGGCGGTCGCCCCGCACGGGCGCCGGCGTGAGGAAGCGTCCGCCGCGCGCGATCGCAAGCGTGTCTTCGGACGGAATGCCCGACGAAGCGCGCAACCGCGCGACGAGAGCCGAGTCGATAGGAATGGACACCACGATGCGGCCGACTGGTCGTCCGCGTGCGTCGGTGACCCCCACCGCCCTCCGAAGCGGCGAGACCAGCGCGCCGACGGAACGGCCGTCCGTGAGGGCGAACGAGCCTCCCTGCTCGCGCTGAGCGAGCCGGCCGAGCGCCCGTAGGTCGCGGCGCACGAGCGCCTGCTGGACGCCGGGCAAAGCCGCCAGCGCGCGGGCCCGTTCGGCCGCGTCACGGAGCTCGTTCCTCACCTCGGCTCCGGCAGCGTTGAGGGACGAGGCGAGGCGTGCGTCGGTCGAATCGGTCTCGCTCCGCTCTCGCAGGCGCCCGCCCGCCCACGCGGCGAGCGCCGCGAGGAACAGCGCGACCGCCAGGGACGCGAGGACGAGCCCGAGTCGCCCGCGGGCCGCACGCGGCACGTCTCTTGCGATGGTCGCCGTCGGCTGCTCCCTAACTTTCGCGCGAGTCTAGTAGGGCCGAGGCATGCCCCGCCCTCGCTCCCGCCCTAAAACGTAGCCTCGCGGACGCCGGATACGATCAGCGCCGCGATGATCGCCGCCGCAAGCAAGCGGTAGATCACGAAAGGGGAGTAGTCGTGCCTGCGTACGTATCCGAGCAGGACGTCGATTGCGACCAGACCGACCGCGGCGGCTGCGAGGGTTCCCACCGCGAACGGGCCGGCGGATCCGGGCGGCAGCGTCCCGACGACAACGTGCTTGAAGCCCTTGTAGACCACGGCGCCGAACACGATCGGGATGAGGAGGAGGAAGGAGAAGCGGGCAGCCGAGTCGCGCTCGAGTCCGGCCGCGCGACCGCTCGTGATCGTGATTCCTGAGCGCGAGACGCCCGGCATGAGCGCGAGGATCTGCGAGACGCCGACGAGAAAGGCGGTCTTGAAGCGAAGGTCCTCGATCCCTCGCCGCTCGGGCAGGCGGTCGGCCAGCCAGAGGAGCACGCCGAAGAGTGCAAGGAGGACTGCGATCTGCCACGGCTGGCCGAGCTTTTCCTCGATCACGTCCTCTCCGGCGGCGCCCGCCAGCGCGGCCGGCACGGTGGCGGCGAAGATGTACCAGGCGATCCGTTCCTCTGTCCCCCACACCGTGCGACGTCCAACGGACCGGAGCCAGGCGGCGACGTACCGGACGACGTCCCTCCAGAAATAGACGACCACGGCGACGAGCGTCCCGAGATGGACTGCGACATCGAACGTCTTGTTGAAGTCGGGGTGTGCCTCGAGGTAGTGCCAGTCCGCGAGCCACGGCACGATGATGAGGTGGCCCGAAGAGGAGATCGGCAAGAGCTCCGTCAGCCCCTGGACGACCCCGAGGACGAGCGCCTGCCAGTCGGATAACGCTCCTGCCCGATCGCCGAGCCCAACCGCGGCCAGGACCACGGCGGAGAGGAGTCCCACGCCGGCCGCGAGGTAGAGACCGGCGCGCCGCACCGGGGTATCGTACGCGCGTCCCGTGAGCCGGAACGATGTCATCCTCGGGATCGTCGCAGCGGTCCTCGTGTTGTTCAGCCTCACCGTTGCGCTGGTCGTCCCCCGCCGTGACCCCGGCTTTCCCGGGCGGCATCTTCGCCTGTTCGTCCTGATCGCTGTCCTCCTGGTCCTCGGGATGCTGACTGCCGTCGAGGTGCTCGGCGAGACCCACCATTTCGCGGCCCCGGGGGCCGAGACCGGGGCTGCCGCGACTACGGCGCCGCCCTCGACCGGCACGCAGACGGGGGGCGGGCAGACGGGCCAGCCTGCGGGCAACCCGGCGGCGGGCAAGCAGATCTTCACGACCACCGCGCAGCCCACGTGCTCCACCTGCCACACCCTTCAGGAGGCGGGAGCGACGGGGAATGTAGGCCCGAACCTCGACGACGTCCTCAAGGGCAAGGACGCCGCGTTCATCCACGAATCGATCGTCAACCCGAACGCCCAGATCGCGCAGGGCTACCAGGCCGGGATCATGCCCCAGAACTTCGGGCAACAGCTCAACGATCAGCAGCTGGCCGATCTCGTCGCCTTCCTCCTTCCGGTGACGAAGTAACTCACGACACGCCCTAGGCGCGAGCGCAGCGGCGTGTAAACGAACGCGACTGCGTTGCAGCCGGGCTCGCCCGGCGAAAGCGGCCGTGACCCAGAGCGTCTAGGCGGAGAGGGCGGGATTCGAACCCGCGACCCAACTTTCGCCGGGTACGCGATTTCCAGTCGCGCTCCTTAGGCCAGCTCGGACACCTCTCCGCGCGCGGAGACCATGGTACCGCCCGCGTTTCGCTCCCTGTGGAAAAGGTACAAGACCGAAGACCACCGCTTGAAAAGGGGGTTTCGCATGCCACCTCGTGGAGTCCGGAAGGGAACCAAGCGCGGCCGTCAGTACGAGCACATCAAGCAGAGCGCAAAGAGCCGCGGCGCCTCGACAGGGCGCGCCAAAGAGATCGCTGCCCGCACGGTCAACAAGGAGCGGGCACGCTCGGGCGAGTCGCGGACGCGCTCGCGGAGCTCCCTGCGCGGTCGTTCTTCGAGCGTTCGCGGGGGCCAGCGGTCGGGCACGAATCGGCCGAAGGGCCAGACGAAGGAGCAGCTCTACAACCAGGCCAAGCGCCTGAACGTCAAGGGCCGCTCAAAGATGAACAAGCGGCAGCTGCAAGCCGCCGTCAACCGTCGCAAGTAACCACCCGCAAGCGTTACTACCGCTCGCTCGCGTCCCTGCAACGCGATAACCGCGTCTGTCGCGCTTGCGCCGAAGCGGGCTATCCACTCGAGTCGCTGCCTGTCTTCGAGGGACGTCCTGGACAGCGCGCGATGATCGTCGGCCAGGCGCCGGGCGCCGTCGAGGGGGCGGAGCGCCGACCCTGGCGCGGGCGCGCCGGCCGGACTCTGCGCCGTTGGCTCGGCGTCGAGGAAGAGGACTTCTACTCCATCTTCTATTGCTGCTCGGTTACGCGCTGCTATCCGGGCAAGCACCCGTCCGGCCGCGGAGACCGGCCCCCGACCCCGCGCGAGCTCGAACTCTGCAGATTCTGGTTCGACTGGGAGCTGCGGCTCGTGCAGCCGAAGGTCATCGTTCCCGTGGGCGGGCTCGCGGCGCGGCGCGTGCTCGGGATCTCGCGCCTCGAAGATTGCATCGGTAGCCGCTTCGACCTGGGCGACGCGGTCGCCGTGCCGCTTCCCCACCCTTCGGGAGCGAGCGGGTGGTTGAACGACCCGGCGAACCGCCTGCGGCTTGCAAATGCACTAGAGATGCTCGTTCGAGAGCTCAGGCGCGCAGGCGTCGAAGGAGTGGGAGGCCGTACCAGAAGGCACTAAGAGCGCGGCGAGGATCGTCGTGACGATCGCCGTAGCCGGCTCGCCGTCTGGAGCTCGCTGAGCTCCCGAAACCGCTGCTGGAACGGAAGGACCAAGCACCTGCGTGCCCGGCATGGCGACCCTGTGTTCTTCGACGACCTCGCTCATTCCTGGTCGAGCTCCTCTTTGCCTCGGCGTAGAGCGCCGGCCATGCGGTTCGCGGTGCCCCCGGCTCATGCGGCGCCATGTGTGACGGTGGCGGGCTTCAGCCGCGGACGGGATAGGACTTGCCTCGGGCGCGGCACAGGGATTCGCGAGAGGGAGCGTGCGGCGAGCGCGATGGCGATTCCGACGGCGATGTCGAGGAAGAAGTGGTTGCCGGTTGCCGTGACCGTGAGGGACATGACCACCGGATGAGCGGCGACGAGCACGCGCGCGGACCGATTGCGGACGATAGGTAGGACGCTGAGCGCAAGAAGCAGACTCCAGCCCACGTGCAGGCTGGGCATCGCCGCGTACGGGTTGAAGCGGATGCCGAGGAACGAGCCGGTGTCGTGTCCGGAGAGACCGACGGAGTCCCCGATCCCGAGGCCGGCGGCGAGCCGCGGCGGCGCCGCCGGATACAGAAGAAAAAACGGCGTGGCCAGCACGAGGGCGACGATCAGCCGCCGTCGCAAGACGATGTATGCGCTGCGGTGGCGCCACGCGGTCCAGACGAGCGCCGCGAAGCACACGGGCCCAAAACCGAGCATGTAGTACGCGGCGAGAAACTCACCGAGGCAATGCGTCCAAGACGCTGCGTCCTGGACCCGCTCCTCCTGGAAGAGGTGGAGGGCGCGCTCGAGTCCGACGATCTCGTTCGCATGGCGGAACGCCGCGTCCTCGTCTGCGATCGCGGCCTGGCGACCGACGAGGTAAAGCCCGTAAACGGCGAGCCAGCGGACGAGCTCGAGGCCGAGAAAGTGGAGCCGGGAAAGCATGGCTGGGACGGTAGGGAGGGCAAGCGGCCGCGCCCACCGGGCGCCCCAGGGACTGCGCTCGGGGCTATCCCTGGTCTCTCAAACGGGTCGAATCAGGGCCCGCCCCGTTGTCGCGGTGAGAGCACGTGCTGATAATCGCTATGTGAGGACTCGCTGGATCCTGCTTCTCGCCGCGGTCGGCGTCGTCCTGGGCGTCTTCGGCTACCGGGTCCTCGTCGACCGTGGTCAGCAGCCGCCGGAGGAAGCTGCGGCGCACATCGGAGTGGCTTGGACCTTCCTTGCGGCCGGCCTCATCGCCTGGGGGCGTCGCCCGCAGAGCCGGGTCGGCGCCCTGCTTGCAGCCGCGGGGTTCGCGCTGCTCGTCAGGCGGTTCCAGTACAGCGAATCGTCGGCGCTCTTCACCGCCGCGTTCGCGCTCGGCGAGCTCTCGAACGCCTTCATTGCGCACGCGGTGCTCGCGTATCCCACGGGCCGCCTGCAGTCCCGCCTCGAGGGCATCTTCGTCCGGGCGGGCTACCTCCTCGTCCTCGCCTTCCCGCTGGCGACCCTTCTCGTCTACGACCCTCGGCGATCCTGCCTCTTCTATTGCGCATTCGGCGGGCCGCCGCACAGCCTCCTCCTCGTCCATCCGAGCAATGGAGTCTTCGACCTGCTGCGCGACTCGTACCGGCTCGGGGTCTTCGGAGTCCTGGGCGTCGTCTTCGTCGCGCTGATCGCGTGGAAGTTCGTCAACGCGAGCCCGCCGCGCAGGCGCACGCTCGCGCCGCTCGCCGTCGCCGGAGCGGCGGCCGGAATGCGTGCCTTGATCGAGGCTGCGATCACCTTCACCACCTACTCCGAGGACACGCGCCAGATCCTGTTCTGGTCGCAGGTGACCGCGCAGATTGCGATTCCGATCGCGCTCTTGGCGGGACTCTTGCGCGCCCGGCTCGCCCGGGGAGACGTCGCGCACCTCCTTCTCGAGCTCGAGCGCACGCCCCCGGCACAGGTGCGAGACGCACTTTCGCGCGCTCTCGGCGACCCGTCCCTGGAGGTCGCCTTCTGGGTTCCGGAGCGCGCCGGTTACGTCGACGCCGCCGGCCAGCCCGTCGCGTTGCCTCAAGACGACGCCGGCCGCGCGATCACGCGGCTCGAACAGGGCGCCGAGCGCGTGGCCGCGCTCGTACACGACCCGGCGCTCCTCGACGAGCCCGAGCTGATCGGGGCCGTGGGGGCAGCGGCGAGGCTCGCACTCGACAACGCCCGCCTCCAGGCCGAGCTCAGGGCCCAGCTCGTGGCTGTGCGCGAGTCGCGGGCCCGCATCGTGGCCGCGGGCGACTCCGAGCGCCGCCGGATCGAACAGGACCTCCACGACGGGGCCCAGCAACGCCTCGTCGCCCTTGCGCTCGAGCTGCGAACCGCGCAGCGGCGGCTGGGCGGTTCCCTCGACAGGGATCTCGAGTCCATACTCGATTCGACCGTCGAGCAGCTTCAGCGAGCTGTGGAGGAGCTTCGCGAGCTCGCGCACGGCGTCCACCCCCCGGTGCTCACACAGGGCGGGTTGGCCGCGGCACTCGACGATCTCGCCCGGCGCATCCCAATCCCGGTCAGGGTGCTCGCGGCTCCGCAGGAGCGCCTCGCGCCCGAGCTCGAGGCGACGGCCTACTTCGTCGTGTGCGAGGCGCTCGCGAACGTCGTCAAGCACGCACAGGCGTCCGCGGCGACGGTTAGCGCCGCTCGCGCCAACGGCAGCCTGGTCGTCGAGATCGCCGACGACGGCGTGGGTGGAGCGGATCTCTCGCGCGGTTCCGGCCTGCGCGGCCTCTACGACCGCGTCGAAGCTCGCGGCGGGCGGCTGCGGGTCGTCAGCCCTCCCGGCGGGGGGACTCGGATCGTGGGGGAGCTTCCATGCGCGTCGTAGTCGCCGAGGACTCCGTCTTGCTCCGTGAGGGGCTCGTTCGGCTGCTGCAAGAAGCCGAGTTCGAGGTCGTGGCGCAGGTCGGGAATGCGGACGAACTGCGCGCCGTCGTCCGGCGCGACAAGCCCGACATCGCGATCGTCGACATCCGCATGCCTCCGACGCACACGGACGAGGGCGCGCAGGCCGCGGCGCGGATCCGGGAGCAGGATCGGGAGGTGGGAATCCTCCTCCTCTCGCAGGTCATCGAGCTGCGCCACGCGCTCAAGCTCTTCAGCGAAACCCCTGAGCGGTTCGGCTACCTGCTCAAGGATCGCGTCCTCGACATCGACGACTTCATCGACGCCGTCCGGCGTGTCGCCCGCGGAGGAACGGCGATCGATCCCGAGGTCGTGGCGGAGCTTCTCGGCCGTCGCAAGGAGCAGGGCCCGCTCGGGGAGCTCACGCCCCGCGAGCGCGAAGTCCTTTCGCTGATGGCCGAGGGCCGCTCCAATCACGGCATCTGCGCCAAGCTCTTCCTGAGCCCCAAGACCGTCGAGACGCACGTAGCCTCCATCTTCATGAAGCTCGGCCTCCGCCAGGCGCCCGACGATCACCGCCGAGTGCTCGCCGTCCTCGCCTACCTGAACAGCTAAACCGGCATTGACGGAGCAGGTTCTCACCGAGCGCGAGCTGAACCGCGCCCTCCTCGCGCGGCAGCTGCTGCTCGAGCGCGCGAAGTTGCCGGTGCCGCGCGCCTTGGAGCGCGTCGGCGGTCTCCAAACGCAGGACGCGAAATCGGGCTACATCGGGCTCTGGACCCGCCTCGACGGGTTCCAGCGCGACGATCTGACGAAGGCGCTCGAGCAGCGAAAGGCCGTTCAGGCGACCCTGATGCGGGTGACCATCCACACGGTCTCGGCGCGCGACTATCCGCTTCTTACCGAGGGCGTGCGCGTCGAGCGGCGGCGCGGGTGGATGCAGGCACGCAACAAACGGATGGATGTCAGCAAGGTGCCGGCGGCCGCGAAGCGGGTCGCGGCGCGCCTCGCGGACGGGCCGCGCTGGCGCAAGGACCTAGTCGGGGAGCTCGGGCTGGACAGCCCGACCTGGAACGGTGTCGGCATGTGGCTCGATCTCGTCCGCGTCCCGCCCTCGGGGACATGGGAGCGGCCGCGGGGAGATCTCTACGCGACAGCCGAGCAATGGCTCGGCACCACCGAGGCGACGGAGCAAGAGGGACAAGAGCTCCTTGTGCGCCGCTACCTCGGCGGCTTCGGCCCGGCGTCGCTGGGGGACACGGCGAACTGGGCCGGCCTTCCTCTCAAAATCCTCCAGCCTGTCTTCGAGCGCATGAACCTGCGCCGGTTCCGCGCCGAGGACGGCACCGAGCTCTTCGACTTGCCCCGCGCACCTTTGCCGGACGCCGATACTCCCGCGCCCGTGCGTTTCCTGCCCACGTGGGACGCGACCCTGCTCGTCCACGCGCGCCGCACACAGATCCTGCCGGAGCGCCACCGCGCGAAGGTCTTCAACGCGAGGACCCCGCATTCCACGTCCACGTTCCTTGTCGACGGGCAGGTGGCCGGGCTCTGGAAGTACGAGCGCGGGCGAGTCCAGGTGACGCCGTTCGAGAAGCTCTCGAAGCACGTTCGGCCGGAAGTCGAAGACGAGGCCGAGCGCGTCGCCGCGTTCTATGGCTAGCGCGGCGGTGCGCCCTTGGATTCCCAGTAGCGGTTGAGCGCGCCCTGCACCTGCACGAACCAGATGATGGGGCCGAGGATCGGCAAGAGGATCCAGAGGCCGTAGATCCCGCGCACCGGACTCTGCCCGCCGTCGAGGTCCTCGTACATGTAGCGCACCTCCGACGGGACGACGAAGAACGTCACCGGCGAGATGACGAGGTAGATGACGATCCCCAGAACGCCCCCGACGCCGTTTCCGGAGTAGCGCTTGACCTCCTCCTGCGTCTTGTAGACCCAGTAGATCCCGTAGAGCGAGAGCGTGAGGATGAACCACAGGAAGCAAAGCCCGATCGAGCGCGTTTCTCCGACTCGCCCTCGGGAGGTTTGAACCGCGCTTGCTGTCATGTGGCCTCCTTCATCGTTGCCAGTGACCGGATGGTTACAGAGGCGTAAGGTCGCTGTTTCGCACAGGATGGAGGATGCGGCGGGACGAAAGAGAGGAA
>DASQXE010000150.1:0-7411 GCA_035639875.1 Gaiellaceae bacterium | reverse complement strand
CCGGCGCGACGTCAACACCGTCTTCCAGAGCTATGCGCTCTTCCCGCATCTCTCGATCTTCGAGAACGTGGCATTCGGGCTGCGGAGGCGCGGGATCAAAGGCGCCGATTTGCGGGGCCAGGTCGTGAAGATCCTCGAGCTCGTACAACTGGCCGGCTTCGAGCGGCGCAAGCCGCGGCAACTCTCCGGCGGCCAGCAGCAGCGGGTCGCCCTCGCCCGCGCGCTCGTCAACAGCCCGCGCGTCCTACTCCTGGACGAGCCGCTCGGCGCTCTCGACCTCAAGCTCCGGAAGGAGATGCAGCTCTTCATCAAGGCGCTGCAGCACGACCTCGGCATCACCTTCATCCATGTCACGCACGACCAGGAGGAGGCCATGACGATGGCCGACTCGATCGCCGTCATGAACGCCGGCCACATCGAGCAGCTGGGCTCGCCGGACGATCTCTACGAGCATCCCGTGACGCCCTTCGTGGCGCGCTTTCTCGGCGCCTCGAATCTGCTCGAGGGCCGGGCCGAGGGT
The DNA here is from genome assembly GCA_035639875.1 of Gaiellaceae bacterium. Classification (GTDB taxonomy): domain Bacteria; phylum Actinomycetota; class Thermoleophilia; order Gaiellales; family Gaiellaceae; genus JAIBJP01. The sequence continues at coordinate 6,891 of DASQXE010000150.1, read as the reverse complement.
GACGACTCCGTCCGGTTGAAGGACGGCACCGTCGTCCACGCTCCTGCGGCCGGCGACCGGAGGGGACCGGTTGCCGTCGGCATCCGTCCGGAGAAGATCCGGTTGGGGGCCCGCGAGGCGAACTCGTTGGCCGGCGAGGTGCGTGAGCGCGCGTACATCGGTGTCTCGACGCAGTACATCGTCGACACGTCGCATGGCGCGATCACCGTGTACGTCCAGAACACCGATCCGAGCGCAGGCGCTGTCCAGCCGGGCGACCAGGTGACGATCTCCTGGAGCCCGGAAGCTACGTTCGTCGTCGATTCCGAAGAGGAGAAGAACGAATGACCGATCCCCGCTTGAACGATCCGATCACCCGCCGTCAGCTCCTCAGGCGAGCAGCTGTCGGCGGTGCGGCCCTCACCGTCCCCTCCATCCTCGCCGCCTGTGGCAGCGGCGGCGGAGGCATCGGTGCTCAGACGGGGGCAGGCGGCGGCACCACGAGCGTGAGCAAAACCCTTGCCTCCACGCTCACCATCTCGAACTGGCCGCTCTACATCGACATCGACGAGAAGACGAAGAAGCGGCCCACGATCGAGGACTTCCAGAAGAAGTACCCGGTCAAGGTGAAGTACATCGAGGACGTCAACGACAACGAGGAGTGGTTCGGCAAGTTCCAGGCGCAGCTCGCCCAGGGCCAACCCATCGGCCGCGACATGACCGTGCTGACCGACTGGATGGCAGCCCGGATGGTGCGCCTCGGTTACGTCCAGAAAAAGGACAAGAGCGCCATCCCGAACGAGAAGAACCTCGTGTCGACGCTCCAGCACCCCACGTGGGACCAGAACCGCGACTACAGCCTGCCCTGGCAGTCAGGCATGACGGGAATCGCCTACGACCCGAAGGTGACCGGCTTCGACGTCACGACGATTGACCAGCTCCTGACGGACAAGCGTCTCAAGGGCAAGGTCACGTGCCTGACCGAGATGCCCGACACGATGGGCCTGATCATGCAGGCGAACGGCGACGATCCCACGAAGGTGACAGCGGAGGCGTTCGACCGGGCGATCGACACGCTCAAATCGGCCGTCGACTCCGGCCAGATTCGGCAGTTCACCGGGAACGACTACGCGGACAAGCTCGCGAACGGCAACGTCTGGGCGGCTATGGCCTGGTCGGGCGATGTCGTCCAGCTGCAGCTCGACAACCCGCGCCTCAAGTTCCAGATTCCCGACACGGGCGGGAACATCTGGACGGACAACATGCTGATTCCGGAAGGCGGAGACGTCTACACCGCGTCGACGTTCATGAACTTCGTCTACGACCCGAAGATCGCCGCGCAGATCGAGGACTACGTCAATTACATCTGCCCGGTCGAGGGGGCGAAGGACGAGCTGCTGAAGCAGGATCCGGACGTCGCGAACAATGTCCTCATCTTCCCGACCGAAGAAGAGCTGTCGAAGGTCAAGGCGTTCGATCCGGAGGCGGCGGACAACCCGGACTTCAAGGAGAAGTTCCAGGCAGTAATCGGAGCGTAGGAGGGAGCGGCTGACCTTCCTCCACCGCCACCGCTGGGTCACCCCGTATCTGCTCCTCCTGCCGGGGCTCGCGTTCCTGGCCGTCTTCTTCCTGGTCCCCACCTATTACCTGGCGAACACGTCTCTGCAGAAGGGCTCGATCGAGACCGGGTTCGTCTTCAAGTGGGCCTGGGACAACTACTCGCACGCGATCACGACGTACCACGACCAGTTCGTCCGCTCGCTCGAGTACGCAGGCTTGGCGACCGTCATCGCATTCATCATCAGCTATCCGCTCGCGTACTTCATCGCGTTCCGCGGCGGGCGGTGGAAGAACCTCCTGCTCCTCCTCATCATCGCGCCGTTCTTCGTCACCTACCTGATCCGCACGCTGGCGTGGGAGACGCTCCTCGCCGACGAGGGCTTCGTGGCGAACACGATGCGGAACCTCCACCTCCTGTCCTCGAACGGGCGGCTGCTGGCGACCTCGACCGCCGTGGTCGCAGGCATCACCTACAACTTCCTGCCGTTCATGGCGCTGCCGCTGTACGTCAGCCTCGAACAGATCGACCACCGGTTGATCGAGGCGGCGCAGGATCTCTACGCGAGCAAGGTGAAGGCATTCCTGCGTGTGACGTTGCCGCTCTCGCTGCCGGGAATTTTCGCCGGCACGCTACTCACGTTCATCCCCGCGGCCGGCGACTTCATCAATGCGCAGCTGCTGGGGACGCCGCGCCAGTACATGATCGGGAACGTCATCCAGTCGAAGTTCAAGGTGCTCCTCGACTACCCCGAGGCCGCCTCGCTCTCGTTCGTGCTCATGGCCGCGATCCTCGTGGCGATCATCGTCTATGCGCGGGCTCTCGGCACGGAGAGGCTCACAGGATGAGCGTCGCAGCAGAACGGATCGCCGTTCGTCGCCGAATCGGCGTCGCTGGGCGAGCTTGGGCCTTCGTGCGTCACCACGTGCTGACGGTCTATGCGGCGCTCGCATTCTTCTACCTCCTGCTCCCGATCGCCGTCGTCGTCCTCTTCTCCTTCAACAACGCGCGCGGCCGCTTCAACTTCACCTGGCAGGGCTTCACGCTCAAGAACTGGGAGAACCCGTTCGGCTACCCGGGCGTACGCGACGCCATCTCGGTCAGCCTCCAGATCGCCGTTATCTCGAGCATCGTCGCCACCGCGCTCGGGACGCTGATCGCGCTCGCACTCGTGCGTTACGGCTTCCGCGGGCGCGGAGCGACGAACCTCCTCATCTTCATGCCGATGGCGACGCCGGAGATCGTCATGGGCGCCTCGCTGCTGACCCTCTTCCTCAACTTCGGCGTCCCGCTCGGTTTTCGGACGATCCTGCTCGCGCACATCATGTTCAACATCAGCTACGTGGTCGTGACGGTGAAGGCGCGGCTCGTCGGCTTCGACAGGCATCTCGAGGAGGCGGCCATGGACCTGGGCGCCAACGAGTTCACGACCTTCTCCCGCGTCACGCTGCCCCTGATCGCGCCGGGCATTCTCGCGGCGATGCTCCTCGCCTTCGCGCTCTCGATCGACGACTTCGTCATCACGTACCTGAACTCCGGCGCCGTCGTCACCTTCCCGCTGTTCGTGTGGGGAGCCGCCCGCGTGGCCGTTCCGCCCCAGATCAACGTCATCGGGACGGCGATCTTCTTCATCGCCGTGTTCCTGATGCTCGCCAACGTGGCGCTCCAGTGGCGCCGAACCCCGAAAGGAGCGACAGCATGAGCGTCCCCGTGACCGGCCTCTCTCCCGCCGAGCTGCAGAAGGCGGCGCGCGACCACCTCTGGCTGCACTTCACCCGCATGTCGAGTTATCTCGACGGAGAGATCCCGGTAATCGTCCGCGGAGACGGCTGCTACCTAGAGGACCTGAACGGCAAGCGCTACCTCGACGCGCTCGCCGGCCTCTTCGCCGTCAACATCGGCTACGGCTTCGGCGACGAGATCGGCGAGGCAGCGGCTGCTCAGCTGCGCGAGCTCCCGTTTTACACGAACTGGAGCTACGCCCATCCGCGCGCGATCGAGCTCGCGGCGGAGGTCGCGTCCCTCGCTCCCGGCGATCTCAACAGAGTGTTCTTCGTCTCCGGGGGTTCGGAGGCAGTCGAGTCGGCCTGGAAGCTGGCCCGTCAGTACTACGCGGCGCGTGGCGACGAGCAGCGCGCGAAGGTTGCCGAACGGATGGAGGCCGGCGAGCGGGTCGAGCACCAACCCGTGAACGAACGCCGCTGGAAGGCAGTCGCGCGGCGAATCGCGTACCACGGCACGACCATGGGCGCGCTGTCGATCAACGGAATCGCTTCGCTTCGCGTCCCGTTCGAGCCGCTCGTCCCCGACGTGATCCACGTGCGGAACACGAACCGGTACCACCGCCCTCCGGAGGAGACGGAAGCCGAGTTCACCGCCCTCCTGCTCGAGGACCTCGAGGAGGCGATTCTGCAAGCCGGTCCGGAGACGGTCGCGATGGTCATCTTCGAGCCGGTGCAGAACGCAGGCGGCTCCTTCACGCCCCCGGAGGGCTACTTCAAGGGCGTGCGCGAGATCTGCGATCGCTACGACATCCTGCTGTGCGCCGACGAGGTCATCACGGCCTTCGGCCGGCTGGGTGCGTGGTTCGCTTCCGAGCGCTACGACATCCGGCCGGACATCATCACCTCGGCCAAGGGGTTGTCGTCCGCGCACGCGGCGATCGGCGCCGTCATCACGACCGACCGCGTGATGGAGCCGTTCCTCGAGGGGCACAAGATGTACAGCCACGGCATCACCTTCGGAGGCCATCCGGTCATGGCCGCCATCGCGCTGAAGAACATCGAGATCATGAAGCGCGAGCACATCGTGGAGCACGTGGCCGAGACGCAGGACGACTTTCAAAAAACCCTCTCGCAACTGCTCGACCTCCCCATCGTCGGCGACCTGCGCGGAATCGGGTTCTTCTACGCGCTCGAGCTCGTCAAGGACAAGGAGAAGCGCGAGACGTTCTCGGACGAGGAGTGCGAGACGCTGCTGCGCGGCTTCTTGTCACCGCGCCTGTTCGAGCGAGGGCTCATCTGCCGGGCCGACGACCGCGGCGACCCCGTCGTCCAGATCTCGCCCCCGCTCGTCGCCGAGCAGGCCGAGTTCGACGAGATCACCGGCATCCTGGGCGACGTCCTCGGCGAGGCCTGGGACCGGATGTCGGCGGGCTAGACCGGCTCCGCGCACGGCGATGCGCGCGATGGTGCTGGACGCGCCGGGGGAGAGGCTCCGGCGCGCCGACCTGCCCACGCCCGAGGCGGGTCCAGATGAGGTCCTCGTCTCGGTCGCGGCCTGCGCCGTGTGCCGCACCGACCTCCACATCCTCGACAGCGAGCTGGCGGAGCCGAGACTGCCCCTCGTCCTCGGGCACCAGATCGTTGGACGCGTCGTCGACCGTGGCGAGCGGTTCTCTCCGGGGGACCGAGTCGGGATTCCTTGGCTGGGCTGGGTCGACGAGGAGTGCCGCTACTGCCGCTCCGGTCGCGAGAACCTCTGCGACAACGCGCGCTTCACCGGATATCACGTGGACGGCGGCTATGCGGAGCTCGCCGTCGCCGACGAGCGGTTCTGCTTCTCCGTGCCCGAGACGTATTCGGACGTCGAAGCGGCGCCGCTCTTGTGCGCGGGCCTCATCGGTTATCGCTCGCTTCGCCTTGCCGGCGACGCGGAACGCCTCGGCCTGTACGGCTTCGGCTCCTCGGCGCACATCGTCGCGCAAGTCGCGCGGCACCAAGGGCGACGCGTGTACGCCTTCACGCGGCCGGGCGACGAGGACACTCAGTCGTTCGCGCGTGAGCTGGGAGTCGAGTGGGCCGGAGGATCGGACGAGTCTCCGCCCGAGGAGCTCGACGGAGCCATCATCTTCGCGCCGGTCGGCCCGCTCGTTCCCATCGCGTTGCGCTCGCTCGCCAAAGGCGGCGTCGTCGTCTGCGCCGGCATCCATATGAGCGACATTCCGTCGTTTCCGTACGAGATTCTGTGGGAGGAGCGCTCGATCCGCTCGGTCGCGAATCTCACGCGGTCCGACGGCGAGGAGTTCCTCGCCCTCGCGCCCGAGGTGCCGGTGCGCGCGGCCGTCGAGGCCTTCCCGCTCGAGAAGGCGAACGACGCGATCGCTCGCGTGCGCGCTGGGAACATCCGCGGCTCCGCGGTGCTCACGATCTAGAAGCTCAGAGCACCTCTGCGATTCGCGCGGCAGCACGGGCGGCGCCGTTGGTCTCCACCGGTCGATAGGCGACTTCGCGCCCGATCTCCTCGGCGATCGCCGCCGCGATGACCTCAGGAGTCGACTCGTCGAAGTCCATGCGGCGGCCCGCGCCGTAGCGCTCGAGCCGGTGCCGGACGTGGAAGTTCTGCTCGAAGTGGTGACGGAGCGGGAAGTAGAGGAACGGTCGCCGATTCGCCGTCAGCTCCATCGCCGTGGTCAGGCCACCCTGGACGACCGCCAGGTCGCAGGCGGCCAGGTGCCGGTAGAGGTTGTGGACGTAGGCGCGGACTTCGAGACCTTCCGCCTGGGGGAGGGAGGCCGGATCGATCCGCGGCCCCGCGACGACGATCATGCGCAGCTCGGGCACGCGCTCCTTCGCCTCCGGGTACGCGTCGATCACCCGCCGCAATAGATGGCCGCCGACGCCCGAGCCGCCGACGGTGACGATGCAGACCTGCTCCTCCGCCGCGTAGCCCAGGTCGGCGCGCAGGCGCTCGCGGTCGGCGAAGGCCGCCGGGTCGAAGCCGGAGACGTAGCCCGCGAAGTCGTAATGCTGCTCCGTCCAGTCGCGAATGAAAGGGAGCTCAGCGCCGAAGCTCTCGGGAACGATGTCGTCGCTGTTCCCGACGAAGATCGCCCGGTCGCGAATCCGCGGGAAGCGGGCGATGTGCTCGATCATCTCCGCGTTGTAATCGGTCGTCAGGTACGACTCGTGCTCGTTCCCGTCGTCCATCGGTAGCCAGCCGACGAAGTCGGTGAGCCAGACGTACGCGGCGTGCTTCTGCTCGGGGTTCTCGTGGAGGTAGTAGTCGAGCTCCCACGCCTCGTCCCCGATCCAGAGGTCGTACTGCTCTTCCTGGACGAGGTCGTGGAAGACCATGAAGTTGGCGAGCAGGATCTCGTCCATCCGCCGCCAGGCCTGGAAGCAGTGCAGGTCGTGCTCCGCGGACTCGCTCTCGATGTGGCGTGACTCGTTCGCCAGCTCCGCGCTCGCGGGATGAACGCGCTCGCCCTCACCCTCGAGCACCTTCGTCACCGGATGCTGCGCGAGCCAGTCGATCTCGAGGTCGGGGACGAGCTTGCGGAGCTCCTTGGCAATTGCCACGTCGCGCTGGGCGTGGCCGAGCCCGATCGGCGAGGAGATGTAGAGCGCGCGGCG
>DASQXE010000149.1:0-11311 GCA_035639875.1 Gaiellaceae bacterium | reverse complement strand
CGCGCTCGTCCCCGCCACCGATTCAGCGCCTACATTCCGCCCGGTCGGCCTTCCCGTCGCCACGCTCGGCCTCCTCGCCGCGGGGACGGTGACCGCCGTGTACCTGTGGTTTCGCGTCCTCGGCGCCGATCCGACGAGCTTTCCTCTCTCCCGCGCGCTCGTGCCGCCGGCGTTCCGGCACGAGACGGTCCGCGCGAGCGTCCAGGCGACGCCCGGTACGAGCTCGGCTCACTCGGCCGCGACGCCGACCCGTCGCCAGGCGCCTGAAATCGCCGCTGTCCTGACCTCCGTACTCCCAGGCTCGCCGTCTCCCCCCGCGCTGCCGAGCGCTACCCGCCCGCGACCCGCCGCTCGGCTCGTCACACGGGCACGGAGCGGCTCCGCCGCTGACAAGCCCGCGCACGCCACCGGTAAAGGCCACGTCAAGCACGGGAAGGGCCACTACAAGCACGGCGAGGAAGACGGCGTGCACAGCCCCGGACACGGTCACCACGGGAACGCCGGCGGCAAGGCCCACGGCAAGGCTCACGCGAAAGGAAAGAAACACTAGAACCCGGCTCGAGCGGCCGGTTAGGACCTCCGATGACGTGGAGATGGGCGGCGACCGCTGCCGGGCTCCTCGCCGCGGCTGCATGCGGCGGTAGCACTCCCCGAGCCGAGCCGGAGCTCCTCCCCGATCTCGACCAGGTCGCTCCGCACGCCGTCTCCGTCGAGCGGCGAGACGGGCGCGACCTGCTGGTGTTCCTCTCCGCAGTCGAGAACTTCGGCCGGGGACCGCTCCTGGTGGCCGGGACGCGCGCCAGTACCGCCGAGGACGACATGCGGGCCCGCCAGCTCATCCGCCGCGCCGACGGCACGACGGCCGTCCACCCACTGCACGCCGGCCTTCGCTTCGTCGTCGCCGAGACGCACCGCCACTGGCATTTCTTGGGGTTCGAGAGCTACGAGCTGCGCGCGCCGAAGGGCCGGACCATCGCGCGCGACCACAAGACCGGCTTCTGCCTCGGCGACCGCTACGACGCCCACGCCGGCGTCAGGCTTCCGGGCGAGCCGCGCGACCCGGTCTGGACACAGGAATGCGGACGCGGCCAACCCGACCGGCTACGAATCCGGGAGGGCCTCTCGCCGGGGTTCGGTGACGACTACGTCCCTCGCCTCGAAGGTCAGTACATCGACGTCACGGGCTTGCCCGCCGGCCGGTATCTCCTCGTCCACCGCGCGAATCCGGACCGCGATCTGCTCGAGTCGCGCTACTCGAACAACGCAGCGTCCGCGCTCATCGCGCTTCGTCGGCGTGCGAATGGACGGCTCGGCGTCTCAGTTCTTGCCACCTGCGACGACCGGCCGGTCTGCGACTTCGGGAACCCGTGAGGCGTGGGCGGTGTATATACCTCAAACCAAGGAGGAACTCATGCGACGCCTGTTGCTCGTCTTCGGTCTCATCCTCATTGCGGCCGCCGTGGTCGGGCCGATTGCCTACGCGAAGGAGGACGGCGTCGAGCTCTCCTCGACTCCGTTCGGGACGAAGCCCGGCGATCCCTGGACTGGGACGCTCACCGTCATCTCGGATCAGATCAACGCACAGATGCAGCCGACGATCACGATCCGCAACCTCGACACGGGCAAGACGCAGACGTTCGCGACTCATTGGGCGAAGGTGCCGACGACCTCGCACAGCGCGGCCTTCCGCTTCGAGGTCATCTTCCCGACGGCCGGCCGGTACCGCTACACCGTGCACGACGGGGTCACGGACCGCTTGTACACGTACCCGGTCGTCCTCATCACGCCGGCGGATTCTCCTGCGGCGGCTCCGTCGGATGGAGGCTCGCGCGGACGTTCGATTCCGCTCTGGCCGATCGTCGGAGGCGCCGGAGGTGGCGGTCTCCTCGCGCTCGCCACGTTCGTCGCGCTCCGCGGGCGCCGGTTCGGCCTCTCGCACTAAAGCATTCGCCGCAGGAGGCGATAAACGAAGGGCGGCCTCGGCCGCCCTTCGTTTTGCACAGAGATTTCCCCGAAAGGACTCGCCTCCTTACCGAATTCTCACGAAATCTGAACGACATCTTCCCGAAACCCCAACAAGCGGTTCGTACGGTCGGGAGGAGCTCGTTCGCAAGACCGCTCGCCCATGCCCAGTCGAACGAGAACCGCCTGCCTCTTCGCCACGCTCGCCCTCGCCGCGGCGGGGGCGAGCGACGCCCCCGCCAGCGTCCTTAAGCGGCTCGACTACGAGACCGGAAACTTCCGCCAATGGACGGGCGTACAGGCCGTCGGCTCCGACGCGAGGATCGTCGCAGCCCCGGTGCGCCAGGGCCACTATGCCGCGCGGTTCGTTGTCCGCCCGGGCGACGACCCGATCCACGCGAGTGGCGAGCGAGCGGAAGCCTTCTACCTCAGCCGCGAGACCGACGGCACGGAGTCGTGGTGGCGCTGGTCGACGTATTTCCCGACGGGCTTCCGCGCGAACGGGGGCTGGAACATCTTCACGCAATGGCACCACACCGGCTCGACATGTCCCCCGCCGGTCCAGTTCACGGTAGACGCGAACGCGAGCCCCGCCCGGCTCAGGCTGCTGGTCGCGGGCGGCCGCCTGTCTGGGTCGTGCACGGTTGGCTCGAACCGCACCTGGAGCTTCGCCAGGCTGCGGCGTAACCGTTGGTACAACTTCGTCTTCCACGTCAAGTGGTCGTCGAGGTCTTCAATCGGCTTCGTGCAGCTCTGGGTGAACCGCCGCCTACGCATCCGGAAGACGCACACCGCGACGCTCTACCGGGGTTACGGCGTCTACGTGAAGCAAGGCTTCTACCGCGGCGCCTCGCGGCTGACGACGACGATCTACCACGACGGGCTCCGCCGCTTCCACCCCTAGCGTCCTGGGCCGGACGGGCGGTTAGTTAACTGATGGAGATTGGCGTGTGCAGGGGCACGCGGTCGTAGAGCTGGATGACGTCCGGGATCGTCATCCGGATACACCCGTGGGAGGCCGCAAAGCCGATCGAGCTGGAATCCGCCGTCCCGTGGATCCCGGCGCCGTCCCAGAAGCCCATCCAACGCGCCTTGAGAGGGTTCTCAGGATCGTTTGGCGGAATGATCTTGCCCGCAAGGGAGCCCGCCCACGGCTTGTTCGGGACGAACCAGGCCGGGTTGACCGTCTTCGTCCTGATCTCGTAGAGGCCGGCGGGCGTCTCGAAGCCGATCCTCCCGATGGCGACCTCGTAGGTCTTCACGAGCTTCTCCTTGACGAAAAGACGGAGCTCTTTTCGCGACCGGCTGACGGCGAGAAACGTCTGGAACCGCTGGCGTAGCTGGCGGGTGGTCACCTCGGGCCTCAGGACATGGACCGCGAGATCGAACTCACGCGTCGCCTTGGGGCTCACCAGCGCTTGCCGAATCTGCCTCGTGAGCTCGCGCGTTTTCACCGCGACGCCGTTTCGGGAAGGCTTGATCTGCACGCCGGCGAACGAGGCCGAGCTCTTCGCGTCGCGCGGGTGCCGGTCGACCTGCTCCCTGACGCTCCGTGCGAACTGCTCGATCGCAGCATCGGAATATGTGACGGCCAGGCCGAGCCGCGAGCCCAGACGGCCGCCGGTCAGATCGCGGATCGAGCGGGAGAGGAAGTTCCCGCGCCTGCTCGCGGCAAGGGCCTTGTCGAGCTGAGCCTCGACGTTGGTGCGCACTTCCGCCTCCGTGGGCGTGAAGACGAACTGGCCGTGCTTGTAGCGGATGGAGATCGGACGCTTGAGCGGTCCCCCTACCTGACCCTCGAGTGCGGCCCGCGCCTCCGATACGCGCAGACCGCCGACGTCGATGCCTCCTATGACGATCCCCGCGGCAAGCCGGTCGCGGCGCGAGGAGTCGTAGCGCCATGCTGCCACGGCCGCGCCAGCAGCGAGCAGGCCGATTAGGACCACGACGGCGAGGCGGATCTTCCACACGGGGAGCGTCAACGTTAATACGCTCGAAAAGCGAGGTCAGCACCAACCGACGAGGCAAAATTAAGCTCGTGTTAGAGACCCGCGTCGTGGGCTTTTGCGCCCGCTCGCCTGTCGATAGCTTCGATTGAACTCGATCGTCGACCCGCTGCGCATGCTCGATCCGCTCATCCATCTCCTCACCTCGCAAACGCCACTGCCCTCTCCCTGGGGCCGGGTCATCGTCATCGCTGCCCTCTTCGGCGCGGCGTGGGTCGTTTCGCGGCTCAGCGCAATCGTCGCGCGGCGCGTGCTCGCGTGGCACGACCGCCGCCACAGCGCGAGCGACCTCGAGGCGACGGGAAAGATCGCCGGTCTGAAGCGGCGGGAGACGCTCGTCAGCGTCATCCGCACAGGGATCGCCTACGCGTCGTTCGGAGCCGCCGTCGTCCTCTCGGTCGCACAGCTCACGGGAGGCGTCGACAGGCTGACCGCCATCGCCGGCGCCTCGTTCGCGCTCATCATCGCGGGCTTCGCCGCCCAGCGGCTTCTCATCGACATCCTCGCCGGGTTCACGATGTTCCTCGAGCGCTGGTACTCGGTGGGAGACACCGTCGTGATCGTGGCGGGGCTCGAGCTCCAGGGCGTCGTCGAGGACGTCTCGTTGCGGCGTACAAAGCTGCGTGCTCTCAACGGCGAGGTCATCCAGGTGCACAATTCGCAGATCTCCGCCGTTCGCGTCCTCCCACGCGGTGTGAAGGAGCTCGCCGTCGAGCTGTTCGTGAGCAAGCGCGAGGAGGGTGAACGGCTCGTGGAAGACGTCGCCGGGCTGCTGCCCGAAGGACCGACGACGTTCATCAGGCGACCGGCGATCGTGGCCGTCGACGAACTCTCGCCCGTGCTCGCGCGTATCCGCATTCAGACGACCGTTGCGCCCGGGCGTGAGTGGCTCGCCGAGAGCTTCTTCAGCGACCTGCTGAAGCAACGCGCTCCGAACGGGCTCATCGTGCACGGCCCCGTCGCCCTCGCGGTCGACGAGCGGGCCGCCCGGAGCTTCGCGCGGGCGAGCGCGACGACGAGAAGGACGTTCGAGCGGGCCGCCGCAGGAGTCACCGCCAACGGCTGAGCCGCGCGCGCCCGATCTCCTCCTCGCGCCGCTCTACCGGCTTTACACGAATCGGCTGCGGCGGGACGTCGAGCGCTCCCCGATGCCGAGCCACGTCGCCGTAATCCTCGACGGCAATCGCCGCTGGGCGAGTGGAGCGGGTCTGGCCGAGCCGTGGCAAGGTCACCGCGCCGGCGCCGACAAGCTCGACGAGCTCTTGGACTGGTGCGCCAGACTCGGCATCGACCAGGTCACGGTTTGGGCGCTGTCGAACGAGAACCTCGAGCGGCCCGAAGGCGAGCTTGCCGCGCTGCTCGAGGTCGTCGCCGACAAGCTCGAGGCGCTCGCGGAGCTGCACCGGGAGCAATCGATGCGAATTCGCGTCTTCGGGCGCCTCGCCGACCTGCCGGACCGCCTGCGCCGCTCGATCGAAGCCGTCGAGAGGGCGACCGAGCGCAACACTGGCCTGCGGCTCAACATCGCCGTCGGGTACAGCGGCCGCGACGAGCTCGTCGACGCGAGCCGTGCTCTCGTGCGGCGGCTCGCGTCCGAGGGCGTTCCGGCAGAGGCCATGGCGGATCGCATCACCGAGGACGCGCTCGCAGCCAACCTCTACACCGCCGGGGACCCGGACCCCGACCTGATCATCCGCACGAGCGGCGAGGTGCGCTTGAGCGGCTTCCTACCGTGGCAGGGAGCGCACAGCGAGCTCTATTTCACGGACGTCTATTGGCCGGCGTTCCGTGAGCTCGACTTCCTGCGCGCCCTGCGGAGCTACCAGCAGCGCCACAGGCGCTTCGGCCGCTAGCTCGCCGGTCTCAGCGGGCGTTTGCCTGCCGTTCGACGTCCGATCAACGCGCCCGACGCAGGGGTCGAGCGCGCATTCGAACCGCAGTAGAAGTCGCTCGAGCGCAGCCTCGACGCTGAGAGATACGCATCTCCACCGACCAGGAACGGGACGACTAAAACACCCGAGGCGGTGCCTCTGATCGGCCTCAACGGGTCGAGCTGAGTCTCGTTGGCGACCACCATGAGCTTGTGGATTCCGGGGGTGAGCTGCGACGTATCGATCGTGACGCTGCGCGTCGCGTCGCCGCCGAGACCCTCGGCGACCACGATGCCCTTCGAGCCGTGATGAAGGTCCGGGTCGACGTACACGGCATAGGAGGTCGAGCCCGCCCCCGTGCCGACGCGGACCGTCCAGGCATCCGGGACAGGTGTCGAAGCCATCGCCGAGGCCCTCCAATTTCCTTGGAGCGAAACATTGACGTAGTCGAAGGACTCGTAGTAACCGCGGGCGATCATGAGATCGCTCGAGCGGTAGTTGGTGCGCCGGAGCCCGCGCAGACAGGGAACATAGGTCTGCCAGCCCGCCGACTGGTAGAAGCGGTGCGCGTGTACGGACACGGGGACATTGTTCGTGAATCGCGCTTCCCGTCGCCCGCACCTCGTCAGGTTTCGGCGCCGCTTCGTCAAGACGGCGAACCGGACCTCCTGGTCCGAGACCGGATCCCACGAGGGATCCCAATTCGCTCTGGGCGTGACTGCTCCATCCTGGAAGCCCCCACCCCGGACGAAGTTCGACGTAGCTCCTATCTGGTTGTGGAGCTGCATCATGAGCGGCCAGCGAACACGACCGTTCTGGAGGCGGATCCGCTCCCCTTGCGGATAGCAGAGGCCGACATGGATGTGCTCAGAGCTGAGCGGATCGGGCTCGCCGTTCTCGACCCACCACCCCTGGGACTCGAGAAAGACCCTCGGCTCGGCGAAGCTGACGGCTCCGTCGACCGCGCCGTCGAGGTCTTGGGACGATCCGTCGTAATGGGCGACGTAGGCCGGCGGCGCGCCGAAACACGGGAAGGTGGCGGCGGCCAACGCCGGTTGGCTGGAGAATGCCGCCCACGCGAGGACGACGACGGCCCCAAGTCGCTTGACCATGCAGCTCCATCCCGAGTTCTCGGCGCAGCGGAGACGTGGGTCGATGCCCCGGCCGGGGGATGAAGGAGGACGACGATCGCGACGCTAGATTCGCCGGAGTGACGGATCCGGAGCGACTCGCACCAGAGACGCGGATCTCTTCACTCGGCTTCGCGGCCGCGCCGCGCGAGGAGCGCCCTGCCGAGGAGGATGAGATTTCGCGGATTTTCACCGACGCGGCGAATCGCGTACGGCCACCAGTCGGTCCCGAAGGGAAGGTAGACACGCACCGCCTCGCCCCCCGCACGCAGCTCCTTCTGCCAGTCGGGGCGGACACCGTAGAGCAGCTCGAACTCGTACTGCCCGGGCTCCCAGCCGCTGCCGCGCGCGAGATCGATTAGCTGTCTGGCCAGGGCGTCGTCGTGGGTGGCAAAGACAGGGTAGAAGCCAGCTTCCCGCGCCTCCTCCGACAGCATTCGCCTGGCCAGCTCGACGTATCTGGCCGTGATCCGCTCCCTCCCCTGAACGTCGTCCTCCGGGCCGCGCGGGAACGCGCCCTTGACGAGCCTGACCGCCGTGCGCTGCCCGACGAGCGGAGCCAGGTCGCTCTCCGTGCGCCGGAGACGCGCCTGAAGCGTCACTCCCGCTGGGAGCCCGCGGCCGCGTAGTAGCTCGTGCAGGCGCAGCGTCGGTTCGACGAGGGCGAGGTCCTCCATGTCGAGCATCAGGCAGCTGCGCCCGTCCGCTCGCTGCCTGTCGACCGCGCGCCCGACTCGCTCGGCATTGCGCACGGCCAGCGCCTCGCCTGCCAGGTAGCCGATCGCCGTCGGATCGATGGAGACGTGGACGTCGAGCCCGGCCGTGCCCAGCCGCTCGACCGCCGCGATCGTCATCTCCACGTTTCGCTCGGCCACAACCGGATCGGCCACGTACTCGCCGAGATAGAAGAGCGAGGCGCTGATACCCCACTGGGCGCGCAGCCTGCGCGCGGTGTGAACAGCCGCATCCGGTCCGTCGCCGGCGACGAACTGGCGCGCGAGCAACGACGTGCCCGCGAATCGCCCTGCCGCGGCCTTCAACCTCTCGCTGCGCGCGAGGGCGATCATCGACCGCTGCCAGAGGCTCACGAGCTACGCAACCGGGCGGATTATCGCGGCTAGAGCAACCGAAATCGACCGAACCCGAAACGCATCCGGTCTAGGTGAGGTCGACGCTGCCCAGACCGTCGTGCTTAGCCGGAACGAGCGGCGCTCGCCTCACGAACACAGTTCCTAGTAGCCGCCTCCGCTGCCACCGCCTGGACCGCCACCCGTATAGACGACGATGAGGACGACGGCAGCCGCGATCGCCAGTACGACCAGCATCAGAACCAGCCAGCGAGTGCGACTCCAGGCGCCAACTCCGTGTTGCTGTGTCTCCCGTTCCTGATCCGCCACGGGATCACCTCCTTCCGCGCCGTTGCCAGCGCGCGTGGCTACTTCGCAGGTACGCAACTCGAGCCCGCTAACGCAGCAGCGCGTACCTCGTAACAACTGCGTTTGTCGGCGCGGAGGGGCCCGGCCGCCTCGATGCGAGGCCGGGCCCCTTGCCCGCTTCTAGTGATTCGAAGTCAGCTGGTAGCAGGCGACGTCGTATTGCGAGACCGCATTGGCGCCACCGTTGGCGGCTGAGGGTGTGCCCTCGCTGCCCGCGTAGACGGTTTCCGCGTGAGCGAAGCCGACTGTCGCGGTGAAGCCATGCGGCTCCATGGTCGCCCCTTCTTCACCGCACTCTGCACCAGGCTGGCCGGTGCCGGCCGGATTCGGCGCCGCGAGGGCGGGACTCGCGGCAGCAATCGCCAACAGGCCGCCGACTAACAGTGTCACGAACCTCTTCGTCATAAACCCTCCCCCGCCTGCCTTCGGATACAAGGCTTACGGGGGGAGCGTTTGATCGGATTTCAGGTCTTGAAACGCGCCAACCTTCCAACAACTCGCCGCCGCACCCGATATGGCGGGCGCGGCTCCGATCCGCAAGTCGGCAGAGGTTCGATCGTCGCTGAGCTGTGAGCGACCGGCTCCGCGAAGGATCGACGCACGATCGCAAGGAGGGGGCTAATGGGGGAACCGGGGTTCCCCCGCGGCTGGTGGGCGCACCTGGGATCGAACATCCCTGCTAATCCGCATGTTTTGTCGTGACGTAGTCACCGGGGTAGGCGCCACTCGGACACGGCTGCGCTCAGACGAGCAGGTTTCCGTAGTCGAGCTCGGCCTCGTTGCGTGGGCGCGTTCAACATAGGCACCGGGGAGCCGGCTGCGGGCAGGGCGGGAGTAAGGCCCTTACCTCACCCGGGTCAGGAGTGAACGGCTCCCCGGGCCGCCTCTGATTCAACGCTCAGGGGTGCTTACCTGCGTGCGCGGGTCGACTGGCTAAAGGAGACACTTGTGCGTGGGCGCGAGAGGCGTAGAACACGGGCCTGCCCGTAGGCCGTGGCTCAATGGCGATGCGGGTCTGTTTCCTCCGCCATGCTGGCCTCAGCGGGATGCTTACGGACGATCCTGTAGCTGTCGCCGTGGGCAACAACATCCTCGACCCCTTGCTTCTCGTGTCCGGGGAAAACCACGAAGTGCGTCTCGTCGCTACGAACGTCCTCGTAGGCGGCAAACGTCAGGCGGACCTTTTCCGTGCAGTTATCGTCGCCGCATTCACAGAGGAAGTCGGCCTCGCGCGGCTCCGGTCCCTCTCCCCGAGAGTCCCACTGCCCCATGACTTCCTCGATCCGGTCGTTGACGTCGCGGAGCAAACCCTCGTTGTGAGCAATGCGACCGTCTCGGCTCATGTGCAGCAATTATCGCTTCCCGGTCTCGCCGGGTAAATGCGCCCAATCATTCCTGGCATGTTCGTGAAGGCGGACCGAGTCGCCTCGGCTCCGTCGACGATCGAACTCAACGAGGGTCAGGTAGACGCGTCCGAGACACTCCGGGTCTTCGCACTCGCACACGAAGGGGACCTCGCTGTCGCTTGGCAGGCGCGAAAGGACCCCGCGCAGCCGGACGTTGACCCCGGCCTTCCTCCGTTCAGCGCTCATGGAACTCGTCTCGCCATGGAACTACCTCGAGCGTCCGGCGGTAAACCTTTTTGCGCGCGGCAGAGGGGGTATAGAACTACGCCATGCGGCAGTCGCCTCGCGTCTCGCTGGGCGATGGGATCTGCGTGTGCGCTCATCCGAAAACGCGGCGGGTGCACCTGATGGTCTGCCTATGCTGCGAATCGTTCTTCGTCGACGACACGAGGAAGTGGCCGAATTCCGACCGCGCTTGCTAACTGCAGTGCGTAGCCATGACAAGTCCCTCGCTCCGAGCGAGTTTTGCGTTGGCTCTTGGTTAGTCACCCAGCGAACGAGATGGGTCACTGAGCCCACTCGGGAGCGCCATCGCGGCTCGTCGGCGGAAACTTCACGCTGCCTCCCCGCCGTGCGGCTGCGCCTCGACTGCCGGCTGAGGTTCCGTCCGCGGCACTCGAGCGGGGTTTGCGCGGCCACGCGCTCGCGCAAGGCGGCGGCAACCTCTCTCGAGACCGAGCGGTTACCGGCATCGGCAACGCGACGGACCTCGGCCGCGAGCTCGGGCGCGACGTGTGCGGTGAGGCTCTCGACGCCCGTGTGCGCGTTTCGTTCAAGGCAGTCATGCCCCGCCTATCGGCTAGTGCCGTCCTCTTGGTCACCGATGCTTCTTCGGGGCCGGACACGCCTCCAACCCTCACCGGAGGTTCAGGGCCTTGGCGTGCGCCGCAGGCGCAGGGCTCGGTGTCCGGCCCTTTTACTCGTCGACTGTTTGCGCTCGGATCTCGTCGCGGAGCTCGTCGAGCGCCCGGTGGACAACGCGGCGCGGGACCTTCAGCGAGTCAGCGACCTCGGCCGGCGAGTACCCGAGCGAGATCGGGAGAGCGATCCTCCGTAGCGTCTCCAGCCCCTCGTCCGAGAGCCCCGTCCAGTTCACTTCCGCCGGAATCGAGCGAGAGGGGCTCCGGCCTGTCGCGCTCTCGAACGGAGTCGCGGAACTTCCAGCGCGTTCGCGAGGGCCTTACAGGCGAGGCTTTCGCAGTCGCGGACGTCAAAGAGCGCGAGCTTCCCATTCAGCACGCTGTAGCCGTCACGGACAACAGCGTAACCCGAGGTAGGCACGCCACGAGCATTTCTGGCACCTATGGCACACCTGACCCAGGCAACCATGCAGGTTTGCTGCAACCACGCAGAACGGAATGGGCGCACCTGGGATCGAACCAGGGACCTCCCGCGTGTGAAGCGGGCGCTCTCCCGCTGAGCTATGCGCCCCGGGAAGGGCAAGTTTAGCGGCGGACGATTGCTACCATCGAGGCGCCCGGCCGTGCTAAGCGGGGAGCT
>DASQXE010000148.1:0-4227 GCA_035639875.1 Gaiellaceae bacterium | reverse complement strand
GGCCCCAATGGGACGAGCGTGTTCGGGCGCGCGCTCACCGCATGGCCGTTGACCATCAGGCCGCTGATGCGCGCACCCCGCAGGCCGTGCGCCGGCACGAAGATCCGGTCGGCGTAGACGAGGCCGCCGACCAGCGAGACCCCGCGGAGCAAGACGCCGCCCGTGCTGCTGGAGGCGTAGTCGTAGCGAAGCGTCCACCCGGCATCGTTGAGGCTTCCGAATGCGCCGGCACCCCCGTTCGCGATCAGATGCCCGTGCGCGTCCCTGACCTCCGCGATCCCCCCCAATGCCTGCGGGACCAGCCCAAGTGCGACAAGGGTTGCGACCGCCAACAGCGCAGGGCTCCGCATGACGGGATGTTGGCAGCTTCGTGTCAGCTGCGTGCGCGTTCCCGTGGCATGACCCAAATTTCGTCGAGCGGCGCATTCACGCACGGGTTCACCCAGTAGCCCTCCACCCACGGCCTCCTGAGGGCGTACTGGCGGAAGTAATCGAGCGGGAGCACGGCCGCCTGCTCGGTGATCCAGATCTGTTCCGCTTCCTGGTACAGGCGGATTCGAGCTCGCCGGTTGTACACAGATCGCGCGCGCGTCAAGAGGTCTTCCACCCGGCTGTCGCGAAAAACGTGGGCTCCTGGGACGGCGAGAACGCCCTCGATGTAGTTCCCAGGGTCCGGAACGTCTGCGATCCAGCCGTCCAAGACGACGTTTGCATCTCCCCCTTCGTAGGCGCCGCCCGGGAGATCGTAGGCTCGTCCCGCGATCCCGAGCGTCTCGCGCCACTGCTGGATCAGCCTCTCTCCGGCCTTCAAAATGCGCGCGCCAACGACGACCTCCGGGAAGCCCCGACCCTCGGGGAAGCCGGCATCCGCCAGCAGCGCGCGGGCCCGGCCCAGGTCGAATTCGAGCCCGGCTCGGTGTGAGTGCGCAGGCATGGCCGGCGGGATCATTCCGCTGCGCTCAGCCGGGTCGCCGGGAAAGTCACCCCCGCCCTTGAGGGCTCGACGATCAGTCGCGTGCGAGAACGCTTGCCGGACCCGGACGTCGTCGAACGGCGCCCGGTCCGAGACGAAGCCGGCAAACCAGACGGCCAGGCCTGCCGCGGTCTCCAGCACCGTCTGCGGCGACCCGACCGCGGCCTCCGGCCAACGACGGGTGATTCGAAGAACGTCGAGCTCCCCCGCTGACCAGGGTCCGCTCAGCTCGTCCGTCGTTCCGCACACGAATCTTGCCTGGCGGACGTTGCCGCGCGGCAATGGCCAGCCTTTCCCGGCCTCGAGCGCGTATTCGCCCTCGAGGTATCCGGTCAGAACAAAGGGCCCGTTGCCCACGAGGTTTTCGGGGTGGCGCCAGTCATCCCCGAGCTCTTCGCATTTGTGGCGGGGCCACGGGTACGCGGGCGGGATCGCCAGCAGGTAGAGGAGTGATTCCCGGGGCTCGCGGAGACGGACTTCGAGCGTGTGCGGCGCGAGCGCAACCGCCTCTTCGATCGGCTCGAGCAGGTGCGCGGTCACGACACCCTCTTCGCGCATGGTGTGCCATGCGTACGCGAAGTCCCCGGCAGTGACACGCGTGCCGTCGTTCCAGCGGGCATCGGGCCGAATCTCGAAGCGGTACGAGCTCCCGTCGGGGGCGAGGCGGAAGCTGTGCGCCATGGCGGGAACGACATTGAGATCCCTGTCGTACATGAGCAAGCCCCGAAACAGGTTCGGCAGGAAGTCCCAGGTCGCTTGCCAGTAGGAGTAGCCGGGCGCGAGTGCATCGAGCTCCAGGGTTCCCGACTCGAGGGCCTCCGAGGGCTCGGCACTCTTCGGCTCGGGCACATGACGCGAGAACGCTTCGCCGTAGGCTCGATCCGCCTGTTCGAAGTCGAACGCGAGGTGATGGGTCAGCGCGATCTTCAGGAGGGTGTCGCGTGCGCGGCGCTCGTCGCCGATGCGGTCGAGGAAGTCGAGGGCCCGGCGGTAGTGCCCGAGCGCTTCCTCCTCGGCGTCGAGCCCGCGGGCTACGTCGCCTGCTTTCAGCAGATAATCGGCGGCGCGCTCGGGCTCGTCTCCCTCGGCGAAGTGACGGCCGAGCACGGCGTACGCCTCGGGCGCCTCTTCGACTGCGAGCTGCTCGAGCGCGTCGCCGACGCTGCGGTGCAACGAGCGCCGCCGGCTCTCGGTCAGGCTGGCGTATGCGGCCTCCTGGACGAGCCCGTGGCGGAAGCGGTATTCGGGCGACGGCCTCCGTCGCTCCTCGACGACGAGCTCGAGCCGCTGGAGCTCCGAGAGCGATTGCCGCAGCTGCTCCCTAGGTGCCACTTGCTCCAGCAGCGGCATGCCGAACGTGCGGCCGATGACGGAGGCGACGCCGACGACCTCTTTGGTGTCCGGGGTCAGCCGGTCCAGCCTGGCCTGCAGCGCCTCCTGCACGAGTGTCGGAACCCGGAGCTCGTCCAGGCCGACAGCCAGCTCGTAGCGGCCGTTCTCGCGCCGCAGCGCTCCGCGCTCGACGAGATCTCTCAGCGCCTCCTCGAGGAAGAACGGGTTGCCCCCGGCGCGGTCGACGAGGATCTCAGCGACCTGCTCGGGGAGCTCCGCGTCGGCGATTGCAAGAGCGTCGTCGCGCTCTAGCGGGCGAAGCTCGAGCTCGTGATACCGGTGCGGGTAGCGCTGACGCGCAAGCTGTCCGAGTAGCCAGGCCCGGTGCTCGCGCTCGCTGCGGTAGAGGAGCACGAGCGCGACGGCCTCGTCCTCCGTGAGCGAGAGCAGCTCCTCGATGAGCTCGAGCGTGGCCTCGTCGGCCCAGTGCAGGTCCTCCAGGACGAGGCAGAGGGGGCGCTCGTCGGCTAGCTCGGACAGAAGCCCGCGGACGGCCTCGACCGTTTGACGCTGAACGCTGTCGCGGGAGAGCTCGTTCAGCTGCTGCGCGAGGTCCGGCTCGAGCGCGACGCCGAGAAGCGTCGCGAGGAAGGGGTAGGCACCCTCGGTTCGGCCGTTCAGGCGTGCGAGCGCTGCCTTCAGCTCCAGTCGCGCTCGTGCCTCCGGATCGGAGATGCCGAGGCCGAGCCAGTCGCGGAGCAGCTCGCGCACCGGCCAGTAGGCGAAGCTCTCCGCATACGCGGCGCCCTGGCCTTCAAGAAAGGTGACGTCTCCCGCGAACGCGGCTCTCGTCTCCGCCACGAGCCGCGACTTGCCGATGCCGGGCTCTCCGGTGACCGAGACGACCGCCCCGCGGCCGGTCGTGAGGTCCGCAACCACGCTTTCGAGCGTGGCGAGCTCTTCGGCGCGGCCAACGAACGGTGTGGCGGCGCGAGCCTCGGTGCCCAAGGCGCGCTCGCCTGCGACGAGGAACGCCTCGAGTGGCGCGCTCTTTCCTTTCAGCTCGACCGCTCCGAGCGACTGCAGCTCGAAGCGGTTCTCGATCTGGCGCGCCGTCGCCGGTCCGACCGTGATCCCGCCATCGCCGGAGAGGGTCTGCAGGCGGGAGGCGACGTTGACGGTATCCCCGAGGGCGTTGTAGCGCTCGTCCGAAGGCGCCTCGCTTTCTATGAGCACCACCGGGCCCGTGTTGATGCCGAAGCGCGCCCCGAGCCCGACGCCGTAGGCCTCCTCGACCTGCCCCGCGTAGTCGCCGAGCGTCTCTTGGGCGGCGAGGGCGGCCCGCACGGCGCGCTCCGAGTCGTCTTCGTGAGCCTGTGGCGCGCCGAACAGCGCAAAGAGGCCGTCGCCCGTGAGCTGGGCGACGGTACCACCGAAGCGACGGACCTCCTCCGCGATCAGCCGGACGACCTCGTCGAACAGGAACTTGCTGCGCTCGGGCCCGAGTTGTTCGCCGATCGCGGTCGAGCCCGCGATGTCCGCCATCAGCACCGTCACGATGCGCCGCTCCCCGGCCGGCTCACTCACGTACGGATTATCTCTCCGCCCCCGCGTGGGTTCAGGGGTGCGCCGCATGCACCCAGTGCGGCCCGCCCCAGCTGAGGTCGTACGGGTAGTGGTGGATCACGTGCGCCCAGATCGTCCACGCGATCCAGCGCGAGCTTCCGTAGAAGAAGGCGGCCCGGTAGAGCGTCAGCAGCGCGCCGCGCGGCACCCAGCGGTTGATCCAGGGCCAGAAGCCGTCGGCCTTGTAGATGTAGTTGTCGAAGAAGTCGCTGGTCAGGACGCGCCAGCTGTAGAGGCCGTACACCATCCAGACCGCGTCCCACATGCACCCGAGCCCACTGAAGTAGGCGGCGGCG
>DASQXE010000147.1:0-16041 GCA_035639875.1 Gaiellaceae bacterium | reverse complement strand
GAGCTTCCTGCCACTCCCGTTCGCCCTTGCGGGAGCCGCGGTGCTCGCGGGCCGGCTGCGCCTGCTCGGCGCCGCTCTGGGGCTCGCTGCCGGTCTCGCAGCCGAGCTCGCCTACGACCGGCAGGCAACCGGTGCGTCCTGGGCAGTCTGGCTCTCGTTCCTGGGCGCCGCCTGCGGATTGCTGGTCGCGCTCGTCCGCCGCCGCCGGCTGCACGCCGACGTGCCCTTCCCGACCCGCTGGACGGCGCTCGCGGCCGCGGCGTTCACCATCCCCGTCGCCTTCGCGGGACTGAGCCGTCTCGAGCGCTGGGACAAGCCGGATCCGTACGCCCTCACGCGCGGCCTGACCGCTGCCCTGCGCGGGGACGTGCCGCCGCTCGCGGTCGTCCTCGCGCCGGGCTCCACGTCCTACCGCATCGCCGCCTACGCGCCCGTTCGCGTCGTCACCGAGCCGCCCGGCCATGTCGCCTTCAACAGAAGCGCGGATTACGCCGAGCGCCAGCGGGCGGCTCGCCTCTTCTTCCTCGAACCCTCGGCGACGCCGACGGAGCGCGAGCGCGTGCTCGTCCGTTACGCGGTTCAGTGGGTGGTGGTGGACAAGACACGCGGCCGGCCGCGACTGCCCTCGCGCCTGCAGCTCGAGTACGCCGACGCGCGCTACGAGCTCTATCGGGTCGAGAGAAGGCAGGAGGCCGCCTGACCCGGTCGAAAGCCCCGGGTCCATGCCTCGCCGCAGGAGAAGACCCGCCCGCTCGGCACTCGCGCTTCGCTGGCTCGGCGTCGCCGTCCTTCTCGCCATCGGGCTCTCTTACATTCATCCGCTGCGGAGCTACGAGGCCGCCCAAGCCCGCGTACAGGAGCGCCGAGCCGACCTGGCCGCGCTCGAGCACGAGAACGTGCAGCTCGAGCGGCGGCTCGCCCTCTCCGGCAAGGACTTGTTCATCGAGCGGGAGGCGCGGCGAATCGGATTGGTTCGCCCCGGAGAGCGTCTCTACATCGTCAAGGGAGTCGAGGAGTGGAGGAGGGCCTCGGTACGATGATCTGGTGGACGACGAAATGGTCGTCTCCTGGCAGCTCGGCCGTCCCGCCCGCGCCTTCCGGCAGGTGGCCGTTCGCTGCGCGCACGGCTTTCCTGCGGTTACGGAGCAGGACCCGTACTCGGCCGACGGGGCTCCCTTTCCGACGACGTACTACCTGACCTGTCCCTGGCTCGTGGCCGGAATCTCGCGCCTCGAGGCGGCCGGCGGCGTCGAGCGGTTTTCCCGGGCGGCAGCCGAGGATTCCAGCTTGCGTCGGAGCCTGCAACAGGCGGACGCAGAGCAGCGGCGGCTGCGGCCGGAGCTTCCCGTAGGGATAGCCGGCACACGTCGGCCGGGGAACCTCAAGTGCCTGCATGCCCACGCGGCCTTCGCGCTCGCACGCCCGGACTACCAGCTCGGCGACCGGATCCTCGACGAGATCGAAGAACGCTGGTGCCCGGACGCGCGTTGCGAGGCCGCTCTCGCGGGTAGTGAGCGCGTGTGAGCAGTCTCCCCGCCAAGCGTCATCAGTGGGAGGAGGGCAAGCGCCGTCTCGCCGCCGAGGGCATCGACACGGCCCGCTCGCGCCACCTCGACCACCTCATCGATGCCGTCACGAGCGAGCTGCGCCGCAGGCTCGGACAGACGTTCACGCTGAGCGAGTTGGCCGCGCTGTACGAGGGCGCGGAGGACTGGGTGCGGGACGTCATCCGGAGCTCGGCGCTCCCCCGCGCGCGGGCCGGCATCCGCGACACCGCCCTCGTGCAGGACGCAGCGTTTGCCCGCTACGCGCAGGGCGCAAGCGACTACCGCCCCTGATATGGAGGAGCTGGGCCGGCCGAGGTCGCGGTCGCGCGAGCGCGCGCAGGCACGGCGCAGGCGGAGGCGGCGGCGCCTGGCGCGCTGGACCGGCGGCCTGATCCTACTCGCAGTTGTCTTCTTCGCCGGTCTTTCCGTCGGCCGCGCCCTCAACGACGACCAGGGGAGCGGTGGGCAGACTTTCGTGCGGACCCTCGTTCCAACCACGGTCACGCCGCAACAAACGGTGACCGTTACGCTTTCAAATCCGTGAGGGAAGAAAGTGCAGAGTTTGGTAGCTTTTCGAGACAAGATGGCCAGCCACGGACAACGCAGGCGTTCGCGTGGCGGGCAGGCGGGGGGAGGGCCCGACTGGCTGACGTTAGGCCAGGCGGCCAACTACTTGGGTGCGGCGCAGAGCACGATCCGCAAATGGTCCGACGGCGGGCGCCTGCCCGCGTTCTACACCCCCGGCGGGCATAGGCGCTTCCGCCGGAGCGATCTCGACGCCTTCCTGTCCGGTTCGCGCAGCGCGCCCTCGCGCGGCACGCCCCTGATCCTCGTCGTCGACGACGACGAGCGCCTGCGCGAATTCGTCCGCGTCAACCTAGAGATGGACGGCTACGCCGTCCGCGAGGCGGCGGACGCCGAGTCTGGACTCGCCGCTCTCGAGGAGGAATCGCCCGATCTCATCCTCCTCGACGTGATGATGCCGGGCATGGACGGGTGGGAGATGCTGCGCCGTGTCCAGGAGCGGCACGGCGTGGGCACGATTCCCGTGATTATGTTCAGCGGCAAGGCCGACGAGCCGACCGCCGAGCGCGCCACGGAGCGCGGGGCGCAGGCGTTCATCGGCAAGCCGTTCGACCCGCAACAGCTCATCGAGTCGACGAAGCAGCTCGTACGAGCGTAGACCGTAGCGTTTTCCTCTGGGTCGTCGAGCACCGTGTGGGATGGCTCGACCCGGTCTTCGTCGGCCTGTCCTTCATCGGTTACGCGGGCCTCGTCTGGATTGCTCTCGCCTTTCCGATCGCTCTCCGGGCCAGGCGAAGCGGCCCCCTTGCGCTCGGGCTTACGGCCGCGTGCGTGTGGTCGGCCGATCTGATCGCGCTCGGGATCAAGGCTGCCACCGGACGGCCGCGGCCGTTCGAGACCATTCCCGAGGCGCACAAGCTGATCGGCGCGACCGTCGGGCAGTCCATGCCCTCCGGTCACGCCGCGACGAGCTTCGCCGGCGCCGTCGTGCTCGTCTACCTGTTGCCCCGCGCCGCTCCGTTCGTGTTCGCGCTTGCGATTGCGATCGCCTTCTCACGCGTCTACGTCGGTGTGCATTACCCCTCCGACGTGCTGGTCGGAGCTGCGCTCGGTGCCGCCGTCGGCTTGGCCGGAATCGCCCTCGTCCGTGCGCACGTCAGAGCTCTTCGGCCGACTTCAGAAGACCGGCCGCGATCAGCAGGAGCGCCGCCAGCAGGCTGATCCAGATGCCGATGCTCCGACCCGCGGGGGCGAAGTCGTCGGGAATGGAGATGAGCCGGATGAGAACGAGGAACGTCCCCACGGCGCCAAAGCCGGCGATCACCCAGCCGAGCGGGATGCTAGGCGGCAGTTCGAAGCCCGTCGCGCGCAGGACGAGCAGGCCGAGGACGGCGAGGCCCACGAAGAAGATGAGCTTGCCAAGAGCGCCTGTATGCCAGGCGGTCACGGACGCGGTGTAGCCCTCGTTGGCGACCGTGTACCAGCTCGTGAAGGCGCTGAGGGAGAGCACGAGGCCTCCCAGCCACGCGAGTCCTTCCCCGGGGCTGCGCAGGGTTCCGGGAGAAAAGCCCGGCCGTGGGCGAGGCGGGGCGCTCAAATCCCGAACGCGTCCTGGATCTTCTGCCAGATCGAGAGCGCGAGGAAGAGCGTCACGAAGACCAGGATGCCGAAGAGGACGAGGAATCGCAGGCGCGCGCGCCGGAGTTCGCGCTTGTGCTCGATACGCGCGCGTCGCCGCGCCCGGGCACGGGCGAACCGGCGCTCGACCGCCCCCGGGTCGATCGGTGGGTCTTCTGCGAGCGGGCGTTTGGGAGCCGGGGAACCGATGGGTGGCGATTTTAGACTTCCGGGCAGTCGCGGCGACGCGCGACGGCCATAATTCCTGGTATGGCCGGGGTCACACACGAGCTCGAGCCCGGGTCGATAGAAGCGCTCGCCGCGGCCGCCGGCAACCTGCTCGACGACGGCCCCGTCGGACCGGCGCTCGCGGCGCTCGCGGAGGCGATCGCGGCCGCGACGCACGCCGAGGTCGCCATTGCGCGAACCGCCGCCGCTCCCGGATCCGATCTTGTCGCGCGCGGGGTCCACGCGGCCTCGGCGGCCCTCGCCGCCGAGCTCCAGGGCACGCGCCTTCCGGCTGCGGCGGTGCCGCCGGACGAACGCGAGCTCGATGCGCGCGAGCTCCCCGCACCGCTCGCGCGCGTCGCGCGACGGGTGCACGCCGACGTCGTGACGATCTATCCCCTCGTCGTCGGGAACCGCCCCGCCGCGACGCTCGAGCTCTATCGGTCGGGCGGCGAGCTCTCACCTCGCGAGAGGATGTTGGGACGGCTGGCCGCCGCCCACGTCGGCATCGCCGTGCGGTTGGAACGGGCGTCCGTCGGCGGAGACGGGACGCGCGATCCGGGCGCCGCCTCCCTCGAGCTCTTCGGCGAGGCGTTGGCTGCCGGCGCCGACGAGACGGAGACGGCGGAGCACGTCGTCCGGATTGCTGCGGAGGCAACCGGCGCCGACGGCGCGGCCCTGTGGCGGATCGAGGCCGACGCGCCGCCGACGTTCCTCGCCTCCTTCGGCCTCGGCGGACGCACGCCGGTCGGGGAGGCCATCGAGCAGACCCTGGCCGCACTCCAGGACCGCCCGCGCGGCGTCGTCGCGGGAAGCACGGCGACCGACGACGGCTCTCGGATCGCCACGCTGCCGCTCGGCGAGCCGCCCGTGGGAGCGCTGCAGCTCTACTTTGGCGAGGGCGGCCCGGGCAACGAGGACCTCGGGCTGCTCTCGCCCTTCGCCGCGCGCGCGGCCCTCGCGCTGCGCCGTAGCCGACGCGTCGGCTTGATCATGCACGCTCTCAGGCGCTCGCAGACGGTCATCGGCGTCGTCAGTCAGGCGATCGCTCGGCTGTCGCTGGCCCACACGCTGGAGACGGCGGTCGAGCGCATCGCCGAGCTGACCGGCAGCGTCCACGTCGCCGTCTACCTGCGCGAAGGTGAGCGCCTGACTGCGGCCGCCTCCCGGGGACTCGAGGGCGAGGAGACGGATCTCGCCGAACGCCTCCTCGAGCTCGCACTGGGCCCCTTCCGCGGTCGCGGCTTCGTCTTCATCGAAGACATGCGCCGTGACGCTCGACTGAGCGGACTCGAGGCGAGCTGGGAGACGACCGGGATCCGTCGCGTCCTGTTCATCCCCCTCGTCGTCCACGACGAGGTGATCGGAGCGCTCGGGGTGTTCAAGACGCGCCCAAGGCCGTACCGGGAGGGGGAAGAGGGGCTCTTGCTCGCGCTCTCGAGCCAGCTCGCGGTGGCCGTGCAGAACGCGCGCCTGCACGAGCGCGCGAAGGAGCTCGGCGAGCGTCTCGAGCGCACGCTCGCGTCGGAGCGACGCTCGGCGCGGCAGCTCCGCGGTCTCTACGAGATCTCGCACTCGCTCACTGAGAGTCTCTCGCTGCAGACGACGCTCGACGCCGTGGCGAAGACGATGGTCGAGCTCTTCGACGTCGACGCGGCCGCTATCCGCATGCCGGACGAGCGAGGTGAGGTCCTCGAGATGCGCGCGATCCACGTGGCCGATCCGAAGCTCAACGAGACCGCGTCGACGCTCCTCGGGCGACCCCAGCCGATGACGGCGCTGACGGCGCGGCGCCTCCTCCGGTCGGGGAGCCCGCTGCTCCTGGCGCCCGGGATGGCGAAGGGCGACGACGCGCACCGGTTCCTGGAGCCGTTCTTGGCCCGGGGGTCGACCGCCGCGGTCCTCCCGCTGGCGAAGCCCGGCGAGATTCTCGGCACCCTTACCTTGCTCTCGCTCGACCCCGCCCGTCCGCTCGACGGCGAGACCGTGGACGCGGCGATGACTGTGGCGGAGCAGGCGGCGCTCGCCATCGACAACGCGCGGCTCTACCAGCAGCAGAAGGACTTCGCCGAGATGATGCAGCGCTCGCTCCTCCCGACAGAGCCGCCGGCGATCCCGGGCCTGCAGGTGGGGCACGTGTACGAGTCGGCGGCGCGCGTCGACGTCGGTGGCGACGTCTACGACTTTCTCCCCCTCGACGACGGACGTCTGGCCGTCATCCTCGGCGACGTCACGGGTAAGGGGATCGGAGCTGCGGCCGACATGGCGATGGCCAAGTTCAGCTTCCGCGCCCTGGCACGCCGCCACCCCGAACCGGCCGATTTCCTCGCCAGCGTAAACGAGGTGATCGTCGACGAGATCGGGCCCGGGAAGTTCATCACGATGCTCTACGTACTGATCGACCCCGCCTCGCGGACGGTCGCCTGCGCGAGCGCCGGACACCCGCCCGCTAAGGTCCTCCGGCCGAACGGCGAGGTCCAGCCCGTTGCGGGACGCGGACTCGCGCTCGGGATCGAGCCGAGGCAGGAATACGCGGCCCAGACCGTGGAGCTCGACGCCGACGCCACGGTCGTCCTCTACACGGACGGCGTGCTCGAGGCGCGCCACGACGGCGAGCTATACGGGGAACGGCGATTCGACAGCCTCCTCCGCCAGCGGGCAGGACTCGACCCACAGGAGCTCGCGGAGGCGATCCTCGCCGAATGCCGAAGCTTCGCCGGCGGCGACCTCGGCGACGACTGCGCGCTCGTCTGCCTGCGGTTGACGTCCTGAACGGGTGCCGGCCGTGAGCGAGGCGGTAGCGACAGCGAGCGCGCCGCTCACGCGGGCGATCAGCAGGAGGCGGCTCGGCGTCCTCGTGTTCATGGGCGGGGCGGGCACGCTCGCGACGGAGATCGCCGCGTCTCGCCTGCTGGCTCCCTATTTCGGGAGCTCGACGATCGTCTGGGCGAACATCATCGGCCTGATCCTCGTCTACCTCTCGCTCGGGTACTGGTTGGGCGGGAAGCTCGCCGATCGCCGGCCAGACCCGCGCCTCCTCGGTGGCATCGTGCTCGCGGCGGCGCTCTTCATCGCGGTGCTGCCCTTCGTGTCGCGGCCGATCCTCGGCGCCGCGGTGCGCGAGCTCGACGCCGTCTCCGTAGGGGCTGTCGTCGGCTCGTTCTTCGCCGCGGTCGCGCTCTTCGTCTTCCCGGTCACGCTCCTCGGCATGGTCTCGCCGTTTGCGATCAGGCTGGCGCTCGAAGAGGTGGAGGAGGCCGGGACGGTGGCGGGCCGTCTCTACGCGCTCTCGACGATCGGAAGCATCGTCGGCACCTTCGCGTCCGCGATCCTCACCATCCCGCTGGTCGGGACGCAACGGACGATGCTCGGCTCCGCGGCCCTGCTCGTCCTCGCGGGCGCGCTCGTGCTCGGAAACCGTTGGCAGCTCGTAACGCTTGGCGTCGCCGCCCTTCTCTTCATCCCGGCAGGAACGATCAAAGCCTCCGACGGGCGGCTGTACGAGACCGAGTCGGCGTATCAGTACATCCAGGTCGTCCAGCACCCGGACGGCTCCCGTGTCCTCAGGCTGAACGAAGGCGTCGTCGCGCATTCGCTCTGGTACCCGAACACGGTCTTCACGGGCGGGGAATGGGACATGTTCCTCGTCGTACCACCTCTGGTGGGGCACCCTGTCCACCGCGTGCTCATCATCGGGAACGCGGGCGGCACGATCGCGCGCGCCTACGGGAAGCTGTATCCGGACGCGCAGATCGACGGTGTCGAGATAGACGCCAAGGTGACGGAGGTGGGGCGCCGGTACTTCGGCCTCGGCGACAACCCGAACCTCCACGTCATCACCGCAGACGGGCGGCCGTACCTCGAGGGCACGGACAAGCGCTACGACGCGATCCTCGTCGACGCCTACCGGCAGCCGTACATTCCCTTCTACCTGGCGACGAAGGAGTTCTTCGAGCTGGCGCGCGCGCATCTGAACCCCGGCGGCGTGCTTGCCCTCAACGTCGCCGCGGTCCCCGGGGACGACCGGCTGTCGCATGCGATCGGGAGCACGGTCCTGGCGGCATTTCCGCAGGCGTGGCGCTGGAAGCCGCTTCGCTTCAGCGAGCTCGTGCTGGGGCTCGACCGGCCGCTGTCGCGCCCGGAGCTCTTGCGGCGGGTCGGCCGCATGAATCCCGCCGCGGGGTCGCTCGTGCCGCTCTTCCGCCGCGAGGTGCAGGCTGTCCACGCCGACGCCGAGACGCTCACCGACGACCATGCGCCTGTCGAATGGCTCACGGATCGCATGCTGGTCGAGTTCATCGCGCGCGCGGGCCGCGTGGACGAGCAGCCGCTTCCGACCGGACCGCGCCCGTGAATCTGCGCCGGGAGGGCGCCGTGCTCAAGATCGGCCACCGGGGCGCGCCGGTGCTTGCCCCCGAGAACACGCTCGCATCTCTCGCAGCCGCGATCGATCACGGCGTCGATCTGGTCGAAATCGATGTGACCTCGGTGAAGGAAACGGGTTCGCTCGCTCTCGCGCATTCGCCAGTTCAGCTGACCCCCGACAGTCCGGCCCTCGAGGCCGCGCTGACTTTCATTGCGGAGAGCGAAGCCGGCGTGATCGTCGATCTCAAGTCGATGGGCGTCGAGCGCGCCGTCGTTCGTGCTCTCCGTGATCATGATCTGCTCGACCGATCGGCCGTCGCCTCGTTTCGCCCCCGGAGCCTGCGCGAGCTCAAGGAGCTCGAGCCGCGGTTGACGACCGGGCTTTCGTATCCGTACGACCGCGCCGGCATCGCGGAGCGTCCGGCCTTTCAGCCGCTTATCCGGGCCGGGCTTGCGGGCTTGCGCCGTACGCTTCCGGCGCGCATCGCCGGATTGCTCGCTCGCGCCCAGGCCGACGCAGCGCTGCTCCACCATGCCCTGGTCGGCCGGCGGCTCGTGGAGCGCTGTCATGGCATCGGGGCCGCAGTCCTCGCCTGGACGGTCGAGGACGAGGATGCGCTCGCGCGAGTGCTTGCCGCAGGAGTGGACGGCGTGATCGCGAACGATCCCCGTCTGTTCTCCGCCAGTCCACATGTCTAGGATCGCGCACACGATGCGCGGGGCCGTGGTGGTGCTCATGCTCGTCGCGGGCCTCGGCACGGCGACGGCCTACGCGCAAGAGACCACGACCTCGACCTCGACGGATACGACGTCGACGGACGTAACGTCGACGGGCGCGACCTCGACGGACGGGACAACCACGGTCGTGCCGCCGCCGGTCATCGCCGACGGGGTCACCGTCGCGGGGGCCTCCGTCGGCGGCCTGACGGCCGACGAGGCGAGGACGGCGCTGCACGCGTTCTTCGCCCGTCCGTTCACCTTCACGTTCCACGGCCACACGTGGACTTCCGCGCCTAGTCGAGTCGGCGCCTCGGTCAACCTGCGGACTGTGATCGCGGCCGCGCTCGCAGCCACGCCTTCACAGGCTCTTCCTCTTCCAGTCTCGGTGAACAGTTCGACGTTGCGCGCCTACGTTGCCCGCAAGGCGGCGCGCTATCGGCGTCCGGCGGTCGATTCCCGCGTCTTTCTCCGCGATCTCCGCCCGTATGTGACGCGGCCGAGGGCCGGTTATGCGCTGGAGCAGCGCGATGCGCGCGCGCTCATCCGCCGCCTCCTGGCCGCTCACGAGCGCGGGCCGGCCAGGCTCCCCTCGCGCCGGCTGCTGCCCGAGATCACGCGAGCGAACTTCGGCCCGGTAATCGTCATTCGGCGTGGCTCGCACCGGCTGTACCTGTACGACGTGATGCGCTACTGGCGGACCTTTCCGGTCGCTGTCGGAATGCCCGCGTACCCGACACCCCTCGGCCACTTCTACATCGCCGTCAAGCAGCGGAATCCGTGGTGGTATCCACCCGATTCGAGCTGGGCCGCGGGTGCGAGCCCGATCCCGCCGGGGCCGGGGAATCCGCTCGGCACCCGCTGGATGGGGCTCTCGGCGTGGGGTGTCGGAATCCACGGCACCCCGGACGCCGCCTCGATCGGCTACTCCGCCTCGCACGGCTGCATCCGCATGCGCATCCCGGACGCGGAATGGTTGTTCGACCGTGTCCGCATAGGTACACCCGTTTTCATCGTCGCGGCCTAGCTAGAGTTTTCGCGCGTCATGGCGCGCCGCGGCAAGACCGTCCTCCAGGCGGCCGCCGTCCTGGTGGTCGCTCTCCTCGTTGCCCTCCTCACTTGGCAGGTCGTCCGCACGGACCAGGGACGAGCGCTGGGCGCGAAGGTGAACGCGGGCCGGCGGCCTCTCGCACCATCGTTTACGCTCGATCGCCTGGACGGAAAGGGAACGATCTCCCTCGCGTCCCTGCGGGGCAAGGCCGTCGTGCTCAACTTCTGGGCCTCGTGGTGCGAGCCGTGCAAGGAGGAGTCGCCGCGCCTCGAGTCGTTCTGGCAACAGAACCGCAACGACGGCGTCGTCGTGCTCGGGATCGACGCCCAGGACTTCGACTTCGACGCCAAGCGCTTCGTGGACCGCTACAAGCTCACCTATCCGATCCTCCGCGATAAGCACGGCTCCACCCTCGGCCACTACGGGATCTCCGGCTTCCCGGAGACCTGGTTCGTCGACCGGCGCGGGCGCCTGGTCGGCAGGCACATCGAGGGGCCCGTCTCGGACGCGGACCTCGAGCGCTACGTGCGCCTGGCGCTCCAATCGTGAGCAGGCTCGCCTTCCTCTTCGCACTGCTTGCGCTCGTCGCCGCCGGCGCGGCGCGGGCGAGCGAGGCGCATCCGACGCTGGCGGAGGTGGAGAAGGAGGTCATCTGCCCGGTTTGCCACGAGACGCTCGACCTGTCGACGTCGCCGATCGCCGACCGCATGCGGACGTTCATCCGCGAGCGGATCGCGGCCGGGGACACCAAGAGCGAGATCGAGGCGAAGCTCGTTGCGCAGTTCGGCGAGAGTGTGCTCGCAGCGCCGCCGAAGCGCGGCTTCAACCTGCTCGCATGGGTGCTGCCGCTGGTGGGCATCGCCGCGGGCGCCGTCACCGTGGGGCTCCTCGCCCGCCGCTGGAGCAGGGACCGTCCGGAGCCGGTTCCGGCTGACGCCTCGGCGAACGGGCGTCCGCCGCTCGATCCTGAGCTGGAGCGCCGCGTGGACGAAGAACTCGCCCGCTTCGACGCCTGATGGAGACCAAGATCCCGCTCGCGTTCGCGGCGGGCCTGCTCTCGTTCGTGACCCCGTGCGTGTTGCCGCTCGTCCCCGGCTATCTGTCAGCCGTGTCGGGAAGGGAGGTGGGGGTCGGCGGACGGCGCGTGGTCGCGTCCAGCCTCCCGTTCATCGCGGGCTTCACGGCCGTCTTCGTCGGGCTCGGCGCCGCGG
Source organism: Gaiellaceae bacterium (assembly GCA_035639875.1). Taxonomy (GTDB): domain Bacteria; phylum Actinomycetota; class Thermoleophilia; order Gaiellales; family Gaiellaceae; genus JAIBJP01. The sequence goes on along the minus strand of DASQXE010000147.1, from coordinate 4,780 downwards.
CCGGCGCCGCCGGCGGCCTGTTCGACGACCCCAAGCTGCTGTCGATGGTCGCCGGCGTTGTCATCGTCGTCGTCGGGTTTGCCTTCTTGGGCCTCATCCCGTTCCCCTGGCTCGACCGGATGGCGGCGCCGGGCCTCGTGCAGGAGGTGCGCAGACGTGGATCCCGCGCTCTGCTGGGCGGTGCCTTCGGCGTGTGCGCCGCTCCCTGCATCGGGCCCGTGCTGGCCTCCATCCTCGCGCTCGCCAGTCAAGGAAGCACGGCGGCGCAGGGCTCGCTCCTCCTGCTCGTCTACTCGGCCGGCCTGGCCGTTCCGTTCGTCCTCGTCGGGATCGGCTTCGACCGCGCCATGGGCGCATCGCGCTGGCTGCGCGACCGCTACGGAGCGCTGCGGATCGTGAGCGGCGCCGTGCTCGTCGCGCTCGGCCTCCTGCTCTTCTTCGACCGCTTCTGGTGGATCCGGGTCGGCTTCAACCGGATGTTCGAGTTCTTCGGAATCGGGGTCTAGCGAGGTCGGGAAAGCGCGCCGCCGAGACCTGGCGCAGAACGTCCGCCACGTCTAAGCCGCGGTGGTCCGGCGCGTAGGCGGCCAGCCGTCGCGCTGCCTTCTCGAGCTGGCTTTCGCAGGCGATTCGGCGGCCGGTGACATGGGCGTGGTACCACGCCACGGCGACATGTACGAGGCCCTGGAAGAAGTCGCGCTCCTCCGGTTCGGCCGCCCGCCAGACGTCTTCGAGGACCTCGTGGGCGGCGAAATACTCGCCGGCCTCGATCAGTAGGAGACCGCGCTCCAGCTCGTGGTCCGGCTCAGAATGCGACTTTGACGTCGCCGTCTTCGACGACCGCCTCGAAGGTCTCGAGAACGATGGCCCGGTCGAACTCGTTCTCGCCCGTCCGGACGTCGTACTGCCAGCCGTGCCACGGACAGGTGATCACGTGACCGTCGAGCACGCCGTCGCCGAGCGGTCCGCCGAGGTGGAGGCAATGCGCCTGCGTCACGTAGAAGCGCCCGTCGATGTGATACACGGCGAGCTCGACGTCGCCCGTGGTGACCATGCGCGCTTTCCCCGGGGGGACGTCCTCGACGCGCGCGACCGTGACGAGCTCGTCGACCGTCATCGGCGCCGAACGCTAGCAAGCGGGCCTGTTCTACAGCCGTTTGGGGTGTTAGGCTGCCGCGCGTGGCGACGATCCTGCTGGTTGGGGTCGATCTCTTCTTCCGAGGCAAGCTCGACGCGCTGCTCGGCGAGCACCGCCTCATCACGACTGACAGCGTCGACCCACCGGACCTCGTGATCTGCGATCTCGCGCGCGTGGACGCGGACGAGGTGGCCGAGACTTACCCGGACATCCCGATCCTCGGATTCACCACGCACACCGACACCGCCGGCCTCCGCGCCGCCCAGGCGGCGGGGCTCGATCGCGTGGTCGTACGGTCGGCGCTGGCGGAGCGGGCCCCGCAACTCGTCGAGGAGCTCGTCACGTAGACTCGGCGCCGTGACCTACATCATCGCCGAGCCCTGCATCGACATCAAAGATCTGTCCTGCGTCGACGTCTGTCCCGTCGATTGCATCCACACCTTCGATCGCATGCTCATCATCGATCCGGAGGAGTGCATCGACTGCGGGGCGTGCGAACCGGAGTGCCCGGTCGAGGCGATCTTTCCCGAGGATGCGCTCCCCGAAAAATGGGAGCCGTTCGTGAAGATCAACTACGCCTACGGTGATGGTGCCGAGACCATCAACCAGCTCGTCGACGAGTACGCGACGGAGCACAACGTCCAAAATCCACCCCTTGAAGAGCGGAGTTAAGGAGGGGGCTCGTGGGGGAACCCTGGGTTCCCCCACGTTGAACGTCCAAAACCCACCTCTAGATCAGCGCGCTGAATAGCTCGCTCGTCTGGACCGAGCCGCGCTGGCTGGCGGAGGTCTCGGACTGGATCCACGCCCAGCTCGACCGCCTCGGCATCCGTCGCACCGGTGAGATTTCGCAGCCGCACGTGCGGCCGTGGTCCACGGTCCTGCGGATCCCCACTGACACCGGCGACCTCTGGTTCAAGGCCAACATGTCGGCGCAGGCCTATGAGGCTGCGGTCGTGCAGATCCTGGCCGAGCGACGGCCGGACCTCGTCCCGCGACTCCTCGCCGTCGAACCGGAGCGCGGCTGGATGCTGCAAGTGGACGGGGGCGAGCTCCTCCGCGGGCTCGTCGACGGGACCGACCACGGCGTCTGGGTGGAGATCCTCCCGCGCTACGCCGAGCTTCAGATCGACTTGACGGGCGACCAGGGGCGGCTGCTGGCGACCGGTGCGCCGGACCGCCGGCTGGTCGGCCTTCCAGCTCAGTTCGAGGAGCTCGCCGCTCGGGCCGAGAATCTCGGACTGAGCGCAGAGGAGGCCGCGGGCGTCCGCGGACTCGTGCCGCGCGTCGCTCATCTCGGCGATCAGCTGGCGGCCCTGGGCTTGGCCGAGACGATCCAGCACGACGACCTCCACGATGGGCAGGTGTTCGTGCAGGACGGCAGGTTCCTCTTCTTCGACTGGGGCGACTCGTGCGTCTCGCACCCGTTCTTCACGCTTCTCGTCACCTTTGCGGTGCTCGCGCACCGGCTGGGAGTCGAGCTCGAGTCGTCGGACCTCGACCGCTTTCGCGACGCCTACCTCGAGCCGTGGACCCAGTTTCGTCCCCTCGACGAGCTGCGCCCGGCAATTCCTTCCGCCCTCTGGATGGGCTCCGTCTGCCGGGCATTGTCCTGGGACCGAATCGTCTCCGCGCTCCCTTCGCCCTACCACGAGCAGGAAGCCGACACGGTGCCGGAGCGTCTACGGTGGCTCTTAGGCTGGCGTGAGGCGTAGGCGTGGCGGAATGCCGCGCTCGAGCGCAAGTGCCCCGGCGCCCGCGAGGAGGCACATGAAGGCTGCGAGCGGCCAGAGCGCGAGCGGGTCGCGGCCGAGTACGAAGCCGCCGATCGCCGGGCCCACGACGAAGCCGATCTCCCAGGAGATGGTGGAGAGCGCCATGTAGCGGCCGCGCAGGCGCGGCGGCGCGAGGTCGGCCACGAGCGCGCCCTGGGTCGGCCCCTGGAAGCACTCGCCGAGGCCGAAGACGATCCCTGCTCCTGCGAGGACGGCCGCCGCCGTGGAAGCCTCGAAGGCGGCGCCCGCGACGAGGACGATCAGCCAGGAGGCCGCCCACAGGACGGTCATGAGAGCCAGGGCGGGCATGCGGCGTCGGCCTTCGAGGGCGCGAGCGATAGGAAGCTGCGCCAGGGCGATGACCAGGGTGTTGACGAGGAAGATGATCCCGATCTGGCGTTCGGTGACGCCGGCCTCGTTCTTCGCAAAGACCGGCATCAGCTCGATCTGCGCGTAGCCCGCGGACACGAAGACGACGTTCAGCCCAACGATCCCGAGTAGCAGACGGTCGCGGAGAACGTCGAGGTAGCGCCCGGGCTGCGTGCCCTCGTCCTCGGGTGGAAGCTCGGGATCAGGAACGAAGGGGAGGACGGCGACGAAGGCGAGGAAGGTGGCCGCGTCAACGACGAAGAGCACCGTGAAGCTGGTCGGGTTGGCGGTCGTCGCGATGAGGCCGCCGGTCAGGCCGCCGAGGCCGATGCCCAGATTGCGGGAGACGCGCTGCAGCGCATACGCCGCGTGACGCCGTGCCTCCGGCGCGAGACCGACGAGCATCGTCGACTGGCTCGGCCAGAAGCCACCGTTACCCGCACCGGCCACCACCATGGCGACGAAGGCCTGCCACGGCTCGTGGACGAGCGGGAAGGAGCCGATCCCAATCGCCATCAGGACGAGCGCGCCCGCGAGGGTGAGACGGCCGCCGATCTTGTCCGACAGCGTTCCCGCGAGTGGGCTGGCGGCGAAGCTCATCGCGCCGTTCGTGGCAAGCACGAGCCCCGCCGTTCCAAGCGAGATGCCGCGCACGTTGTGCAGGTAAATGACGACGAACGGGTAGGTGATCCCGGTCCCGAACGCGTTGACTAGACCGCCCGCCTCCATCGTCCAGACGGACGGCGGGAGCCGCGGGTCGATCGACCATAAGTACGCCTTGAGCTTCGCGATCAATCGCTCAGCGTCGCCCAGACATCGAGCTTTGAGTGCACGCGCGAGATGACCTCGTCCGTGAACTCGGTCGTCGAAGCGTGTCCCCCGAGGTCGGCGGTGCGTGTGCCCGCGGAGACGGCTTCCAACGATCCCTCGCGAATGGCGCGTCCTGCTGCAGGCGCCGCCTGATCGTTCATGTGGCTGAGCAGAGCGGCGGCGGCAAGGATCATCGCCATCGGGTTGGCCACGTTCTTGCCCTGCAGAGCCGGGGCGGTCCCGTGGGCAGCCTCGGCCATCAGCGCCCGCGGCGTGTAGTCCTCGTTGAACGCGACGAGGAGCGACTCCGATCCGGCGATGGAGCCGAAGAGCGGCAGCACGAGGTCGGAGAGGATGTCGCCGTCGCGGTTGAGAGCGGGGATGACGAGCGGCTCGCCGGCGGCGCTGACGAGAAGGGCGAACGTGGCATCGATCAGCTGCGGCTCGTACGGCACGTCGGGATGCCGCTCCGCCGCCGCGTCCATCTCCTCCTTCAGCATCCCCTCGTACACCGGGCTGACCGTGTACTTGGGGCCGCCGAAGACCTTCGCGCCGACGCGCTCGGCCTGGCGGAACGAGAACTCGGCGACGGCCCGGCAGATCCGCCGCTCGATTCGCTCTGTGCGCAACGCGACCTCGTCGTCGCCCGTGCCCTCCCGCCACTCCTTCGCGCCGTAGGCATCGCCAA
>DASQXE010000146.1:0-7117 GCA_035639875.1 Gaiellaceae bacterium | reverse complement strand
CCTGCAAAATCGATGTACTCGCGCCCGTCGAGGTCCCAGAGATGGGCACCCTCGGCGCGCGAGACGACGAGCGGCGGCGTCGCGACGCCGGCGGCCACATAGCGCTCCCGGTCGGCTAGAACGCGATCGGTAGCGCTTCGCCCTCGCAGCGACATTCGCCGAGTCTACAACGGCGCCGAACGGCCTTCCTTGGCCGCTCGGGCCGAAAGCGCGCGGAAGGTCCTGCAGACCGTGCGTTCAGGTTCGGACCGCCGCTTCGTCGTCCGCATCGCGCCCGGGCACTACATCCTCATGACCGAGTCGGGTAAGCCCGTCGACGTGATCGTTCGCCGGCACTCCTTCGCGAAGGCGGTCGTCAAGTACGACACCGGGATCCGCTAGGAGCTAGAGACTCCAGGGGTTCACGGGCTTGGTGCCGGTCGAGGCGAGCACGGTCTTCGTCTCCAGGTACATCTCGATCGTCTCCAGCGAGCCCTCGCGGCCGAAGCCGGACTGCTTGTAGCCGCCGAAGGGGAGACCCGGAAAGGCGGTGTTCGGCACGTTGATGCCGATTACGCCCGACTTGATCTGCCGGGCGAGCCGGTGCCCGCGCGCGGGGTCCCGCGTCCAGACGGTCGCCGTCAGCCCGTATTTGACGTCGTTTGCGATCCGCACCGCTTCGGTCTCGTCGTCGAACGGGATGACGGTGACCACCGGGCCGAAGATTTCCTCCTGGGCAACCGTCATTCCGTTCTCCACGCCTGCGAGCACGGTGGGCGGGTAGAAGGCGCCGTCGCCGTCCGTCGGCTCGCCGCCGGTGACGATCTCGGCGCCCTCTTCCAGGCCCCGCTCGACCAAGCCGTGCACCTTCTCCCGGTGTGCCTGGGAGATGAGGGAGCCCATCTGGGTCTCGGGCTCGAGCGGGTCTCCGACCTTCAGCTTCGCGGCCGTGTCCGTGAACCGGGCGACGAAGTCGTCGTAGAGCGGCTTCTCGACGAGCACCCGCGAACGCGCGTCGCAGCTCTGGCCGGCCGCGTAGTAGATCGCGTATACCGATGACGGGATCGCGTCGTCGAGATTGGCATCCGCAAAGACGAGATTCGGGCTCTTTCCGCCGAGCTCGAGTGAGACACGCTTTACGGGCTCGGCGCAGAGCCGCATGATCTCGGAACCGGTCCTCGTCGAGCCCGTGAACGCGACCTTGTCGACGCCTGGGTGGGAAACGAGGTAGGCACCGGTCGTGGGTCCGTCCCCCGGGACGATGTTGATGACTCCCGGCGGGATACCCACCTCGGCGGCGAGCTCCGCAACGCGGAGAACGGTGAGCGGCGTGGCCGGGTCGGGCTTGAGGACGATCGTGCAGCCGGCCGCGAGCGCGGGGGCGAGCTTCCAGGCCGCCATCATGATCGGGTAGTTCCAGGGGACGATCTGCGCGGCGACGCCGACCGGCTCCTTGAGCGTGTAGGCGAGAATGGAGCCGCCGATGGGCGTCGCCCGGCCGGCGATCGTGCCGAGGACGGACGCATACCAGCGGAAGTTCTCCGCGGAGACCGCCACCTCCCCTTTCACCGACGTGATCGCCTTACCCACGTTGCGGGCCTCGAGCTCGACGAGCTCTTGACGATTCGCGACGATGGCGTCGGCGAGCGCATGCATGAGCCGCGCGCGCTCGTTCGGAGGCGTCTTGGCCCATGGGCCCTCGAGCGCTGTGCGGGCGGCGTCGACGGCGCGGTCGACGTCCGCCTCCCCCGCCATTGCTGCCTTGGCGAGCGAGGCTCCCGTCGCCGGCTCCGTCAGCTCGCGGATCTCACCGGAGGCAGGCTCGACCGACTCGCCGTTGATGAACAGTCCGTACTCGCGTTCTGTCGCAATCGCCATCGCTAGGTCCTCTCGAAGATCGCTGCCTGTCCCTGTCCTACCCCGACGCACAGTGTTGCTAGTCCGTAGCGGCCGCCGCGGCGGCGCAGCTCGTGCAGGAGGCTGACGACGAGGCGCGCGCCGCTCATGCCGAGTGGATGGCCGATCGCGATGGCACCGCCGTTCACGTTCACACGCTCTGGATCGAGACCGAGCTCGCGGATGACCTCGAGACTCTGAGACGCGAACGCCTCGTTCAGCTCGACTAGGTCGAGGTCGTCCACGCCGAGTCCGACACGCTCCAGGAGCTTGCGGACCGCGGGAACCGGGCCGATTCCCATCACGCGTGGATCGACTCCGGCCACGGCACTCCCGACGAAACGGGCGAGGGGTTGGCCTCCGAGGTCCTTTGCTTTTTCCTCGCTCGCGATCACGAGAGCGGCGGCACCGTCGTTGATCCCGCTCGAGTTTCCGGCCGTCAGCGATCCCCCTTCCCGGAACGCGGGCTTGAGGGTGGCGAGCTTCTCGGCGCTCGTGTCGGGACGCGGATGCTCGTCGCGGCTCACCTCCCCGACCGGGATCAACTCGTCGTCGAAGCGACCCATCTCGTTTGCCGCCGCCCAGCGGCGCTGGCTCTCTAGCGCGAACGCGTCTTGATCCTCGCGCGTGATCCCATACCGCTCAGCCACGTTCTCGCCCGTCTCTCCCATGGATTCCAGCGGGAACTTCGCCGCCATCTTCGGATTCGGGAAGCGCCACCCGAGCGTCGTGTCCCATACGGTCTGGTCGCCGTACTCCGGCTTGGACATGACGAGCGGGGCGCGGCTCATGGATTCCACACCGCCCGCGACGAAGAGCTCCCCGTCACCCGCGCGCACGGCGTGGCAGGCGGAAACGACGGCCGTCAGGCCGGACGCGCAGAGCCGGTTGACCGTGACGCCTGCCACCTCCTGCGGCAGCCCCGCGAGGAGGGCCGCCATGCGGGCGACGTTGCGGTTGTCCTCGCCCGCCTGGTTGGCGGCTCCGAAGTAAACGTCCTCGATCTCTGCCGCGGGAACGCCCGCGCGCTCGACCGCCTCCTCGATGACGAGGGCGGCGAGGTCGTCGGGCCGAACCCCCGCGAGCGCGCCTCCCTGGCGCCCGACCGGCGTCCGGACCGCAGACAAAATGACCGCTTCGGCCACGCCGCCAGTGTACTTTCGCGTCCTTTCCAATCATGACTTGGTGCCTGGCACCGGGACCTGTGCTCGGACGTCGTGACCAGACGGCATGGAACGTCCGGCCAGAGATCCGGCTCGACCCACCTCATGCGGTCCTGAACGTCACCCGTGATGCCTGCGGCCATGTCCCGGTGCCTGGCACCGGACCTGTCCCTAAGAGACGAACTGCACCTGGACCGGTTCGTCGAAGGCGCCGATCTGCTCGCCGCGGTGAAGGAGCTCGCAGACCGCCTGCCGGCCCTCGTCGCCGTAGTCCTCGGTCAGGCGGTTCACGTACATGCCGACGAACCGGTCGGCGAGCCGTGGGTCGAGGCCTCGCCCGTACTGGAGCGCGTAGGAGAGCGCCTCCTCGCGCGAGTCGAGACCGGCGGCGATCGACTCCCGCAGCACGTCCGAGAGCTCGCGGAGCGTCTCCGGGCCGAGATCGCGTTTCGCCACGTTGATGCCAAGGGGCAACGGCAGGCCGGTCTCGAGCAGCCACCACTCGCCCAGGTCCACGACCGCCTGGAGGCCGTGCCGTTCGTAGGTGAGCTGTCCCTCGTGGATGAGAAGGCCGGCCTCGGCACGACCGGACTTGACCTCGTCCATGATCTCGTCGAACGGCACTTCGCGGAAGCGATAGGCACCGCCGACAAAGAGACGAAGGACGAGGAAAGCCGTCGTCATGCGCCCCGGCACGGCGATCTCGACCTCGCGCAGATCGTTTCGAGACAGCGGCTCGTTCGCTACGACGACCGGGCCGTAGCCCGATCCCATGCTCGCCCCGTGGGGGAGGATGAGGTAGTGCCGCTGCACGAACGGATATGCATGCAGCGAGATGGCGCTTACCTCGAGGCGACCCTCGAGCGCCCATTCGTTGAGCGTCTGGATGTCGCGCAGGACGTGCTCGAACTCGAAGCCGCGCGGGTCGACGACGCCCGCTGCGAGCCCCCAGAACATGAACGCGTCGTCCGGATCCGGACTATGCCCGAGACGGATCTCCAGGCGCAGGAACCTAACAACCGGCGTGCGCCCCTGTTTCGAGAACCGCGGCCTCTAGAATTTGAGATATGTCTAAACTTGACCTCTCGGTCGCGATTCAGGACTACCTGAAAGAGATCTACAAGCTCCAGGCGTCCGGGGAGCGTGCGACGACGACGGCGATCGCCCGCCGCATGGGGGTCGCCCCCTCCTCCGCCACTTCGATGCTGAAGAAGCTGGCCGTCCTCGGGCTCGCCGAGCACGCGCCCTACCGCGGCGTCGAGCTCTCGGAAGCCGGCACGAAGATCGCGCTCGAGGTGATTCGCCACCACCGGCTGCTCGAGCAGTACCTCGCCGAGACGCTCGGGCTCGGAATCGACGCCGTCCACGCAGAAGCCGACCGACTCGAACACGTGATCTCGGAGGAGCTCGAGGCGCGCATGGACGAGCAGCTCGGCTTCCCCACGCACGATCCGCACGGCGACCCGATCCCGGACGCCGGGCTCAACGTCGACCGGACCCGTCTCCGCTCGCTCGAGGCGCTCGTTCCCGGTGAGCAGGCGACCGTGCGCCGGATCCCCGACGGCGACGCGGACCTTCTCCGCTATCTCGCCGGCCTCACGCTCCTCCCCGGACGACGCGTGACCATGCGCCGCTCGGAGCCGTTCGGCGGCCCGCTCACGGTCGACGTCGACGGCAGCGAGCACGCGATTTCGCGCGAGCTCGCGGGGCAAATCGGAGTGTCAGGCTAGGCCGAGTGCCCGAAGAACCAGCGCTCGAGCGGCTTTAGGAGCTCTTCCTCCGAGAAGCGCCGCACGTTCTCGCTCACACCCTCCTCCGCCGAGACCTCGAGGTCGTCGGTGAGCGCGTTGTTCGCCGCTTCGAGCGCGTCCCCCATCTCGTAGCCCTCGAAGACATAGTCGTCTTGGCGCGGCACCGGATTCGATCGGTGGCGCAGGTTGATCGCACGGCCAACCGCCCACAGCGCGCCGGGGCGCCGCTCGATCCAGATCACGATCTCTTCGCGTGCCCCGTCCTCGCCGATTCCGTGGACGATTCGCTCCGCAAACCGCGCTGCGTCGGGCTGCGCCACGGGGCAAGGATACAATCGCCGCATGGCCGTCCCAGGAGACCGAGCGCCACGCGCCGGCGGCTTCTTCTCGCGCCTCTTCGGCAAGCGGGAGAAGACGGATGCCGCCCGCGGCCGCATCGGCAAGGAAGAGGCGCTGGCCGCGTACATCATCCGCGAGCACCGCTCGGGCCGGTCGCTGGACGACATCCTGGACGACCCGTACCTGAAGAACCGCGCCACCGAAGAAAAGCGGCTGCGGCTGCTCGAGCGCCCGGACGTCATTCGCTGCGTCGGTGAGGACACCGCCGCAATGGCCGCCGAGCGCGTCCGCGAAAGAGCCTAGAGCTCTGTCCCCACGCCCCGTTCGCGCGCGCGCTCGTAGACGAGCGCGCCGACGGCGAGGTCCTCAGCAGCGATGCCGAGGCTCTTGAAGAGAACGATGTCCGTGTCGAGAGCGCGGCCCGTGGTCTCGCCCGCGACGACCTCGCCGAGCTCGTGCACCTCGAGCCAGTCGAGCACGCCGCGCTCAACGGGCTCGACGAGATCGCCGGCCTCAATCGTGGCCTGCGCCTTCGAGTCGCAGCAGACGAAGGCGGCACGCTCGACGACGGCGTTGTCGAGCTCCCGGGACTCGATCCGGTTCGCGCCCACCGCGCAGACGAGCGCGCCGGGGCGGAGCCAATCGCCGCGAAGCACGGGATCCTTCGAAGTCGTCACGGTCACGACGACGTCCTGCTCGGCGGCGTCCCGGTTGTACTCGCCCGCCTCGGCGCCGAATCGTTCGCAGAAAGCGGCGAGTCGAGCCTCGTCTCGCGAGTAGGCGACGACGCGCTGGACGGCGGGAAGCGCCGCGCGGATGCAGGCGACCTGCGACTCGGCCTGCCGGCCCGTCCCGATCACGCCCAGCGTCCGCGCATCCGGCTTGGCGAGGTAACGAGCTGCAACGGCGCTCGCGGCCCCGGTGCGGAGCTGGCCGAGCCGATCGGCCTCGATCAGAGCGAGGACCTCCGGCCGGTCGGCGGCGAAGAGCACGACGACGAACCGCGCCCCAGCGCCGAAGGCCGCGTAGGTCTTCAGGCCTGCTACTCCAAGACCCGCGTCGGATGCCGCCATGACGTGGAAGAGACCGCTGTCGAGCCCGAGCCGGAACCGCGGCCGGTTCTCCGCCTCCCCGCGGCCGAGCCGTCCGAAGCAGGCCTCCACCGCGGCTACCGCGTCCTCCGGCGAGAGCAGCTCCTCGACGTCCGACTCCCGCAGGTAGAGCGGCATTGGCAGGATACTCTAGGCGCGTGGCCTGGCTACGGGTGCCCTTGTCCGAGCTCGATGCCGACGGCCGCGCCGTGGTCAAACGCAACGGCCTCGAGATCGCCGTCTTCCTCGCCGACGGCCATGTGCACGCGGTCGCGAACACGTGTCCGCACGAGGGCAACCCGCTCGTCGAGGGCGACCTCCTCGGCCACACGCTGACCTGCGCCTACCACAGCTGGAAGTTCGATCTCGAGACCGGCGCGTGTCTGTTCGGCGAGGAACCGGTGCGTCTCTTCCCCGCCGAAGTGCGCGACGGCGAAATCTGGGTCCAGGTGGATTAGAGTCGGACGCGGCTCCAGGGAGCGCCCGGATCCGAATAGGCCTGCGGGTGCAGTAGGTAGGCGAGGAGCTCGACTCCGTCCGCCAGACGCGGGCCCGGACGCGAGAAGTTCGCATTCGCGTCGACGGCGAACACGCGGCTCTCCTGACGAGCCGGCGTACCGAGGAGACTCGCGGAGAGATCGAGCGTGACGAGCTCGGAGAGTGTGCGGTCGAGATCGAAGCCGCAGGGAGCAAGCACGACGACATCTGGCTCGAGCGCGGCCACGTCGGTCCAGCGCATGCGATGCGATGGCTCGCCGGACATCCCGGCAACCTCCATTCCACCGGCGGCCTCGACCATGTCGGGGACCCAGTGTCCCGCCGCGAATGGCGGGTCCAGCCATTCGGAGACGAAGACCCGCGGGTGCTCCTCGACTTCGGCGAGGGCGGCGCGCACGCG
>DASQXE010000145.1:0-8952 GCA_035639875.1 Gaiellaceae bacterium | reverse complement strand
CTGGAGTGGGCTCCCAGCGGCGCACCTGACGGCGATCCTCTGGGACGCCCTCGCGGTCATCGGCCTCGCGCTCCTCGGTCTTCGCTTCGGCGGCCGGCTTCTCGGCGCCATCCTCGCGTTCGCCTGGGCCGCCTATCCGTTCACGCAGTACGTCTCGAACTCGAACTCGAACGACGCCATCATGCCCGCGCTCCTCATCTGGGGCCTCTTGTTCGTCACCTCGCCGACCGCGCGGGGCTTATTCGTCGGACTCGCCGGCTGGACGAAGTTTGCGGCCCTCCTGCTCGTCCCGCTTTGGGCGTCCTATCCCAACCGGCGGCGGCCCTGGCGCCACGGCGGCTCGTACGTGGCCGGCTTCCTCGTCGCGACGGCGTTTTCGTTCTGGATCCTGCTCCTGGAGCCCCATCCGATCCATGCGGCCCGCATCTTCTGGGACCGGACGTTCGGCTGGCAGCTGTCGCGCCCGTCGCCGTTCTCGATCTGGGACTGGGACGAGTACCCGGGCTTTCCGGACCTCCACAACGTCCAGACCGGCCTCAAGATCGCGGTGCTTCTCGCCGCCGTCGCGGTCTACTTCGTCCCGCGAAGCAAGAACGTCGTGCAGCTTGCCGCGCTCTCGGGAGCGCTGACGATCGGCTTCGAGTTGGTGCTGACGCACTGGTTCTACCTCTACATCGCGTGGTTCTTCCCCTTCGTGGCCTTCGCCTGCCTGGGTCCGGTGGCCTGGCGCGTCGCTGCAGCCGAGGCGCCCGAGACTGGACCGGAGCGTGAACGCGCGGTCCGAGAGCTCGTACCGACCGGCTGAGGCCGGCCGCGCCGCGCAAGCGGTCGCGCTCGGCCTCGTCCTCCTGACCGTCTCGTGGGCGCTCCTCCACGCCGGTTTCTACGAGCGCAACCAAATCATCGACACGCCGGTGTACGAGGGCTACGGCGAGAAGATCCTCGACGGGGAGATGCCGTACCGCGACTACACGGTCGAGTATCCCCCGGCAGCGCTGCCCGTGTTCGTGCTTCCCGCGCTGGCGAACAAGCAGGACTACAAGACTGCGTTCGAGCTCCTCATGTGGGCGTGCGCCGCGGCCGCGGTCGTCCTCATGGGAAGCGCGCTTGCCGCCGCGAGTGCCGCGCCCGCGCGGCTCTACGGGGCGACCGCGTTCCTGGGGCTCACGCCCCTGGCGCTCGGCTCGGTGATCCTGACGCGCTTCGACCTCTGGCCGGCCGTGCTCACGGTCGGCGCGGTGGCGGCGCTCGCCGCGGGACGGGGGCGGCTCGGCCTCGGCGTCCTCGGGCTCGCCACGGCGGCGAAGCTCTACCCGGCGGTGATCGCTCCGATCGCGCTCGTCTGGCTCTGGCGCCGGCGCGGCGTTCGCGAGGCGGCCGTCGGCCTGGCGGTGTTCCTGGCGGTCGCCGCGGTCGTGATGCTTCCCTTCGCCGCCCTGGCTCCACACGGGTTCGGGCACAGCTTCTCGGCGCAGCTCCGCCGTCCCCTCCAGATCGAGAGCCTCGGCTCTGCCCTCCTTCTCGCCGCGCATCAGGTTGGCCTCTACGACCCTCGAATCGAATCGACGCACGGATCGCAAAATCTCGCGGGATCTCTTCCCGATGCGCTTGCGAGCGTGCAGACCGCTCTCCAGCTCGTCGCGCTCGTGATCGTCTGGACCGTCTTCGCGCGGGCCCGCGAAGCCGATTCCAATCGCCTCTTCGCTGGCGCCGCCGCCTCCGTCGCCGCCTTTGTCGCCTTCGGCAAGGTGCTTTCGCCGCAGTTCCTCATCTGGCTCTTGCCGCTCGTGCCACTCGTTGCAGAGGGACTCGGTGTCACCGCCTGCGGGACGCTCGCCGTGATCCTCATCGTGACGCAGCTCTGGTTCCCATACCGCTACTGGCACGTGGTCGGACTCGGAGCGAGCGGCTGGCTCGTCCTTGTCCGGGACCTGCTTCTCCTCGTGCTGTTCGCGCTGCTGACCGCGGCTACGGCACGGAGATACGCAGCGCCTCGCAGCTCGTAGCGCGTCCGTCCGCGTCGCACTCGACGAGGACGCCTTCGATGCGCACGTCGCCGTCGGCCGGATGGAAGCGAACCGGCATTCCCGTGCGCATGCGCTCGATGGCCAGCTCCGCCCGCACGCCGATGACAGAATCGTGCGGGCCCGTCATGCCCGCGTCCGTGATCGCGGCCGTCCCGCCCGGCTGCACGCGCGCGTCGTTCGTCTGGACATGCGTGTGCGTCCCGATCACCGCGGTCACTCGGCCGTCCAGGAGACGGGCGAGTGCGACCTTCTCGCTCGTCGCCTCGGCGTGGAAGTCGACGACGACGATCGTCGCCCGCGAGCGCGCCTCTTCGATCACCTCGTCGACGACTACGAACGGGTGCACCGGGACGTCGAGGAAGAGATAGCCCTGTAGATTGACCACCGCCACCGGCGTCCCGTCCAAGGCTGCCCCGACGGTCAGCCCTTTGCCCGGCCCGCGCAGGTTCGCCGGCCGGATGACTCGGTCGTTCTGCTCCAGCACCGGCACGAGATCGCGCTGGCGCCAGACGTGGTTGCCCAGAGTGACAACGTCGGCTCCGGCGGCCAGAAGTTTCACGGCGAGTTTCGCGGTCAGCCCCATGCCGTCCGCGGCGTTCTCCCCGTTGACGATGCAGAAGCCGACCTCGAGCTCCTCGCGCAGGCCTGCGAGCCGTGCCTCGACCGCCCGGCGCCCTGGGGGGCCGAACACGTCTCCGATGAAGAGGATCCTCAGCGCGTCCGGCTTCTAGGGAGACGCGAGTCCGCTCGCCGCGCGCACTTCGATGTGGACGTGCTGCCCCTTGTCCTGCGTGTACCGGGCGAGCGCGGCCTGCTCGACGGTCGAGAGGTCGATCACCTGGCCGACCTTCGTTCGCCCGGCAGCGACTGTCGAGCCGACCGTGAGGGCCGGATCCGGCTTGAGGTTCTCGAGCGAGACGACCACGCCCGGGTTCCCCGCCGGTTGGATGTCGATACGCACGCCGTATGCCTTGCCGTCCACGATCACGTCCGAGATCGCCATGACGCTGCCGTCGACGGGCGCGTAGACGTCTGTGCCGACGGGGGCTCCGACGTCGAGGCCTCCGGTCTTCGGGCCGACCCCGCCCCCCAGCTGGTAGTAGCGGATGCCGGGCCCGTTCTGGCCGAAGAATCGGTTGAAGAGGCGCTTCAGCAGCCCCGCGTTCGCCTCCGTTCCCACCGGGTCGAGGGGGAGGACGTCGGCGCCCGAGGCGTGGTAGCCGATCGCGGTGATCCGGTTTTGATTGATCGGGAGCTGGATGCGCAGCGTGTCCTGCAGGGCAACGACCTCGGCGCGTGGCGGGCCTGCGGGCAGGAGCCGGTCGGCCGGAGCGGGTCCGCGCGTTTCCTGCGCGGTCACCCCGCCCGTGCCGAAGGCGGTGAGGAGCAGGAGGACGAGTGAGACGCACCCTGCGACCAGTAACGCGGCGGTTCGCCGGGCGCGCCGCACGCGCGCCCGCGTCTCCTCGCGCTGAGCAGCGCGGTAAGCGAGGCCATGGGCTTCGGGCCGGGCCATCCGCGGCACGGTACCCGAGCCCTCCGGGCCTGACAAACCACTAGGCGGCTCGGGCTCGAGGGCGAGCGCGCCGTCGGTTTCGAAGGACCAGTCCCACGTAGGCGGCCGGAGCGAGACGACGCGTGCGTTATCCGACGGCGCTTGCCGGTCGTGATCGTAGGGCCGGGGTACCGCCGTCATAATCGGGGCGTGGTCGCCGTCCTCGGTCGTGAGCTTGCCAGGGGCGGCGGACGCTGACCGCCGTCCTCTTGAGCGCCCGCGGCGTCGCGCGCCGTTATGGCCGCATCGCGGCGCTGGCGCCCACCAACCTGGACATCCGCGCGGGGGATGCGATCGCCCTGATCGGGCCGAACGGAGCCGGCAAGTCGACTCTCCTGTCCATCCTCGCCGGCGCGCTCGAGCCGAGTACCGGATCGATCTCGTCGGGCCGGAACGGCGCCGGCCCACGCGTCGGCTGGGTGCCGCAGAGCCCGGCCCACTACGCGCGCCTCTCGCCGCGGGAGAATCTCGAGCTCTTCGCGCGTCTCGAGGTCGTCCCAGATCCGTCCGAACGCGCAGAGCGGCTCCTGCGGCTCCTCGACCTTCCGGACGACGGCCGGCTGAGCGCACAACTCTCGGCGGGAAACCAGCAACGCCTGAACTTGGCGATTGCCCTTCTCGCGGGCCCAGAGGTGCTTCTCCTGGATGAGCCGACCGCGTCTCTCGACCCGCGCCAGCGGCGCCGCCTCTGGGAGGTGGCCGCCGACGTGCGCGAGCGGGGCGGAGCCGTCGTCTTCGCCACACAGAACCTCGAGGAAGTCGACCGGTTTGCGACGCGAGTCGTTGTGCTCCTCGACGGCGCGCTCGTCTTCGACGGCTCGCTCGAAGAGTTCCGCCGGGCGCCCGAGGCGGACGTGTTCGCGTGACGAAGATCCGACTGCTTTTGGCGAAAGACCTCCGCACGCTGCTCCGCTCGCCGGTGCTGCTGACCGCGCTCGTGCTCTATCCGATCATCTTCGCCGCCCTCGTGGGGCTGGTGTTCCGCTACGCGAATGACCGCCCCCGCGTCGCGTTCGTCGACCTCGACCACCTGCCGGACACCCTGACGGTGGGCGCTCAACATTTCGACGTGCCCCGCGTCATCTCGGAGGTGCAAGGCTCCGTCGAGCTCGTTCCGCTCTCCGAACGGGAGGCAGACGATCAGCTTGCGAGCGGAGCGATCTCGGCCGAGATCGTCGTCCCGCGCGGCTTCGCGTCCAAGCTCCGCGGGATGGTCGAAAGCCCACGGCTGATTCTCAAAACCGCGCGCGGCGGCCTCTCCGGGCGCGTCGAGCAACAGACCCAGGCGCTCGTGTACGCGCTCAACCGGCGGCTGCAGGACGCGTACATCAAAGCGAACCTCGAGTACGTCAAGCTCATCCTCCAGGGCGGGCACGGGACCTTCCTCGGCAACGACTTCGACGTGGTCGGGCTCGACCGCGCCGCGGCGATGCTGGACGAGATCAGGCGCACGTCGAACGATCCGACCGTCGCCGCGCGGGCAGGGGAGCTCGCTACCTTCGTGCGCCAAGCGAGGCTCGCTCTCGGCGCCTCCGGCGATTCGCTGCGCGCCACCGCGAACCCGATCGAGCTGCAGATAGACAAGAACGCCGGGCGCACGTGGCTTCTCTCCGCGCAGATACAGGCCTACGCGCTCGGACTCACGCTCGCGTTCATCTGCGTGCTCCTCGCCGCGGCCGCGCTCGCGGCCGAGCGCGACGAGAACGTCGTCGGCAGGCTGGCGCGCGGCCTCGTGCGCTTACGCGAGCTCGTGGCGGTGAAGATCGCGCTCGCCGCGCTCGTCGCCGTGGCGCTCGGGTTCACCATTGCCCTGCTCTTCGGCGTGCTCGCAGAGGCGGCCGGCGTGAAAGGCGGCGAGCCGTGGGGGCGCCTACCCTTGCTCCTGGTCGGACTCGCCGTTGCCGGAGCGGCGTTCGGTGCCTTCGGGACGCTCGTCGGCGCGATCTCCCGGGAATCGCGCACGGCCGTGCTCGTCGGCTTCCTCGCCGCCCTTCCGCTCGTCCTCCTCGGGCTCGTGCCCGAGGGCGCCGCTGGCGCGGCCTGGTGGGCAGGACGAGCCTTCCCGTTCAGCCACGCGGTGAGCTTCTTCCAGGCGGCGCTCTACGAGGGCGATCCATGGGGAAAGCTCGCGCGCGAGGGCGCGTGGCTTCTCGGGCTCGCCCTCGTCTTTGCCGCGGCGGCTCGAGCCGGCATGCGAAGATTGCTGGCGTAAGGATGAGCGTCTTTCCGGTCACCCGCCTGCGCCGTTTTCGGCGCACCGCAGCACTGCGCGAGCTCGTGCGGGAGGCGCGTGTCGACGTGCGCGACCTCGTCTATCCGCTCTTCGCGTGCCCCGGTGACGACGTCGAGCGGCCGCTCGAGGGCCTGGACGGAATCGCCCAGCGCTCGGTCGACCGCCTGTGCGCCGAGGCCGCGGAGGCGCACCGGCTCGGCATCGCCGCCGTCCTTCTCTTCGGCATCCCGGAGGAGAAGGACGAGGCCGCCTCCGGCGCCTACGACGAGGACGGCATCGTGCAGCGGACGCTGCGAGCCCTCCGCGACGCGGTGCCCGAACTCGTCCTCCTCACGGACGTCTGTCTCTGCGAGTACACCTCGCACGGGCACTGCGGCGTCGTGGACGAAGGCGAGGTGGTCAACGATCTCTCCCTCGAGCTGCTGGCAAAGACAGCGGTCAGCCACGCCGAGGCGGGAGCCGACGCGGTGTGCCCGAGCGACATGATGGACGGACGCGTGGGCGCGATCCGCGGGGCACTCGACGCCGAGGGCTTCGAGCAGATTCCGATCGTCTCCTACGCGGCCAAGTACGCCTCCGCCTTCTACGGCCCGTTCCGCGAGGCGGCGGAGTCGGCGCCGGCCTTCGGCGACAGGCGCGCCTACCAGATGGACCCGGCCAACGCGCGCGAGGCCCTGCGCGAATGCGAGCTCGACCTCGGGGAAGGTGCCGACGCGCTCATGATCAAGCCGGCGCTCCCCTCGCTCGACGTCATCGCTGCCGCGCGCGCCCGGTTCGATGTGCCGGTCTTCGCCTACAACGTAAGCGGCGAATACGCGATGGTGAAGGCAGCCGCTGCCCGCGGCTGGCTCGATGAGCGCCAGGCCGCCCTCGAGAGCTTGATGGCGGTCAAGCGCGCGGGCGCGGACGTGATCGTCACCTACTGGGCCAAGGAGGCGACGCACTGGCTGTAGCCACGTCGCTCTGGCAGCGTGCGCAATCGTTGCTCCCGGGCGGAGTAAACAGCCCGGTCCGTTCATGGCGCGCCGTCGGCGGCGAGCCGTTCTTCGTGCGGCGCGGCGAGGGCGCCTACCTCGAAGACACGGACGGCCGGCGCTACGTGGACTGGGTGATGTCCTGGGGCCCGCTCGTCTTCGGACACGCAGACCCGGAGATCGTCGAGGCGGTGCAGGACGCTGCCGCCGACGGGACCACGTTCGGCGCCCCGACAGAGCGCGAGGTCGAAGTGGCCGAGGAGATTTGCGCCGCCGTGCCCTCGATCGACAAGGTGCGTCTCGTCAGCTCCGGAACCGAGGCGGCGATGAGCGCCGTCCGGCTGGCGCGCGGCTTCACCGGGCGCGACCTGATCCTGCGGTTTGCCGGCTGCTATCACGGCCACGGCGACGCGCTTCTCACGGATTCGGACGCGCTCGTCCGCGCCTTCAACGACGCAAATGGGGCCGCGGACGCCGTCGAACGCGCGGGCGAGCGCCTCGCCGCGGTCATCGTCGAGCCGATCGGGGGGAACATGGGCGTCGTCCCGCCGGAGGCGGGGTTCCTCGAGACGCTGCGCAGTCTCTGCGATGCCTCGGGCGCTCTGCTCGTCTTCGACGAGGTAATCACAGGGTTCCGCGTTGCGCGTGGCGGAGCGCAGGAGCTGTACGGCATCCGTCCCGACTTGACGGTGCTCGGCAAGATTGTCGGCGGTGGACTCCCGCTCGCCGCCTGCGGCGGCCGTGCCGACGTCATGGACGAGCTCGCGCCCGCCGGGCCGGTTTTCCAGGCGGGGACCCTGTCCGGGAATCCCTTGGCGACGGCGGCAGCGCTTGTCGCGCTCAAGCGTCTCCGCGATCCCGGCGTCTATCGCAACCTCGAGGACACGGCCGCCGCGCTCGAAGCCGGCCTCCGCCATCCGGGCGTGACCGTGCAGCGGGTCGGTTCGATGCTCACGGTCTTCTTCCGTCGTGAGCCCGTCCGGAACCAGGACGGCGCGCAGGCGTCCGATCTCGAGCGCTTCACCGCGTTTTTCCGCCACCTGCTCGACCGCGGCGTTTACCTTCCGCCCTCGCAGTTCGAGGCGATGTTCGTCTCCACGGCGCACGGCCTGGCCGAGGTCGAGCGCACCGTCGAAGCCGCGCAGGAGTTCTTTGCCGGTCGATAGCGCAACGCTCTGGGAGACGATCGCGGTCGAAGCGGAGCGCGAAAGCCCCTTGTGGGGCGCCGCTCTGCGCCCGGAGGAAGCGCGCGAGGAAGTGCCCGTCTTCTCTCCGCTCGCGGACGAGCGCTTTGCGCTCGGAATCGAGTCCATCTACGAGGGCTACCTACTGCACTACGGCCGGGCGCGCCTCTTCTCGCCCGCCGACCGGGACGCGGCGATTCTGCTGGGTGACTACCTCTACGCGCATGGGCTCGTGCGAATCACGTCGCTCGGGGACGTGGACGCGGTCGAGCGGCTATCCGAGCTGCTCTCGCTCTGCGCCCATCTGCGGGCGGAGGGCCGGGACGGCGACGGCGAGGCGTGGGCCGCCACCGTCGGCGCGCTGGGCGAGAAAAGACCCGGCTCCGATGCCGTCGAACGCGCGGTGGCACGTCACGCCGCGCGGGTCGATTAGGATCGTGCGCCGATGACCGCCCTCGCCCTCGTCGTCGCCGCGGAGAAGAGCCCGGCCCAGGAGGGACGCGACGTCATCCTCGCGATGCTCGTCGTCGGGCTCGTTTTCCTGGGCGTCGTCCTGTTCGGGCAGCTAGCCCGGCATCTCGGCCACAAGCGGCACGCGCGCCGCGCCCAACGGCGGGTTTACTAGTAGGTTCAGGCCGAGTCCAGGGAAAGCGCGGGCCGCCGTTAGACTCAGGCGCGTGGCTGCGCGCGACCTGCGCTCCTGGATCGAGCTCCTGCGCCGCGAGGGAGAGCTCGTCGAGATCGAGGCCGAGGTCGATCCGTACCTCGAGATCACCGAGATCGTCGACCGAACGGTGAAGTCGAGCGGTCCGGCGCTCCTCTTCCGCCACGTTAAAGCCTCCGAGCACCCGCTTCTCATCAACCAGTTCGGGACGGAGCGGCGCATGTGCCTCGCCTTCGGCGAGCCCAGCCTCGATTCTGTCGGACGCAGGCTCGAGGACGTCCTTGAGATGCAGCCGCCGCAAGGGCTCGTCGAGAA
>DASQXE010000144.1:0-11445 GCA_035639875.1 Gaiellaceae bacterium | reverse complement strand
CACGCGAAGGACGTCTTGCTGGAAATCCACCAGTCCGCCACCCAAAGCAAAGTGCCCTTCTTCCTCGGCGCGAGCGAGCGCTGCCTCGCCGAACTCGCGCTCCAGGAAGGCGATGTCCCGAGCGCGCTTCGTCTATTCGATTCGGCGATCGAGACACTCCGCTCGAGCAGATCCGAGAACGAGCTGGCACTAGCGCTCGGCGGATACGGCCGCGCGCAGGCATTGACCGGCAACGAGGCGGACGCGCAAGCCGAGCTCAAGGATGCGCTCTCTATCCTCGAGCGCCTGGGCACGCTGGAAGAGCCAGCCCGGCTGAGGCAGGAGCTCACGGCTACGAAAGCCTGACCGGGACCGACTCATCGGCCCGCTGGAGCCGCTTTTCAAAGACTTCGTACGTCCGCTCGTAGCCCATGCCGAGGCGTTCGTACAGGCGCCACGCCTCCGTCGGGTTATTCGAGTCGGTCTTGAGCGTGACGCGGTCGGCGCCGCGGCGCCGAAATTCACGGAACGTGTGGCGCATGAGAGCTTCGCCGAGCCCGCGCCGTCGGTGGCCCGGGTGCACCACGATGTCTTTGATGTAGCCCTCCTTCCAGTTCAGCGCCGCCGCGACGAGCTCGCCGTCCGCCTCCGCGAGGAACCAGCAGCTCGGGTCGAAGCTCGGATCGCCGAGCATGAACGTCTTCCAGTCCTCGAACGGAAGCGGCGTGTGGTGAGGCTCCTGCGAGTACGCGACGTCGAGGAGCTCCTTGACCTCCGCCGCGTCTTCATCTCGAAACGTGCGCACGATGACGTCTTCGGGCCAGCGTGGCGGCGGGAGCGAGTCGTCCAGGTCGATGCCCATGAGCCAGACGTCCGAGGCCTTCTCGTAGCCGTTTGCCTCGGCGAACGGACGAGCCGCGGGTTCGAGCGTCACGCCCACCAGCCGGACGACCCCGCTTCCTGCAGCCTCCTCAGCGGCGTGCAGGAGGGCGCTCCCGATTCCCTTCCGCCGCTCGGACGGCCGTACAAGCACGCCGATCTCGCCCGCGCGCACCTGCGCGCTTCCGGCGAAGCTTCCCGGAGTCTCCGCGACGAAGGCCGCGTCCGAGATCGCGATGACGTTGTCGAACATGCCGCGGGTGATCTCCGATTCGCCGAACAGCTCCGCCTGGTGCTCGGCGAGCTGTTTATAGGCCGCGTCTCCGTCTTCGGGCCGAAACGGCCGGATGCGAACGTCAGCCACGTTCGACCGGAAGCCCCCTGGCCGACCATTCGCTCCAGGACCCGGGATAGAGACGCGCACGCACTCCGGCACGCTCGAGCGCGAGCACGTCAACTGCGGCGGTTATCCCGGAGCCGCAGTAGACGACGACGTCGTCTTCCGTGCCGCGGAGATCGTCGGGGATTGCGTCTGCCTGCGTAAACGGAAGGTTACGGGCGCCGGGAATGTGACCGGCGACGGGATCGATGGGCTCCGTCTCACCTCGAAACCGCTCCGGGACGCGAGCGTCCAGAAGGATGAACCCCGGCTCTCGCAGGCGCCGCTCGAGTTCCTCGGCGTCGATCGTGTCGTCGTCGCGCGGCCGGGAGACGAACTCGACCGCGTCGACCTCCTCCGGGCCCGAACGCACCGGCCCGAGCCACGAGTCGATGCCGCCCGCCAACACGGCCGCGTCGTCGTGGCCGAAGTGCCGTAGGAGCCACCAGAGCCGCGCCGCACCTCCGTTCATCCCCTGGTCGTACGCGATGACGAAGACGCCGGGTCCGATGCCCGCGCCACCTACGGCGCGCGCGAAGTCCTCGGCCGAGGGGAGCGGATGCCGACCGCCGTCCTTGCCGCCGGGCGGCGCCGATAGATCCCGCTCGACGTCGAGGAACGCGGCACCGGGAACATGCCCCTCCAGATAGAGCTCGCGACCTCGGTTCGGCTGCCCCAGCTCCCAGCGGCAGTCCACGAAGAGATACGGCACGCCGCCTAGGGTACGAGCTTGTAGACCCTCCCGTTGTAGTCGGCCACGTAGAGTTCCCCCGCCGAGTCCTCGCCGAACGAGGAGATCTGGAAGCCGGCGTCGAGCACGAACTGCTTGCCGTGGACGAGGCGACCCTTCCTGAAGAGAAGCCGCCAGATCCGCCCGGCGCAGAAGTCGCCGAAGAAGTACCAGCCCCGGCTAGAGGAGAGAACGCTGCCCCGGTAGACGAACCCGCCCGTCACCGAGCAGCGCCCGCTCGCGTGGCTGTACCAGCTGATCGGTCGCTTGGGCGGCGCAGGCCCCTTCAGGCCGGTCGTGGAGCAGCCGCTCGGGTACGGCCCCTCGTACACGTTCCAGCCGTAGTTCTCGGGCGTCCGGCCAAGGGCCCTCCTCCTGAGGGTGTCGATCTCCTCCCAGGAGTCCTGGCCGACGTCACCGATGTAGAGGCGGCCGAGGGAGCGGTCGAAGGAGAAGCGCCACGGATTGCGGAGCCCGTACCCGTCGATGCGCCAGCCTGCAGCAATATTGCGCGGATTCAAGCTCAGGAGCTTGCCGAGCCGGCTCCTCAAGTTCTGGGCGCGCTGACCAGGGTCGCAGCCGCTGCCGCCGTCCCCCATCCCGACGTACAGGCGACCGTTGGGCCCGAAGGCGAGCTGGCCGCCGTTGTGGTTGGAGTAGGGCTGGTGAACGCGGAGCAAAACCTTCCGCGTTGCTTCGTTCGCGCGCGTACCGGCCGCGTTCGTCCGGTAGCGGACGACGCGGGTGTTGCCGTCGAGGTTCGTGTAGTCGACGTAGAAGAAGTGGTTGGAGGCGAACGCCGGGTCGAAGGCGATCGAAAGCAGCCCCTGCTCGCCGCCGCTCGTGACGAGGTCGTGAATGTCGAGAAAGATCGCCTTCGCTGCGCCCTGCACGCGCCAGATGTAGCCGCCCTGCTCGACCACGTAGATCGTCCCGGCAGGCGCGGCGCGAGGCGCGGCGACGTCAACCGGGTTGGTGAAACCGCTTCCTCCGGGGACGGGGGCGAGAGTGAGAGCGCCGGCCGTGGCCGGCAACGCAAGCGCGAGGACTGCGGCGAGGACCACTAGGCGCACTGCCGTCACACTAGACGGCCCCCTTGGTCGCGCACAACCCCCTTCCCCGCGTTCTCCCAGTAGCGCGCGAGGCCGGCGTAGGACTGCCAGAAAGGCCCCGCCTGCGTGTAGGCAGCGGCCGTCTCGGTATCGGCGCCGGCGGCGAGCTCCCGCTCGGCGGCGGCGACGAACTCGTCCTCGCCGGCGCCGTCGCGGACGCGGTCGGCCCAGGTGCGTAGCCGTACGCGCATCTCCGCGACGTGCCCGGCGGGATCCTCGATCACGCCGAAGTGGGGCAGGCAGAGACGGGCCGGCCTTCGCGCTGCGATCGAGTCGAGCGACCGTTCCCAGGCTTCGAGGTCGATGTCCGGTGGCGGAGCGACAGGAGCGAGGAATGTCGCGGGCGGAATCTTCACGCCGGTCGCGTCTCCCGAGTAGCACGACCCGTCAGGCGCCAGGTAGGAGACGTGGTGGGAGGCATGTCCGGGCGTCGGCCAGGCTTCGAGCTCGAGGACGCGGTCGCCAACGACCTCGATCGAATCCGCGGGCGCCGGCGCAAGCTCGCCCCAGAGGCGATCGAAATCGTCTCCGTAGAGCCGCCGCGCACTCCGCTCGAGCCGGCTCGGATCGACGAGGTGCGGCGCGCCGATCTCGCTCACATGCACGCGCAGGCGCGGATTGCGGCGCACGAGCAGGCCGGCCGCGCCCGCGTGGTCGAGGTGGATGTGCGTCAGAACGAGATGACGCAGATCCTCGAGGCCGACTCCGCGGCCGGCCAGCGCCTTCTCGAGCGCGTCCACACAGGTGCTCGGCCCACAGTCGACGAGCGCCGGTTCGTCGGACGACAGCAGGTAGGAAGCGATGACCCGCGGCCGCCCGAGGTGGAGGAGGTCGAGAGGCTCGAACTCGCTACTTGACGACGAGCTTGCCCTCCATCCCGGCCGCACGGTGGCCGTCGACCGAGCAGTAGAACGTGTACGTCCCCGGCTGCAGGTCAAGCGTGATGCTCGTGCTCGAGCCACTGATCGTGTCCGTGCCCTTGTCCTCGACGCCGGGCCCTTCGACCGTGACGTTGTGTTGCAACGAGGACTGGTTCGTGAAGTCGATCGTCACCGAGCCGGCCGTGGCCTCGAGCGACGTCTGGTCGAACTTGAGCGCGCCGCTGGGATCGGCCGCGATCTTCAATGTCTGACCTCCTCCGCCCCCGCCCGTGGGCGCCGCTCCGCCCGTGGTTGCAGATCCACCCCCGCCGCCGCAGCCGGCGAGAGCGAACACGCAGGCTGTAAGCGGCAGGATCAAAAGCGATGCGCGTCGCGTCATAGAGCCTTCCTCCTCCGGATGGACAACTCTAACTACGCGGGAACCGGCCGAGCAGATTAGATCGCCGCGGCGCGCGCTATTTCTCGCGTCTGCACCGGCCTAGACTTCTTTCCGCCATTCGGCGGGCTCCCTTTCACAGGGACAAACCGTCCGGGGGCATTCATGACCTCCTTGTCCCGCTGAGGAGGCGGATCATCCTCCCCTGAAGGCTTGAGAGCAAGCCCGCCGAATCCCCCTTTTCAGGGAGGGGGGCCGCATTCGAAGCGGGTTGAATGCGTGGTGCAGAGCCCTTCTCCAAAGGAACTGCGGCTTATGGGAGTGTTGCGCGAGGCAAAGACTGCCGCCTCCGAGGGTGCGACCGCGCCTTCGCCGCCGCGGCCTGCGTTGACGCGCGTCGACACGCTCGTCGATTCGTACCGCCGCCTCGCCGACGTCTTCCACGACGTTCTCTCCGCCGAGCGGCTCAATACGCTCCTCGAGCGCATCGCGGACACGCTCGGCGACCTCGTCCCGTACGACACGTTCACGATCTACCAGGCCGACGAGGCGCGGCGATGCCTGATCCCGCTGATGGCGCGTGATACATGGGCGGACGAGATCATGAGGGACCGACCGCTCTTCGGGCAGGGAATCACGGGCTGGGCGGTGGAGCATCGAGAACCCCAGCTCGTCAATCAGGCGCACCTCGATCCACGCGTCAAGGTCGTGCCGGGCACGCCTCCTGACGAACCTGAAGCGCTGATCACTATTCCGCTCGTCGCGCGCGACGCGATCAAGGGAGCGCTCAACATCTACCGGCTCGGAGAGAAAGCCCGCTTCACCGAAGAGGAGTTCGAGCTTGCGAAGCGCTTCGGAGACGCCGCCGCTCTCGCGCTCGACAACGCACAGGTGCGCGAGACGCTGGAGCTCCAGGCGCAGACGGATTCGCTCACGGGGCTCTACAACCACCGCTACTTCCACGACCGGCTGCGCGCCGAGCTGACGCGCGCGACGCGCGCACACGATCCGCTCGCCGTGCTCATGCTGGACATCGACGATTTCAAGCGCGTCAACGACGTGCACGGACACGGGACGGGCGACCAGGTGCTGGTGGCCCTCGCCGACCTCCTTCGCGGCAGCGTCCGCCTTTCAGACGTCGTCTGCCGGCTCGGGGGCGAGGAATTCGGGATCATCATGAGCCCGTGCGATCCCGACCAGGCGCGCGGTCTCGCGAGCCGGCTGCTCGAGCGCGTCGAGGCCGAGGACTTCGCGCCCGCCGACAGGCTGACCCTGTCCATCGGCATCGCCCAGGGGCCCGAGCACGCGTCCAACCCGCGCGAGCTGGGCGCATGCGCCGAGGCGGCGATGATGACTGCAAAGGCGCGCGGCAAGAACCAGGCCGTCCTCTTCGCGGAGGACACGAGCGAGCGTCCCGACGCCTCGCCGCCGTCGCGCGACGACGTCCGTTCCGTCGCTCATTTGAAGATGCTTCAGAGCCTCGCGGGAAAGCTCAACCGCCTCAACGACGTGCGCGAGATCGGTTCCGTAATCGTCAACGAGCTGCGCATGCTCGTCGACTATCACAGCTGCCGTGTCTACATCGCGGACGGAGACGATCTCAATCCGATCTCCTGGCGCGGCAACATGGGACCTTACGTGGACGAGAGCGCCGAAGCGCTGCAGTCCAAATTCGGGGAGGGGATCACCGGCACGGCGGCATCGACCGGCAGGTCGCTTCTCATCGCCAACGCATTGGACTGCGACTACGCGGTGACGATTCCCGGCACCGACGACATCGAGGAGTCGATGATCGCGGTGCCGCTCAAGTACGGAGCGCGCGTCATCGGCGTCGTGACCATCTCCAAGCTCGGAACCGGGCAATTCGACGAAGACGACGTCCGCCTGCTCGAGGTGCTCGCGGGACACGCCTCGGTCGCACTCGAGAACGCGCGGCTTTACGAGGCCCAGCGGAACGAGGCGGAGAACGCGAAGGAATCGCTCGAGATCGCGAATGCGCTCCTCGAGTTCAGCCGCGAGCTTGCCGCGGCCGAGGGCCTCGACGAGGTGCTCGCGGGCCTCGTCGACCTCGCAGCGAGCACACTCGCGGCCGAAAGAGCCTCCGTCTGGCTGCAGGAGGCCGCCACAGGGGATCTCGTGGTCACGGCGGTTTGCGGGCACGACGAGGAAGCCGAGGCGCGGCTCTTCGACGTTCGCTTCTCGTCCGAGGTCGCGCACGACCTCCTCTCGAGCGATCAGCCCTACGTCCTGAGCGACGGCGAGGTGGCCAAGATCGAAGGCGCGCCCAGCATCGCGGGCAAATCCCTGGCATTGGCTCCGCTCCATCTCGACGGCGACCGGCTCGGGTGTGTCGCCGCCGTGGCGGATCCCGGCCACTTCGAGACGTCGGAGCGCCGTATGCGCTTGCTGGCCGGCATCGCGCACCAGGCCAAGCTCGCGATCCAGAACGCGCGGAGCTTCCAGAGCCTCGAGGAGACCTTCCTCTCGACCGTCGAGGCGCTCGCCAACGCCCTCGAGGCGAACGACGAGTACACGTCGTCGCACGCGCGCTGGATCACGGACATGGCGCTCGAAGTCGGCCGCGAGCTCGGGCTCGACGCGAAGACGTTGAAGCGCCTCGAGCTCGGAGCCCTCTTCCACGACATCGGCAAGATCGGGATCCCGCAGACGATCCTCTCCAAGGCGGGCCCGCTCACGCCGGAGGAGCGCGCCGTCATCGAGACGCACCCCGAGCTCGGCGAGCGCATCCTCTCGCCGATCTCGCGCCTCGAGGACGTGCGGCCGATCGTGCGCCATGCCCACGAACGCTGGGACGGAAACGGGTATCCCGACCAGCGCGCGGCGGAGGACATCCCGATCGAGTCGCGCGTCATCCTCGTCTGTGACGCGTTCCATGCCATGACCACCGATCGCCCATACCGCGGCCGACTGCCGGTCGAGGAGGCCTTTCGCCGGCTGCGGGAGAACGCGGGGACGCAGTTCGATCCGAAGGTCGTCGAGGTCTTCCTCAAGCTCGCGCCGGACGCCCTCGGCGATCACCCCGTCTAGTGCATTCGCTTTAGCATCCGGCCGGCATGGAGGCCGAGCCGGTCAACGTCGCTGACTTCGAGCGCCTGGCCGAGCGGCGGCTCGATCCGGGCGTGTTCGGGTACTACGCAGGGGGTGCCGGCGACGAATGGACGCTGCGGGAGAACGTGGCCGCATTCAACCGTTGGGTGCTTCGCCCGCGGATGCTCGTCGACGTGGGGTCGGTGGCCACAACAACCACCGTCCTCGGCCACGACGTGTCCATGCCGGTGCTCGTCGCGCCGACCGCGCTGCAACGCCTGGCGCATCCCGAAGGCGAGCGAGCGGCGGCGCGCGCGGCAGCCTCCGTCGGAACGATCTACTGCCTTTCGACGCTGTCGAGCGTGACGCCCGCAGAGCTGGCGGACGCCGCCCCGGATGCCCGGCGCTGGTTCCAGCTGTACTGGGCACGGGACCGCGGATTCACCGGGGATCTGGTCGCTGCAGCCGCGGACGCGGGCTTCTCCGCCATCATCCTCACCGTCGACCTCCCCGCCGGTGGACGCCGCGAGCGTGACGTGCGTAACGCATTCGAGGTCCCGCCGGATCTCCCCTTCCCGAACGTGCCGAGGCATCCGTCCGGCGGCGATCTCCAGGCCGCGTTGAACGACATGGTCGACCCGACGATCACCTGGCGAGACCTCGAATGGCTCACATCCGTGACCGACCTACCCGTGCTCATTAAGGGGATCCTGACCGCAGAAGACGCGCAGCTTGCCTGCGAACACGGCGTTGCGGGCGTCGTCGTCTCCAACCACGGCGGACGGCAGCTGGACGGCGTCCCCGCCGGCCTCGACGCTTTGCCCGAGGTCGTGGAGACGTGTGCAGGACAAATCCCGGTCCTCATGGACGGCGGCGTCACGCGGGGCACCGATGTCGTGAAGGCTCTCGCGCTCGGAGCTCAGGCAGTGCTCGTGGGCCGCGCCGCTCTCTGGGGCCTCGCCGTCGACGGCGAAGCTGGCGTCCGGCGCGTCCTCGAGCTTCTCCGCGAGGAAGTAAAACTCGCGCTGACGCTGCTCGGCTGCGCGTCGCCGACCGCGGTGAGGGCCGACCACGTCCACCGTACGGCCTGAGCTAGGGCGAAGTCACGGCGACGGTCACGCTCCCCGTCGCGTCGCTCTGCGGGTCAAGGACGATCGTGTACGTGCCCGTCGCGGCGAGCTGGAGCGCAATCGTCTTCCCGAACGTCCCGAAATTCGTCGGCGACAGGAGTGTCGAGCCGCCGGGGTTCGTAACGGAGACCTTCGAGCTCGAGCAGCAGGAGGTGCCGATCGTGACGTTGGTGAGCCGCAGGGTTACGGATTGGGAGGCGGATCCCGTAAACGTCACCTTTCCGTTCTGGCCCGGAACGCTGGCGGTAAGGGTGAGCGACGCGCCGTTCACGGCGACCGAGCCGGCCGGATCGGGGGGAACGTCGTAGAGCGTTACGGTCGCCGCGCCGATCGCGTTGCTTTGCGGGTCGAGAAGAATCTGGTACGTCCCGGTCACGGGTAGTGTCTTCACGTCGACGAAGGCGCCCTTCGTGCCGAAGCCGACGGGCGCGACGAGCGCAGAGCCGTCCGGCTTCAGGATCGAGACCTTGGCGCTCGAGCAGCAGGAGCTCCCCATCGTCACGTCCGTGAGCTCGAGGCTCACCCGCCTGCCGGCGGTGCCGTTGAAGAAGAGCGACACGTTCTGTCCCGGCACCGTCGCCGCCACGGTGACGGGAGCTCCGCCGGGCACGATCGAAGCGGTCGCATCCGGCGGGACGTCGTAGAGCGTCACCGTCGCGCTTCCGACGGCGCTCGACTGCGGGTCGAGCAGGATGGTGTACGTGCCGGCGACGGGCAGGGTCTTTACGTCGAGGAAGCCGCCGTTCGTGCCGAATAGAGCAGGGGCGACCAGCGCCGACCCGTCCGGCTTCAGGATCGAGACTTTCGCGCTCGAGCAGCAGGAGGTCCCGATGGTCACGTCCGTCAACTTGAGGCTGACGCGCTGGCCGGCCGAACCGGCGAACGTCAAGCGCGCGTTCTGGCCGGGAACCGTCGTGGAGATCGTGGCCGGCGCGCCGCCTGGCTCGATCGGCCCGGTGGCGTCCGGAGGAACGTCGTAGAGCGTCGCCGTAAGGCTTCCGCTCGCGCCGTTCTGCGGATCGACGAGGATCGTGTATCGCCCGTCGGTAGGAAGCGTCCTCGTGTCGAAGAAGCCCCCGTTCGTGCCGACGTTCGTCGGTGCGACGAGCGCGGAGCCGTCCGGCTTCAGGATCGAGACCTTGGTGCTCGAGCAGCAGGAGGTGCCGATCGTCACCCCTGAGAGCTTCAAGCTGATGCGCTCGCCCGTGGACCCGTCGAAGACGAGGTGGATGTCTTCGCCCGCCGTCGCGACGGTGACCGGCGGCCCGCCCGCAACTATCGGATAGGACGTGAACGCGCTGCCCGTGACGCTTCGCGAATCGGTCGCGCCCCCGGACGATGCGGTCGCCACGACCGTCAAAGGCCCGGGCGCGGCAGGCGTGAATGTGCCCGTGTAGAGCCCGTCCCCACGCGAAGTCAGATCGAGTGGAGTCCCGTTCACGGTCGCGCTCACACTCGCCGCCGACGGGTCGCCGCAGGATGCCGCGAGGAACGTGACTGTGAACGGACTTCCGACCTCGAGGCTGAACCCAGAGGCGGGCGCCTCGAGCCACGCCTGCGGCGTGTTCACGCAGCCGAGCGCGTTCCCGACGTTCAGCCGTCCTCCGGTCGTCGTGCGCCCGGCGAGCGCTGCGTTGGGATCCGTCGTCCGCAGAAGAAGCGCCTTGAGCCCCTCGGCGCTCGCGGCCGGGAAGGCCGCCTTCGCGAGTGCGACAGCGCCGGACACGTGTGGCGCCGCCATCGAAGTCCCGTCCAGGTACCGATAGGAGCCGCCCGGCCAGGTCGAGAGAATGCTCGCCCCGGGCGCGCCGAGATCGACCGCCCTCGCGCCGTAGTTCGAGAACCACGCTCGCGCATCCCGATTCGTCGTCGCCGCGACCGCGATGACGTTCGGAAGCTCATAGTTGGACGGATAATTCGGCGTCGAGTCGTTGTCGGCGAAGCTGTTGCCCGCGGCCGCGACGAACAGCGATCCACGGGAGTCGGCGACGGAGATCGCATCCGCAAGCGCCTGCGAGTACTGGTCTCCTCCCCAGGAGTTGTTCGCGACCACCGCCCCCATCGAGCTCGCGTAGAGAAGCGCGCGGACGGCGTCGGCCGCGTCGCCGGAGCCGTCGGCACCGAGGAACTTGAGCGGCATCAGGCGCACGGACCAGTTCACGCCGGAGACTCCGAGATGGTTGTTCCCCACGGCGCCGATCGTCCCCGCGACATGCGTGCCGTGGCCGTTGTCGTCGTACGGATCGTTGTCGTTGTTGAGGAAGTCCCAGCCGTGCCAGTCGTCGACGTAGCCGTTCCCGTCGTTGTCGACGCCGTCATTGCGACAGCCTGGGCAGTTCTCGCCCGGATTGGTCCAGATGTTGGCGGCCAGATCCGGATGGGTGTAGTCGACGCCCGTGTCGATGACTCCTACGGTGACCTGCGCGCTGCCCGTGCTTACCGACCAGGCCTCGGGCGCATCGATGTCCGCGTCGGCCGTCCCCGCGGTGCCGTTCACGACCTGACCGTTGTTGTCGAGCGCCCAGAGCTGATCGAACGAGGGATCGTTCGGAGTCGTGGTCGCGCGGAAGCGCACGTTTCGCTCGGCGTACCGGACGCGCGGGTCGCGCTCGAGCGCTGCGAGCACGCGACTCCGATCGGTGCTGGGAACGGTGGCGAGGTAGGCGCGAATCGGGCTAAACCGCGCCTTGGCCGTGGCGCCGAGCTTCGCGAGGAGCCGGCGCTGCGAGGCGGCGGACACGCCCGGCTCAAACCCGACGATGATCTCCGCGCGGGGCTGTGAGTCCATGCGGGCAGACGGCGCCGAGCCCGCCGCTGTGAGCGCGACCACCAGCGCTACGAGAGCCGCCGCAGACGTACTGGAGCGCGGCCCCATGATGCGAGCGTACGTGCGAGTAAGTCTTGTTACAAGACCCCGACCGGGGGACTATC
>DASQXE010000143.1:0-2067 GCA_035639875.1 Gaiellaceae bacterium | reverse complement strand
GCTAGCTCCAGGGATACGGCGAGTGCGAGACCGGGTGGAGATCACCCGTGGCGAAGCGCTCGAAGCGGAAAGGGTAGAGGAGGCTCGAATGCTCGCCCACGAGCACCTTCGCCACCTCGCGGCCGACGCCGATCATCTTGTAGCCGTGGTTGGAGTCGAGGATCGCGTAGACGTTTGGCTTCAGGTAGTCGAAGACCGGGAAGTTGTCGGCGGTGAACGAGCCGACGCCGCCCGAGCGGGCCTGCTTGTAGAGCGGGCGACAGCCCTCGAACCGGCTCATGGCATGTGAGAGCGCCGCGCACCACATGTCCGGGAAGTCTGGATCGACATCGGTTGTCTGCGGATAAGGATCGAGCTCGACGTCGCCTTCGACGACGAGCGGCGAGGCGCCGCCCTGCACCCCCTGGCGGTCACGCTTGAAGTAGATGCCCCACAGCTCGTCGGTCACGAGCTTGCCATCGTCGGTGTAGAGGGGAGCATCCGTATCGAGGTGGATGACCGGCGGGGCGCCGCCGTCGGCGAGCGCGAAGATGCTCGGGTCGACCTGGATCTCCCCTTCCTGCAAGTTCCAGTAGGTCCACATCGGCCGATCGCGCACGACTTCGCCTGACGGCAAGCGGATGTCGATCGTCGGCGGGAACCCGAGCATCTCCCAGAAGCGCTGCGCCCACGGGCCCGGGGCGATGACGAGCTGCTCCCCGACCCCGATGCGGCCCTGATTCGTCTCGACGGCCGTGACCTCGTCGCCGGGGCCGAACTCGAGGCCGGTCACCTCGGCGCCGGTCAGAATCTCCACGTCCTCCTGGCGGCACTTGCCGACGAGGCCCAGGACCGAGTCCTTGTTGAAGGCGAAGCCGCCCTGGTGCTCGTGGAGGCAGGCGGTCACGCCTTGCGCGCGCCAGTCGGGAAAGAGGTCCTTCATGTAGCGGTCGACCTCGGCCTCGCCGGTGACGAGGGTCGAGCGGTAACCGATCCGCTCCTGGCGCTCGTAGACCTCGACGAGGTCTGGCTCCTGCACGGCGGGCCCGATGGCCATGTAGCCGACGGGGTTGTATGCGTACGCCTGCGGATCGGACTCCCAGCAGTCGACGCACGCCTGCATGAGCTCGCTCATCGCCGGTTGGAAGTAGTTGTTGCGAACGACGCCGCACGCGATGCCGGACGCACCTGCCCCCGGCTCCGACTTTTCGAGGACGACGATGTCGCGACCCGACCCAAGCCCGCGAGTGCGGAGCTCCTTCGCCAGGTGGTACGCAGTCGAGAGGCCGTGGATGCCAGCGCCGACGACCACGAATTGTGTTGCCTTGTGGGCAATGCCGTTGGTCATAGTGCATACTCAGGCTAGCATGCCTCGTGCCGGGAAGCCAGCCAGACGGGTCGCCGCCGTCGAGCGGGCGATTGCGGTGCTCGACGAACTCGCACGCGAGGCGCGGGAGTTCGGAACAAATGAGCTCGCGCGGCGAATCGACGTCAATCCGAGCACGGCCTCACGGCTCCTCGCGACGCTCGAGAGCGCTCGCCTCGTCGAACGCGTCCCTCCAGGCGGCCGCTACCGGCTCGGGCTGCGCCTGCTCGAGCTCGGGAACGCCGCGCTCGCGCGACTCGACGTCCGCGCAGTCGCCCGCCCCCAGCTCGAGCGACTCGTCGAGGAAACCGGCGAGACGGCGACGCTATCCATCCCCGGCGAGCGTGATGTCGTGACCGTCGATTTCGTGCAGAGCGCCTCTTCGGTGCAGAGTGTCGCGCGCCTGGGCCGGCCCAGCGTCGCGCATGCGACGGCTGCCGGCAAGGTGTTCCTTGCCTTCGCGGGTGTCCCGCTCCCCGCCGGGGCGCTCGAGCGCTTCACGCCGCGCACGATCACCGATCCACGCCGGCTCGCGGCCGAGGTCGAACGCGTACGCGCGCGCGGCTGGGCGGAGGCCGCCGGCGAGAGGGAGCGCGATCTGAACGCACTCGCGGCGCCGATCTTCGGCGCCGACGGGCGCCTCGCCGCGATCCTCGGCCTGCAGGGCCCTAAGGGTCGTTTCGACCGCGACGCGCGGCGCGCTGCGGTCGACCCGATCCTGG
>DASQXE010000142.1:0-3943 GCA_035639875.1 Gaiellaceae bacterium | reverse complement strand
CCGACACGCGCCACCCGTGGGAGCGAGAGGCGGCTGCGGGCGAGCCCGAATCCCCGCCACCCTCGGAACGGCCGAGCAACATCGTCAACTACGCGGATGTCGAGCCACTGGTCGTGCGCGCAGCCAGCGACCGTGATCTCGGTCGTACCGCGGGCTCGGAGCGCACAGGCCTGTGCCACGTCGCCCTCGAGCCAGGGAAGAAGGGCGCGCCGCACCACTGCCATTCGGCCGAAGAGGAGATCTTCGTGGTCCTGGAAGGCGGCGGAACGCTCTATCTCGGGGACGACGAGGCGCCCGTTCGAGCCGGCCACGTCGTCGGGCGGCCCCCCGGCACCGGGGTCGCGCACTCGTTCCGCGCCGGCGACAACGGCCTGACCTACCTCGCCTACGGGACGCGCGAGCCGAACGACATCGCCTACTACCCGAACTCGAACAAGGTCAACTTCCGCGGCATCAAGCTGATCGGCCGCATCGAGCGGCTCGACTACTGGGACGGCGAGCCCGAGGACTGAAGGGCAGCCAGTTTCGCCCGAACGCCGTCGGCCGAGAGCTCGAAACCTTTCGCGTCGACGATTGCAAGCGCGGCCTCGAGAGCTTCCTGGGCCTCTTCGGTCCGCCCTGCAAGCCTGAGCACCTCGCCCAGGCTGAGGTATGCCTCGACGGTCAGCTCGAAATACTCGGAGTCGAGCGCGAGGGCGAGACCGTCTCGCGCCAGCGCTTCACCCTCATCCGGCTCCCCGCGCTGGGCCAGGATCATCGCTCGTGCGGCTCGCCATCCGACTTGAGTGGCGATGTCCTCGGGTGACCCCTTCTGCTCGCTGATGACGGAGTAGCGCTCGGCTTCCTCGTAGTCGCCTTGCTCGTAGAGAGCTACCGCGAGGTTCGACGCGATCGTGGACAGAATGCCCGTTTCGCCGGCTGCGACAAGGATGCCGTACGACTCGCGCAGGCGGTCGATGAGCCCGTCCAACTCGACATTGCGCAGTCCGGGAAGGCATCCGATGGCGCCCCGGTGTGCGGCATACATGATCGGCAGACCGAGCTCTTGGAACCTTGCCCAGGCCTGCTCACGCAGTAGGCGAGCGTCCTCGAAGCGGCGCTGCTCCATTGCCAAGGCGCCGAGTGCGGACAGGGCCATCGCCTCGTGCGAAAGGATCCCATGCTCTCGACACCAAGCGAGGCTCCTCTCACCGTTCCGGATCACGTCGTCGATGTGCGTGTAACCGAAATACGAGGTGGCACTCATGTTTGCTTCGGCGTCGGCCTGGCGGAGAAGGTGGCCAAGCTTTCCCGCGTGCTCGAAGACCTTCGTCGCTGCGGCTTGAGAGGCGGCGAGATGGCCCCGGAACCACTCGACGTTTTGAACCCGTTCCCACGCCACGCCGAGGACGGCGTCGTCTGTAGGGAACTCCTCGATCGCGGCGCGCGCCTCGGCGAGCATGGCATCCACGTCGACGTTCGGATCGAGGACCATGTCAACCCCGAGACAGTCGAGGCGAATCAGGGTCTCCAGG
The DNA here is from genome assembly GCA_035639875.1 of Gaiellaceae bacterium. Classification (GTDB taxonomy): domain Bacteria; phylum Actinomycetota; class Thermoleophilia; order Gaiellales; family Gaiellaceae; genus JAIBJP01. The sequence goes on along the minus strand of DASQXE010000142.1, from coordinate 2,429 downwards.
CGCTTGTCGCCCCTTCGTCCTGCCTCCTGCTCCGCGCCCTCGAGAACTGTCAATGCCTCCTTCAACTCGCCGGCCTCGAAGAGAGCCATGCCGAGACTGTGGGCCAGCTCGAGCGTGCTGGGCTCGCCGGCTGGGAGGAGAGGATGGGCTCTGCGGAGGAGCTTTGTGGCGGCGGCCGCGTCGCCCCGGTTCATCGCGCGTTGACCGGCGGCCGCCAGACGTTCTCCGGCGCGGACGGCCAGCTCCTCGGCGGGCTCTCCGAGTGCCTCGCGGAAGGCATGAGCTTGCTCGAGGTGGTAGCCGATGATCTCTTCGAGCTCCGTCAGCCGCTCGAGCGGCCTTTCCTCGAGCCAGGTGCCAAAGCGCTCGTGGAGCTCGGCACGCAGCTCCTTGGGCGCGGCCTCGTACGCTGCTTCCCGCACGAGGGTGTGGACGAAGCGAAACGCGTCGTCTCCCGGGAATAGCGCCTCATCAGGCCTGACGAAGTTCTTGCGGGCGAGCGCCAGCAGGAGGGCTGGCACTCCGTCCCGTTCCGCTTCGGCGAGCAAACCAGAAACCGCGCCGCGGTGGAAAAGCCGGCCTTCAACTGCTCCCCGCACGAGGATCGCTCGCTCGTCCTCGGCGAGCTGGTCCAGGCGCGCCGCGAGCAGTGCCTGGATGGTCGCCGGGACCGTAATGTCGCCGTTTCCGCTCTCGGATGCGAAAGCGAGCATCTGCTCGACGAACAGCGGATTGCCCTCGGCACGCTCCTGGATCTGCTCACGGACGGACGGTGCAATGTCGGAGTTCGCGAGGAGCTCGTCGATGAGATCCGCGGCGTCTTGCTCGGCGAGTGCCTCGAGCTCTACGACACGCTCGCGCGGCCAGTGAGGGCGCGCGTCGAAGAGCTCCGAACGCGCCGTGCACGCAACAAGTACTGGCGCGCGACCAAACCCGACGACGTACTCGATGAGGTCGAGAAGCGTCGGTTCTGCCCATTGGATGTCGTCCAGGACGACGATCAGCGGGCGGTCGCGCGCGAGGCGCTCGAGGAGCACGCGCGTCGCCCAGAAGATCTCCTCCGTGCGGGCCGGGGCATCAGTTGCTCCAATGGCCCCGAGCACGCGCTCGACGGCGAGGCTCCCGTCGGATTCGGCGCCGAGCAGCTCGCTGAGACCGGAACGGGCGTCGGATCCCGCGACCTCACGCACGATCTCGGCGAGCGGCCAGTACGTGATGCCCTCCCGTACGAGAGGCAGCGCCCGACCACGACGCGCGCCCCGTCGCCGATCGACGTGATGAGCTCGCGGAGGAGCCGCGACTTGCCGATGCCGGGTGCGCCGACGACCGTGACGAGCTGCGCCGTCGCGGTCGCGCGCGCCTCGTCGAACGCCGCGAGCAGGCGTGCGAGCTCCTCCTTCCGTCCGACGAAGGGCGCATCGATCCGGCGTGTGAAGGCGGGAACGCCGGGCAGGACTTCGACCAGCCGCCAGGCCTCGAGTGGATCGGCCTTGCCCTTCAGCTCGAGCGGCTCGACCGCGTCCGCCCGTACGGCCTCCCGCACGAGCCGGTGTGTCAGCGGCCCGAGGAGGATCTCGCCCGGCTCGGCCGTCTGCTCGAGGCGGGCGGCGACGTTGACCGCATCGCCCGTCGCGAAGGCCTGGCCCTGCGCGGGATTGCCGGCGACGACCTCGCCAGTGTTGACGCCGGTGCGGACGGCGATCGTGAGCCCGCGCTGGCGCTCGAAGTCCTCATTGAGCGCCGCGAGCCGCTCACGCATCTCAGCGGCGGCGCGGACTGCTCGCAGGGCGTCGTCCTCGTGCACGACGGGAATGCCGAAGACGGCCATGACAGCGTCGCCGATGAACTTCTCGACCGTTCCGCCGTGCTTTTCCAGCACGGCTCGCATCTCCTCGAAGTAGCGCTCCATGATTCGGCGCATCGCCTCCGGGTCGGTCTGCTCCCCGAGCGCCGTCGAGCCCGTAACGTCTGCGAAGACGATGGTTACTGTCTTGCGGGTCTCCACCATGCGCCGAGTGTATGACGCGTCCGAGGCACTTCCTATAGTGGGGCTGCTCTGGCCCTCTCCGTGAGCTTGCGCCCAGCGCTGGCCGGCTTCGCTGGCATGGACCAAGGCGCGCCGAGGGCCAAGGCAAGGGTCGACGAGCGAGCACCGGTGACGACGCTCGCGGGGGTCGGGCCGAAGGTGGCCGAGAGGCTCGCCGCGCTGGGCATCGAGAGCGTACGCGATCTCGCCGAGCACGTTCCGCGCGCGTTTCTCGATTGGTCCGAGGCCACCGGCTTCGGAGCGCTCCGCCTCGGACAGGAAGCCACCGTCGAGTGCACGGTCGAGCGGGCGCGCGTCCGTCCGACGCGGCGGCGCAACTTGAAGCTCGTCGAGGCGGCCGTGGTCGACCGAGAGGGCGGGAGAGCGCCCGCGCTCTGGTTCA
>DASQXE010000141.1:0-21204 GCA_035639875.1 Gaiellaceae bacterium | reverse complement strand
CGAAGGCCACGACTTCTTCTTCGCCCGCAAGGTCGTGTCGGTTTTCGAGCAGCGTCGCGTGCCAGCGCCCGCCACTGTCATCGACGACGGGGACGAGAGCCTTGCCCGTCATGTCGCCACCCAGAATGAGGACGTCGGCGCCGTAGTGCTTGCCGCTGTTCAGGAACTTCCGCCAGCAGGTTTCCGACCCGTGGATGTCGGTGGCGAAGTAGAGGCGCATTCCCTCGCCGGGAATTAGACGACTTTTACGGTCCGCCCGCAACTTCTTCGGGCAGTTCGTACCAGCGCTTGCGGTCGCCGATCTTGGCGCGGAGCTTCCAAGACCGCGTCTTCGGCTGCTCCGCGATCCGCGCCAGAAGGGCATCGATGCGCTCGTCGAGACGGGCGCGGTCGGGCACGTCGTACGAGTCGGCGAACTCGCGGCAAGCGGCGAGGTGCGCCGTGATCGTGCGCCACAGGCCCCAGTCGGCCGCGCAGAGCTCGGCCACGCGACCGGCGTTGATCGTCTCGCCGTCCGCGTCGCCGACGGCGTGGTCGTGGAGAAGGGCCAGTGCATCCCGCACGTCCTTTTCGTTCAGCTCGGCGATCTGAAGCTTCGTGAGGAGAAGCTCGGCCAGCGGGATCGAGACTGGATCGCGGTCGAGGCGCTCGTCCAACGGCACCCGATGGGACATGGCGAAGGCGCCCACGAACACGTCTACTTGGCGGTCGTGCTCCTCGTCGAAGAACAGGAGCCGCTCCTGCCCGTGGAGCGCGTTGAAGGCGACATGCGGCACGTAGCCCTCCTGTCGGAAGAAGCCCGCCGCAGAGCGCGCGGACTTCTTGGTCGTGACGAAGTCGAGGTCCTGGTACGAGCGGGCAAACGCCGGCGCGAGTGCGGCCGGAGCGCGTAGATAGATAGCGACCCCGCCGAGCAGACGCAGGGCGACGCCCTGCTCGCTTGCGCGCGCGAGGAGCCTCTTCCCCTCGGCGACAACGTCGGCCTCGATCATCACGCCGTCTTCGCGAGGAGCGTCTCGGCCTCGGCCAGATAGGCCTTCGCGTCCACCGAGCGGTAGAAAGCCAAGGCCCGTTCCAGCTGCTCGTCGCCTTCAGGCCTGCGCCCCTCGGCGATGAGCGCTTCTGCTGCTCGCAGGCGCGCGAAAGCCTCGTCCGGCATTGAGCCGGCCTCGGCGTAGACCTCTGCAGCGCGGAGGTAGTCCCCTGAGACGAACGCCGTGGCCGCGACGAGCCAGCGCGTCTCGTGGCGAGCCTTTGCCGTGATTGCCATCAGCTCTGGGCCGCGGCCGAGAGCTCCCAGAACCGCTGCGATGTCGGGAAACGACTGCAGATGCGAGTCAAGCATCGCAATTGGCCTTTCAGTCCAGCGGGAAAGAAGCTCGTCCGCGAGCCGGCCCGCGGATTCCAACCGTCCCGCCGCCACCTCCGCACGCGCGCGGAACGCAAGGGCCGGATAGTACGCCTGCGGATCGCCAACGATGCGGGCAGCGGCGAGTGCCTGCTCAGCTTCCTCGACCGCAGCCGAATCGCCTCGAGCGAGATCGATCCGAGCTGTGATGAGGAGACACTGACTATCCATGTAGTCGCGAGCGCCGACAGCCGCCTCTGACAGCAGCTTGTCGGCGAGCTCGAGAGCCTGGTCCCACAGGCCGGTCCAGTAGCTCTCGACAACAAGCTCGCTGCGGAGGAAGCGGGTCATCCCCACAAGGCCAAACCTCTCCGCCAGGCTCCGGCCCTCCGAGCGAAGCGCGAAGGCCCTGGGAAGGTCTCCGAGGTAGTTGGCCGCCATCTCGGCAAGGTTTCCGTAGCCTCGCGCGCCCTCCGGCAAATTCTTCTCGAGCGAGATGGCGACAGCCCTCTCGGCGTCCTCGATGCCTTTCGCATCGCCGAGCGTCATCCGGCTGATCCCGATCGAGTTCAGAGCGTGAGCTCGCAGGTCGTCGAGGCCGAGATCGTCGGCGATTTGAAGGCCGTCGTAACCGGCCCGTATGCCATCCTCGTAGCGACCCGCCATCATCAGGGACGCCGCGACGTGGGTGAGTGTGAGCGCTTTGGAGCGTGACGGCGGGACATTCTCAACCAGGGCAGACGCTCGCTCGAGGTGCTGGCCCTCGAGATCTCGTAGTCCCTGATTCCCGTACAACTGCCCGAGGCGCACCTCTGCTTCGGCGGCCGACTCATGGTCTCCCAGCTCGAGTAATCCATCTCGCGCGGCTCCGAGCACATCCGCTGCTCCGTCTTCGCGGAGCTCCGCGCGCGCGGTGCCCAAGCGAAGCAAGATCTGAAACCGCTCCGAATCGTCGGCAGGCCAGAGCTCGAGCGCAGCAGCGTAGAAGCGGGCAGCAGCGGGATAGGCGTTGAGCGACAGCGCACGGTCGCCTGCATCGCGAAGCGCGATACGAGCAGGTTCGGCGAACTCGCTCGCGTCGGCGCCGGCCGCCTGCGCGAGCTCCAGGGCGCTCAGATAGTGATGGGCGAGCATTTCCACACGGTCCTCCGTGCGGTCGACGCTCAGCGACGCGATCCATTCCGCCGCAGCCCGGTGCTTCGCAGAGCGCCTGCTGCGGGGAATCTGCCCGTAAGCAACGTCACGAACGAGCACGTGCAGGAAGATGTACTGCTCCTCGCCGGCGACGGAAGAGCGGCGCTCGCGGCGCACGAATTCCTTGCGGCTCAGCGCATGCAGGCGCTCCTCGACCGCGCTCCGCTCCGCGCCGCCGACGGCGGCTACCGCCCCGGCCCAGAAAACCTTCCCGATGACCGACGCGTCCTGTGCAAGCGCCTTTTCCTCGGGCGAGAGAGAGTCCAGCCGCGCGGCGACGATGCCCTGAACCGACTCCGGCAACGGAAGATCGTCGGACCCCTCGAAGCGCCATGCGCCGTCGTCCCGCCGAAGAAAGCCCCTGTCCTGCAGCATGCGGACGTACTCCTCCGCGTAGAGAGGGTTGCCTTCCGCGCGTGAGAGCAACGCCGCCTGAAGGTCGGCCGGGAGCACGGCCTGCTCGAGCAGAGCCGCGACGAGCCGCGCCGTGTCGTCGCGCGTTAGCGGCGAGAGGGAGAGCGTCGTGGCGTTCGGCTTGCCCCCACCCCATCCAGGGCGCCTGCTTAGCAGTTCCGGACGCGCAATGCAGACCACGAGTAACGGAACCGCGCTCGCCCATTCGACGAGGTCGTCGACGAAGTCCAGCAGGCCGTCGTCGGCCCAGTGCATGTCCTCGAAGACCAGCACAAGCGGACTTCGCTCCGCCAAATGCTCGAGAAAGCGACGCCAGGCGCCGAAAGCCTCCGCTTGGCCGTCACTTCCCGGCTGGGCCTCGTCCTCGAGCCCGACGAGAGGACGCAGCTGGCTTTCGATCCAGTCGGCCTCGCCGTGGTCCGCGACGACGTCGTGGACGGTGCGACGGAGCTTCTCGAGGGCTGCCTCGGCGGAGTCCGTCTCGAGGATGCCGGCCTGCGCCTTGACGATCTCGGCGAGCGCCCAGAACGTCACGCCTTCTCCGTAAGGAAGCGATCGCCCCTGGCGCCAGAAGATGAGCTCGGGGAGTGCGTCGACCGCCGCCCAGAGCTCGACCACGAGCCGACTCTTTCCGATCCCCGGAACGCCGACCAGCGTGACGAGCTGGGATGCACCCTCGGTCCTGACGCGCGAGAGAGCGTCGAGGAGGACGTCGAGCTCCTGCGTGCGTCCCACCAAAGGGACGCGTCCCCGCACAACGATGTCGACGCCGTAGCGGGCGCGCGGCTCGAGAGCCTCCCACACCTTGATCACCTGGGTCTTGCCCTTGGCGGTGACGAGTGGAGCTTCGCCGTACTCGATCGCCCGCTCCGTCGCCCGATACGTCGTCTCGCCGACGAGGATGCCGTTGACCGGCGCAGCCGCCTGTAGCCGCGCTGCCGTGTTGATGACGTCTCCGGAGGCCATTCCCTCGCCCTCCGACGGATGTGCCCCGAGCGCAACCAGGGCTTCGCCTGTGTTGACGGCGACCCGAACCTGCAGCTCGAGCTTCGGATCCGCCTCGTTCAGCTCCGCGATTCCGTCCCGGATAGCGAGTGCGGCGCGGACGGCCCGCTCGGGGTCGTCCTCGTGTGTCAGGGGCGCGCCGAACAAGGCCATGACGGCGTCGCCGATAAATTTCTCCACCGTGCCGCCGCGGCGTTCGAGCTCCTTGCGCAACCGCGCGTAGTAGGGCGACAGCATCGCGCGGACGTCCTCCGGATCGAGCTGCTCGGCGCGGCTCGTGAACCCGACGAGGTCGGCAAACAGGACCGTGACGACCTTCCGTTCCTCGCGCGCGGCGTTCGAGTCGGCCAACGGGGCTCCGCACGCCAGGCAAAAGCGAGCGACATCGGGGTTCTCCTGACCGCAATTGGCACACGAGGGCATGGCGAGAAGCCTAGGCGGACCGGCAGGTTGCTTCTAGTGGGCTCTGCGTAGACTCGACCCGTGGCCGTCGCGTTTTCCGCCCGCGGGCTCGCAAAGCGGTACGGGAAGATCCGCGCGCTCGGGGGCGTGGACGTGACCGTGGAGGAGGGCGAGCTGGTCGGCCTCCTCGGGCCGAACGGCGCCGGCAAATCGACCCTCGTCAAAATCGGCTGCGGCCTCGTGCGCGCGAGCAGCGGGCGCGCGGAAGTTTGCGGCGCGCCAGCAGGCTCGCACGAAGCGCGGGCCGTGATGGGCTACCTCGCTGAGCTCTTCCGCTTCCCCGGGTGGTACTCGGCCGACGAGCTCCTCGGTCTTCACCAGCGCCTCGCAGGCTCGAGCGGAGGCGAGGATGAGCGAGCCGAGCTTCTGGACCTCGTGGGCCTCACGGAGGCTCGTACCCGGCGCGTCGACGAGATGTCGAAGGGCATGCAACAGCGGCTCGGCATCGCCCAAGCACTCGTCGGCACGCCGCGGATGCTCTTCCTGGACGAGCCCACGAGCGCGCTCGATCCCGCGGGGCGGCGAACCGTGCGCGGCCTCCTCGAGGAGCTGCGCCGGCGCGGCGTCGCCGTGTTGCTGAACTCACACCTCCTGTCCGAGATCGAGCTCGTTTGCGACCGCGTGGTGATCCTGCACCGCGGCGAGGTCGTTGCCGCCGGCAGAACGGCCGAGCTTGCCAAGCCCCGCGGCGTCGAGGTCGACGTCGACGGCGGCACGCGGCATTACGAGGGTGCCGGCCGAGACGACGCGCCGCAGATCGTCTCCGAGCTCGTCGCTTCCGGCGAAAGCGTGTACGGCGTGCGCGTCCTCACCAGTACGCTCGAGGAGATCTACCTGGAAGCCGTCGAGGGAGAGACGTCCTGAGCGGCGTGGCTGTCATCGCGGGGTACGCGATTCGGGAGAGCGTCCGCCGGCGCGTCTTCCCGATCGTGATCTGCCTGACGGCGGGCTTCCTCGGTCTGTATGCGCTCGGAGTCTGGAAGGCCTTCCAGGCGACAGAGCCCTTCCGCCGCGAGGAGATCGGCACGGGGATCTTCATCGACCAGCAGGTGCTCTTCAGCGCCACGCTCTTCGGGCTGGGGATGTTCGCGACGCTGTTTCTCGGAACAGTGCTCGCCATCTTCCTCTCGCACGGCGTCGTGCGCGGCGACGCCGAGCGCGGCCTGCTCCAACCGCTCGTCGTGCGCCCCGTGGGACGGACGGCGCTCCTCGCGGGAAGGTTCGGCGCGGCCGTCGCCGTCTGCGTCGTGTACGTCGCTTTGGTCTACGGCGCCGAGCTCTTCATCATGCACGCCGTCACGGGCTGGTGGCCGGACCGCGTCGTCGTCCCCCTGGGGGAGCTCGCGGGCGCGGTGGTCGTCCTCGTGGCCCTCTCCCTCGTCGGCTCGGTCTTCCTCTCGGCGGTTGCGAACGGGATCGCCGTGTTCATGATCTTCGGCGCCGGGCTCGTGGCCGGCTTGCTGGGTCAGATCGGCGAGGCGCTCAACTCGGGCAGCCTGAAGACGATCGCCAGCGTGTCCTCGTGGGCGCTTCCGTTCGAGGCGCTCTACCAAGACGGGTTGAACGCGATCACCGCCGACACGGTCGGCTTCACGCGCGCCGCGTTGTCCCTCGGACCGTTCGGAGGAGCGCAGGCTGCCGGAAGCGCACTGTTCCCCTACGTTCTCGGCTATCTCGCCGTCCTGGCGGGAGCCGCACTGCTCGGTTTCACGCGGCGCGATCTCTAACCCCTCCGGGGGAGGAACGGCCGCGAGAGCAGGCGTACTCTGAGGGCGTGTGGGAGCTGGTTCGAACCCTCGAAGAGGACGTCCGATCCTTGGAAGATGACGAGCGGGCGTCAGCCGCGTTCCTCTGGCTGGGCGGCGCCGGGATCGTCACGTGGTTCGCGACGCTCGCGGTCGCAGACAGCCTCCTCCCCGCGACGAGCCTCGCGTCGCTGATGGCGGTGATCATCGGCGTCGTCGGCTGGCGAGCGGCACGCCAGGGCGAGCCGCGGGAAGCAAGCACGGTCGTGGCCATCGTGCTCGCCGTCATCCTCGGCCTGGTCTGGCTCTACCTCGTCCTCGCCGTCATCGCGAAGCTTTTGTAGGCAGCCCGGCGGGGCGATGCTCGCCCTACTGCACCGGGGCGAGCACCTCGTCGATCCGCGCGAGCGCCTCGGGCGGCACTTCGACACCGCTCGCGGCAACGTTCTCCTCGACCTGCTCAGGCCGGGAGGCGCCGACGATCGCGCTCGAGACACCGGGCTCGCGCAAAACCCACGCGATGGCGAGCTGCGCCATGGTGATGCCCAGCTCGTCCGCGATCGGACGCAGGTCCTGGACCGCCGCGAGCACGTCGTTGCGCATGAAACGGGAGATGAAGTCGGAGCCCCCGGGAGTCGCCGCACGCGTCCCAGCCGGCGGCCGCTCACCCGGTGCGTACTTGCCCGCGAGCACGCCCTGCGCGATCGGGGAATAAACGACCTGGCCCATGCCGAGTTGCTTGCAGACGGGGAGCACGTCGTCCTCGATATCACGCGTGAGCATCGAGTATTCGGGCTGGTTGGAGACGAGCGGGTCGAGGTTCAGCTTCTGGTGCAGGCGATACGCCTCGTCGATCCGCTCCGCCGACCACATCGACACGCCCGTGTACAGCACCTTCCCTTGCGTGACGAGGTCGTCGAGCGCGCGCAACGTCTCCTCGAGCGGCGTGTCCTCGTCGGGACGATGGCACTGGTAGAGGTCGATGTAGTCGACGCCCAGGCGCCGGAGGGAGGCGTGGCACTGCTCCATGATGTGCTTGCGCGAGAGCCCGCGGTCGTTCGGCCCGTCCCCCATCGGGAAGTACACCTTCGTCGCCAGGAAGTAGTCGTCCCGGCGGAAATCCTTGAGCGCGCGGCCGGTGACCTCCTCGGCGGCTCCGCGCCGGTAGACGTTGGCCGTGTCGAAGAAGTTGACGCCGAGCTCGAACGCGCGATGGATGCAGGCAATCGCCCCCTCGTCCTCGACGTAGCCGCCGTAAGTGAGCCAGGAGCCGAGCGCGATCTCCGAGACCTTGACTCCCCAGGCGCCGAGCTTGCGATACCGCACGAGGCGTATCTATCAGACGGGCTAATAGGCCAGTCGGGGCGGCCGGACTTGAACCGGCGACCTCCGCGTCCCAAACGCGGCGCTCTACCAGGCTGAGCTACGCCCCGCTCGCACCAAGGGTACCGCCCGCGGGCTCTCCGGGCTGAACGATTCCCGATTCGTACGCGAAGACGACTGCCTGGACCCGATCGCGCAGTCCGAGCTTGAGCAAGAGATGCGCGACGTGTGTCTTGACGGTGCCTTCGCTGACGACCAGCTCCGCGGCGATCTCGGCGTTCGATAGCCCTCGCGCAACGAGCGAGAAGACCTCGCGTTCGCGGGCTGTGAGCTCCTCCAACTTCGCCGCGAGCTCGCGCCGTGCAACCGGCTTGCCCGCAAATTCCTCGATCACCGCGCGCGTGATCGCGGGGTCGAGGAGCGCGTCTCCGCGGGCGACGACATGGACGGCCTCGAGCAGCTGTTCGGGAGGAACGTCCTTGAGGAGGAAGCCGCTCGCGCCGCCCCGAAGGGCTTCGTACACGTATTCCTCGAGCCCGAACGTCGTCAGTACGAGAACCCGGGGGCCGTCCGTGCCAGCTCCGACGAGTTGCCGAGTTGCGGCGAGCCCGTCCAGGCCCGGCATGCGGATATCCATCAGGACGACGTCCGGCCAGAGTGCGCGGCCGCGCTCGACTGCGGCGACCCCGTCGGCCGCCTCGCCGACGACCTCGATCTCGGCATCCGCCTCGAGGATCTTCCGAAAGCCGGCACGGACGAGCGCCTGATCGTCGGCGATGAGGACGCGGACGCTCACACCTGGGTCGCGGTGAGCGGAAGGCGTACGCGGACGACGAACCCGCCGCCGTTGCGAGCACCGGCATCGAAGTGGCCGTCGTACAGCGCGACGCGCTCGCGCATCCCAACGAGCCCGTGTCCAGCTTCTGCGGCGTCCTGCGGGCCTCGTCCGTCGTCTGCGATCTCGAGCTCGAGCTCACGGCCTCCGTAGCGGACGATTACGCGCGCGTGTGCCGGGCCTGCGTGCTTCAGGACGTTCGTGAGCGCCTCCTGGAGGATCCGATACGCGGACACGGCCACACCGGGCGGAAGGAGGACCGGCTCCCCTTCTACGTGCACCTCGACTGGCACGCCCGCCTCGCGTACCTGCGACACGAGCGCGTCGAGATCAGCGAGCGTCGGCTGGGGCGCGTGCGCAGGAGGCTCGTCGCCGAGGCGAAGCATCCCGAGCAGCCGCCGCATCTCCGCGAGCGCCTGGCGACCCGTCCGCTCGATCGCTTCCAGGGCCTCGGCCGTAGCGGACCGTTCGCTCCCGAGCGCCATTCGCTCTGCTCCCGCCTGGACGACCATCACGCTCACGCTGTGCGAAAGGACGTCGTGCAGCTCGCGCGCGATCCGGGCCCGCTCTTCCGCCGCGGTGGCCCGCGCGTTCGCCTCGCGCTCCCGAGCGAGCGCCGCTGAGCGCTCCTCCATGACCTGCGCATGGACGTCGCGCTGCCGAACAAGGCGACCCGCCAGCCAGGCTCCGCCGAAGACGACGACCGGGAACAAGAAATCGTCGACCCCCATCCAGATGAGTCCGGCGGCCAAGCTGATCGCACCGCCCGCGAGGGCCGCCCGCCGGCCGCAATGCGCGGCCACGGTGTAGATCGCGATCAGCCAGCCCACGAGCTGGTAGTCCGGCGTCGGCGCCGACCCGACGGCGAGGGATTCGAAGACGAGCGCTCCCATGACGACCGCCGCGACCGGAAGCGGCGCCTTCCGGCGCCACGCGAGCGGCAGCGTCATGAGCAACGCGGCGGAGACATAGATCGCCTGCGACGCCGTGTAGTAGTCGGCAGACGTCCAGATATCGGAGAGGACAATCCCGGCCAGGGCAGCCGCAAGCGCTGCATCTCCCGCAAACGGGTGTCGCTGGATCGTCCGCCAAGCGCGTTGCAACCACTTCACGCGCCTGACGGTAACTCGCAGCGACGCGTTCGTCATCGGCCGAAAGGCAGAGATGCGCTCGCCGAAAGATCCCTCCTTCGGCAGAGCGCAAGTTCAGCAGCGGGACAGACGACATGCGCGCGCCACCTTCGTACGGTCGAGAGAGTCGAAAACACGAAGGAGGCTTGCAATGGAACGTCGTCCGGATCGAACGCTTGACCGCCTCGGCGCCGCCTCGGGCGTGGCGGCGGTGTTCTTGCTCTTGGCCCTCTTCACGGCCTTCCCCGCTTTGCCGGCACCCGATAAGCCCATTGGGGCGATCGCTCGTTCGGCAACCAGCGACGCAGACGCACTGCTCCGCGGCGCGTACGTCGGCGCGCTGATGACCGGCGCGCTCGTCCTCTTCGGCGCCGCCGTCACGGCACGCCTGCACCGCGCCGAGCGCGCGTCGGCGGGTTGGTGGATCGTCGCGCTCGCCGGTATCGCGGGAACGGCCATCGGGATCGTCGCCGACGCCCTCGTGATCACGTTCGTGCGAGCCGTCGGTCACGGAGCCGCGGGCGTACCTCTTTGGATCGGCTACGGGGCCGACCACTGGATCGGCACCCTGCTTGCGGTTCCGATCGCCGTCTTCCTCCTCGGCGCTGGCTTCGGGTCGCGCGCCTCGGGCGTACTCCCGCGCTGGCTCGCGTGGCTCGCCATCGTGCTCGCCGGTGTTTTCGTCGTCGGAGCTGGCAGCGTGACGGGGAGCGAGGTGGACGGCGGCTTCCTCGGAGTCGTCCTCTTCTTCGCGTATCTCGGGCTGCTCGTCTGGATCATCGGCGCGAGCGTCTCGATGCTTCGTCGGCCGGTTGCCCTAAAGACTCAGGCCGCAGCGGCCGCCCTCGGATAAACGGCGAAAGGAGATCACCGATGCTTCGCCCATCCCGCTTCACGGCCGCGACGATTGCGCTCGTCGGCCTGCTCGCTGGAGCACCTTCGGCGGCGAGCGGCGCAGCCGACACGATCACCGTCGTCGACCGCAGCCTAGACCTCAATCCCGGCGAGACGAACCCGTGCACGGGCGCGACGGGGACGATCCTCGATGACGAGCAGGACGTCTTTCACATCACGACACTCGCCGACGGAACGAGTCGGCTCACGGGCCACAGCACGGTCAGTGTCAGCTTCACGCCCGACAGTGCCGGCGGGATCGCCTACCAGGGACACGAAACGTTTGCCGTCAGCGAGACGAGTACGAGCCGCGTCTTCGTCACGACCCTGACGACTCATGTGCGCGTAAAAGGGACGGACGGCACGTTCATCACAGTGCGCGAGGTCGCTCACCTGACCGTGAGCCCGGCAGGCGTCACGGCGGCATTCGACAGGCCAACCTTCGTTTGCTCGTGAGCGCTCGACTGGCCTAGTAGGACGCAATCGCTTAGCGGCCGATAGGCTCGGGCGCCGTGGTCGACGCCCCGCTCAGCTCCGCCGACCTCGAAGACGGCGCTAGCGGGCAGACGCGGCGCCCAGCCATCGGCTACGCCCTTGTGCTTTCGGCAGTCGGGCTGTGGTCGGTGAACGCGACGATGGCGAAAATCGTCATCGACTCGGGCGGGCTGTCGCCGCTCCGGCTGGCCGAGATGCGCGCGACGGGCGCCGGATTCCTGCTCTTCGTGGGCGTCGCGCTGTTCAGCCCACAGAGCCTCCGCCTGACGCGCCGCGAGCTCGGATTCATCGCCGTCTTCGGCATTGGCGGCCTCGCCCTCGTCCACTACCTGTACTTCGTCGCCATCTCCCATCTGGATATCGGCATCGCGCTCGTCATCCAGTACATCGCGCCGGTGCTCGTCGCACTCTGGGCGCGTTTCTTCGTCCACGAGCCGGTGCGCCGGCGCCTCTGGTTCGCACTCGCGCTCGCGCTGACCGGTCTATCGCTCGTCGTCGAGATCTGGAGCGGCGGCACTTTGAGCGGTGTCGGTGTCGCTGCCTCGCTCGGCGCCGCGTGCGCGTACGCCCTCTACATCCTCATGGCCGAGAGGAGCCTGCAGCGCGGGCGCGACGTCTTCTCCCTCCTCGCCTGGGGCTTCGTCTTCGCAGCCGCCTTCTGGACCCTGGCCCAGCCGTGGTGGACCTTCCCCGGGGAGATCCTCGGCAGCGACGCGTCGCTTCTCGGCCGCCTCGCCGACGTCAGCGCGCCCGTCTGGCTCCTGCTCGGCTACATCGTCGTCTTCGGGACAATCGTGCCGTTCATCCTCATGGTGACGGCGCTCCACTACATCCCGGCCACGCGTGCGACGGTGGTGGCGATGGTGGAACCGGTGCTCGCCGCCGTCGTGGCGTACGCATGGCTCGCCGAGGAGATCGGAGCGGTGCAGATTCTCGGTGGAATGCTGGTTCTCGGCGGAATCGTGCTCGCGCAGACGGCCCGCCCCGAGCGCGCGCGTTAACACAATTCATACCTTTTTCAAAACATATGACCACGTTTGACTGCCACCATGCCGCCCCGTCGTGCTCCGACCTCCCCTGGCACGGATGCTCGTCGGCACGCTCGCCTGCCTCCTCATGTTCGGCCTCGTGCGCGCTCCGGCGGCAAGCGCTGCGTCGACCCGGGCCGAGCTGAAGCTCCTACATGCGATGAACAACGCGCGGACCACGCGCGGCCTGGCGCGGCTCCGGATCGGGGCCGGGCTCCAGACCGGAGCGCATGCGTGGGCGGTCTACCTGCGGCGGCGCAACCTGTTCCGCCACTACGGCGGCCTGACGAACGGGACGAGTGAGAACATCGGCTGGCTCACCTGTCGGCAGGGTTGGGCGGCCGTGCTCGTGCGCATGTGGCTCGCGAGCCCGGCCCACCGCGCCAATCTGCTCGACCGAGGCGCCAGGCGGACCGGCGTCGGCGTCTCGCGCGGCCCGTACACGTACTCCGGGACGCGCTACTCCTGCGTGCGCATGGCCGTGACCAGGTTCCACTAGCTAGACGCGATCCGCTGGTCGCCGGAACCAGAGGCCCAGTAGACCTTCGACTAGACCGCCTGCTCGGCCTGTGCGGCCAAGCCGACCGCGCCATACTCGTCCTACGGACACGGCACTCATGGAGTCCGCGCCTGGTCGTGGCCGTGGCCACGTCGAGAGACCGTCTCATGGGTGTTCGTGAACAGATCTGCTGAGCCCGGGACCGCTAGCTATGTCGTTCGAACAGGTCGCGGAGCTCGGCGATGCGCTCGGTGCGCAACTGCTCGCGCTCTCCGCGCTCGACCGCGCCGACGACCTCTCGCACGAGCGACGCGAGCTCGACGGGATTGAACGGCTTCGTCACGTAATCGAGGCCGCCGGCGTCCATCCCGCGCGCGCGGTCGCGGAGATCGGCGCGGGCGGTCAAGAAGATGATCGGGATCGCACTCGTCTCGTCCTCCGCGAGCAGGCGCTCGGCCACGCTCCAGCCGTCGAGCCCCGGCATCATCACGTCGAGGAGGATGGCGTCGGGCTTCTCTTGCCGCGCGACGTCGAGCCCGCTCGCGCCGTCCGCCGCTTCGAGCACTTCGATTCCCTCCGTCTCGAGGTTGACCCGGCAGAGGAGACGGATCGGAGCCTCGTCGTCGATGACGAGCGTCTTCATCCCGCACTCGCCGCCGGCTCGGGCGCCCGCGCCGGCCGGCCCGGTCCGTCGGCAGCGACGGGAAGCTCGAAGACGAATGTCGAGCCCTCGCCCTCTGTCGATTCCACCCAGATGCGCCCACCCATCGCCGCGAGGAGGCCGCGCGCGAGGAAGAGCCCGAGGCCGGTGCCCTGCGGGCTGTGGAGCGCTGCCTGCTCCGAGCGATAGAACTTCGTGAAGATCCGCTGCTGGTCGGCGCGCGGAATGCCGATCCCCTCGTCGGCGACGCGGATCTCGACCGTGTCGGAGCGCCGCCGCGCAGACACCGAGATTTGGCCTCCGTCCGGCGAGAACTTGACCGCGTTGTCGATGAGGTTCATGACGATCTGCTTCAGCTTTTCTTTGTCGGCGCGCACGCGGACCAGCGTACGCGGTAGGTGGACGTCAAAAGAAACGGTGCCGTCGACCCGCTCGGCGAAGCGCGACACGGTCTCGCCAACGACTTCGCGCACATCTGTACTCGCGATGTTCAGCCCCAGCGTGCCCGCTTCGAGCCGGGCCACGTTCAGGAGGTCGTCGACGATGTTGATCAGGCGCTCGGACTCCGAGCCGATGTAGCCGAGGAACGTACGCCGCTCGGCCTCCGAGAAGGCGACGTCGCTGCGCAGCAGCGTCTCCGCGAATCCGTAGATGGAGGTGAGCGGCGTGCGCAGCTCGTGGGAGACCGTGGCGACGAAATCCGACTTCATCTGCTCGACGACGCGCTCGCTGGAAACGTCCCGGAACGTGAAGATCCGCCCCGCCACACTACCCGCCGCGTCGGCCATGACTGCCTCTGTGAGCGACAGCCAGACCTCCTTCCCCCCACGAGGAATGCTGATCTGCCGCTCCCGCGGCGACGCCCCCATTTCGGACGCGAGCTCGCGCTGCAGGACGTCGCTGACGCGACGGCCCAGAGCTTCCTCGGCGGGAACGCCGGTGATCTGCTCGGCCGTCGCGTTCCACAGGACGATCGCATCGTTGCGGTCGACGACGACGATCCCGTCCGCGATGTTGGCGAGAATCGCCTCGCTCCGCTCCTTCTCCTCGGCCACGCGGGCGTAGAGGTTTGCGCTCGAGAAGGCGGCGGCCGCCGTCGCCGCCAGTGCTGCGAGTGCCTGCATTTCGTCGTCGCGCCAGATCCGCGGTCGCCGATCATAGACCGAGAGCACGCCGTGAAAGCCTCCGCCGTGGGCAAACATGGGCACGGCTACGACGGCCACCTGGCCGGCGCGGAGGAGCGGATCCTCTCGGACGAACCGCGGCGTGGAGCGCGCGTCGCCGACGGCGAGCGACGAGCGTGATTGCGCAACGGCGCCGGCGACACCTGCCGCCGAGCTCGAGCGCGCACGTACGAGGTCTCCCGTACGTTCCCCGGACGCCGCGCGGACGACGAGCTCGTCGTCCTCCAGGACGCGGACGACCGCAGCGCTCGCCTCGAGGAGCGCAGGGGCCTCGCGGACGACTTCGTTGAAGGCGGCGGTCGGATCGAGCTTGGTGGCTAGCACACCGCCGACGTCAGCGAGGCGCTGCGAAAACGCGCGGGCACGGCGCTCGCCCTCGAACAGCTCGCTCCGCTCGATTGCGCCGCGCGCGGCGCCGGCGAGGTGCCGCGCGAGCGCGAGATCGTCGTCACTGAACTCCCGCTCCCCGACGAAAAGGACGACGGCCGCGTTCAGCTGACCGCGGGCGCCGGCGACGGGCGCGCATAGGAGAGAGCGATAACCGATCTCCTGCAGAAGCGTGCGCAGGCTCTCGGCAAGGCGCTCGTCGTCAGCGAGCGAGGAGGCGGTGAGGATCCTTTCCTCGCGCGCGGAGGCGCCGAAGGGAGCGACGGAGTCGGGCAGTCCGCCCGCGAGCTCGGCTGCGAGGACGGCCGGAACGTCGTGCGAGCCGGCCACGTGGAGCCGGTCGCCGCGCGGCTCCAGCACGAGGGCGGCGGCGCCGCCCAGCGCGTCGCAGGCGGCTTGGGCGAGGGCGTCGACGGTCTCCGCAAGGGAGAGCGTCGAACCCAGGATCTCGGCGATGCGGTAGAAGCCTCGCTGCACCTGCGCCTGGCGCACGCGCTCCTCGAAGCTTTCCGCATTGTGGAGCGCGAGAGAGGCCAGGCGGGCAAACGTGTCTAGGAGTTCGAGGTCGGCGAGGTCGAAGTGGCCGTCCTTCCGGGCGCAGACGCCGAGCACGCCGCGCGCCTCCCCGAGCCAGGTGATGGGAGCGTCCATCACTTCGGCGAAAACGGCGAAGTCGCTGCTCGGGGGTGGTTCCTCGGTCGTCGCGAAGTTCCGTTTCAGGACCGGGCGGCCGGATTCGATCACCTCCTTGAATGTTCCCGCCGGCGCGATCTCGCGTCCGACATTGCCCTCGTCGACGCCGAACACCGCGCGGCACCGCAGCAGGCGACGATGCCCGTCGAAGATCCAGCAGTCGGCGGCGTCCGCGCGCAACAGCTTCACCACCTCGTGGACGAGCCGTTGAATGACCGACTCGAAGCGGAGGTCGCTGGTCAGCACCTGCGCCGCCTTCAGGAGCGCGGCCTGCTCCTCCAGCCGCCGCGTGTTCTGGTTGAGCAGCTGCGCCGTGTGGACGGCGAGCCCGATCTCACGCGCCACGGCCTCGGTCAGCGAGACCTCGCCGGCCGACCATAGGCCGGCCTCGGCTCGGTGAAGCGCGAAGACGCCGATCATCCGGTCGAAGACCAGAATCGGCGTCGCCAGGACCGAGCGCGTGCCCAGGCCGAGCAGCATCTCGCGCCCGCGCGGGTCACGCGCGTCGAGCTCGGCCGCACGCTCGACGTCGGCGATCGCCACTGTCCGTCGCTCGCGGGCGGCCATGTTGGACGCCGGCAGGCGCTCGGACGCGTCCCCGATCGGCTCGAGACCCTCGGCGGTCCACTCGGCACGGATCGGAAGCGGCCCGCGCGGCTCGCCGAGGCGGATGAAGCAGCGGGAAACACCGAGCGCTCGCCCGACCTCCTCCACCGCCACCTGTAGGACGGCGTCGAGATCGAGCTCGGATCGAACCCGTCGCGAGATCTTCGCCACGAGGCGCTCGCGGTCGAGCGCCAGCTGGAGGGCTTCCGCCGAACGCGACCGCCCGAGCGCGAGCGCAGTCTCGTTCGCGAGGTCGACCATGAGCTCCATCTCTGTGGCCGAGAAGAGCCGCGGGGTGGTCGAGACAGCCACGAGGACTCCGGCCACCCTGCCCTCAGAGAGAAGGGGGACGAACGCAGCGCTCCTCGCCTCCGTCGCCTCGACCAGACTGCGGTTCAGGTTCGGAGCGGAAGCGGCATCGAAGACGGCGAACGGCGTACGCTCGCGCGTCACCGTGACAATGCCGCCCTGGTCCCGATCGAGATCGAGAGTGACCTCTCGCCACCAGGCTTCGTCGACGCCGCGGGCGGCGAGTCCGCGGGCGCGCCGCTCATCCTCGTCGACGATCGCGAGAAGGGCACGTTCGATGCGTAAAGCGCTCTCGAGCTCGTCGAAGAGGCGCGCCGCCGCTTCGCCCTCGCTCGCGGTGTGCGTGAGCGCCGTCGAGAGACGCGAGATGGCCTCGGCGTCGCGCCGATGCTGCGAGGCCTTTTCCTCGGCTTCGCGCAAGCGCCGGCCGCCCTCGAGCAGGACGGCGCGCTCGGGCCAGCGCGCGAGGACGAACAGGGCCGGCAGGTACGCGAAGAGCGTGACCCCGAAGGCCGGCCAGGGATCGATCCCACTCAGAAAGTCCTGGTCGAGGACGACGCCGGTCCCGACGACGGCGCCGACCGCGCCGAGCACGACGAAGAGCGTCCAGATCCCGAAGCCGGGCAGCGACAACCCGCGCCCGCGCCAGAGCTGAGGCGCCAGCGCGAGCGCCACCCCGAGGTAGAGCGCGGCCAAAAGCAGTAGCGGCCCTGCCTCGAGCGCGATGACGCGAGCGTGGTGGTCCACTGGGCACTCGTGATGATAGGCAGCGCCCAGCGCCGCGTCGAGGGAATCCGGGTTGCTTGAACGCCGGTCCTTCCTTGCTTTCAAAGATGGGCCGATGGACCTATTGGAATCCGGCGGGCCCCCAGATAGCGTGGCGCCACTGGGCGATGCGAACCGCGGCATGTGTCCCTGGCCATGTACGCCGCGGTGAGCAAATCTGGGAAGGCCCGTCGCGCTTACCCCCCCGAGCGGCGGGCTTTTCCTTTTAACGCTCTACCAGCTCGTGGCCGACTGCCGGCCCGCGTAACGGCCCCCGGGCGTGAACAGGTGCACCACGAGGCCGTCGCCGGACAGCGTTGCGACGAGGCGGCCCTCGTCGGCGAAACCCACGCCACCTCCGAAGGAGCCGATTGGGACCGTGAACGAACTCTCGAGTCGCCGATTGCGCCAGATCTCGATCGCATCGACCGCCTCCAGCCCCTCGGGAAATCCGTAGATGGCGAGTACGAGAACCCCGTCCGATCCGGTCGCGAGATGGGCGATATCGAAAGACCCGCCGCGCAGCGACACCGGAAAACCTGCCCGGATCGCGTCCGCGCTCAGGTATTCCCGTCCGAAGCGCAGAACGCGCGTGTGCGTCACCTGTCCTGCCGAGATGAAGCCCGCCGAGCTCTTCGGATGAACAGTCGCTTGAGCCAGGACGGGATTCGCGGCCTGCGCATCGGCCTTGCGATTCGATTTCGGACGAAGCGTGTCCGCGATCGCAACGAGGGCGAGAACGACTACCCCGGCGACCACGAGCCTCGTCATTCGTTCTTGCGCACGGAGAGCTCGTCCCCGATCTCGATCTCGGTGGCGAGCGTCTCGGCCTTGATCCATTCCTCGTGGGCGAGCAAGTCGCGATCGGAGGCGGGGATCGTGAGCACGATCCGGTCGGTGATCTCGAGGCCCTTCTCCTTGCGCATGCGCTGCACCTCGCGGATGAGATCGTAGACCCGCCCTTCGAGGAGCAGATCGTCGTCGAGCCGGGTGTCCACCGCGACGAGGTACTCGTCCTCATGCTCGACGGCCCAGCCTTCGCGCGGCGCGTACTCGAGCGTGAACTCGCCCTTGCCGAGAACGAACGCGCCGGCACGGAGCGTGCCGTTGGCGACCTCGAAGCTCCCCTCTGCCAGGAGCTTCCGAAGCTCAGGAAGATTGGGGCCGTAGCGGGGACCGACGAGATCGAGCTTCGGCGTCGCACGCATCTCGGCGACCTCGTGCGGACTCTCGGCGATCTCGACCTCCTTTACCCGGAGCTCACCGGCCAGATCCTCGACTTGCCTGGAGACCAGCGCGCGCCGGATCGGATCGCCGCTCGCGACGACGAGCCGGCGCAGCGGCTGGCGCAGCTTGATGCCCGCCTGCTGACGCGCCGAGCGGGCGAGCTCGGCGACCTGGCGCCCGACCGCGACCTCCTCAAGGAGGCCGCGGTCCCGGAGACGGTCTACCGGCTCCGGCCAGCCGGCGAGGAAGACGCTCTCGGGCGCGCCGCGCAGTCCGGCGACGAGGTTCTGCCAGAGGTGCTCGGCCAGGAACGGGAGCACCGGAGCGATCACGCGGAGCGCCTGCACGAGCGCGTACCAGAGAGTCGCGAACGCGGCCTCCTCCCCGTCCCAGAACCGTCGCCGGCTGCGGCGTACGTACCAGGTGGAGACGTCCTCGACGAATGTCTCGAAAGCGCGGGTCACGTTGACCGTCAGGTACGCGTCGTACGCAGCGGTGGTCTCGCCGAGGAGCTGCTGGACGCGGGCCAGCAGCCACCGGTCGAGCGGACGCAGGCGCTCGTGGTGCGGGCCACTCTCGAGGTCGGTAAAGCGCGGCGTCCAGCTCTCGATCGACGCGTACGTGACGAGAAACGAAACGCAGTTCCAGAGCGTGAGCAGCTTCCGCTTGATCTCGTGCGCAGGGCCGTAGCCGAAGAGCAGATTCCGGTCGGGCGGCTGCTGGCAGTACTGCCACCGCATGACGTCGGCGCCCATGCGCTCGAACGCCTCCTCGGCCGGGATGAGGTTTCCCCAAGACCCGTGCATCTCCCGCCCGTGCTCGTCGAGCATCTTCTCGTAGCCGAGCACGGAGCGGAACGGCGCCTCGCCGACGAGCGCGACGGACATGAAGAGCTGCGAGTAGAACCAGAGCCGGATCTGCTCGCGCATCTCGGACACCCATTCGGCGGGGAACCACTGCTCCCAGTAGGCGTGGTCGGGGAGGTCGGCTGCCGAGAGCCCCGCCGAGGCTCCTGTTGCGTAACCGCCCTCGTTCCAGTCGGGGTTCTGCCACCCGAGCGTCGAGAAGGGGACGATCCCCGCGTCGAGCCAGACGTCGCCGACCTCCGGAATGCGCTCGACCTCCTCGTTCCCGCATGCCTCGCAGCGGATCGGCACGCGGTCGACCCACGGACGGTGCAGCTCCTGGAGCTGGTCGAACCCCCTCGTGGCGCGCTCGCGGAGCTCGGCCTTCGACCCGATCACGTTGAGATGCCCGCACGAGCAGGGGTAGAAGGGGAGCGGTAGGCCGTAGTAGCGGCGCCGGGAGATGTTCCAATCGCCCATGTTGCGTAGCCAATCGGCCATGCGCTTGCCCATGTAATCGGGCGTCCACGCGATCCCGGCGTTCGCCTCGAGGAGCCGCGGCCGCACCTCGTCGACGGCGATCAGCCAGTCGTCGGCGACGCGCCAGATGAGCGGTGTGTCGCAGCGCCAGCAGTGCGGATAGCGGTGCTCGTACAGCCCCGCCTCGACGAGGATGCCGCGCTCCTTGAGGTCACCGACGATCTGGTCGGCCGCCTCCGTGGTGGAGAGACCGTGGAGCCACCCGAAGTCGGGATAGAAGCGACCTGCCTCGTCGACCGGGCTGAGAACGGGGAGCTCGAACTCCTGGCCGAGGGCGAAGTCCTCCTGCCCGGCGCCGGGAGCGATGTGGACGATGCCCGTGCCCTCCTCGAGCGATACGTCGTCCCACGGGATGACGCGGTGGTCGATTCCATGCTGGGGCGCGAGGTAGTCGAACGGCCCGTCGTACGTCCAACCGACCAATTCGGCACCTGGACGGACCTCCTCGAACTTGTCACCGGGGTAGCGGGCCACCGCCACCCACTGTCCGTTGTCCATTCGCCCGTACTCGGCATCCGGCTTGACGGCCGCGGCGACGTTCGCCGGCAGCGTCCATGGCGTCGTCGTCCAGGCGACGAGCGATTCGCCGTGGCGCTCCCGCAGCGGGAAGCGCACGAAGAGCGACGGATCGGCCCGATCCTGGTAGACGCCGGCCTGCGAGAGCTCGTGCTGCGAGAGGGAGGTTCCGCAGCGCGGGCACCACTCCGTCGAGCGGTGGCCCATGTAGAGCCAACCCTTCTCGTTGACGATCTGGAGGAACTTCCAGATGTACTCGATGTTCGTGTCCGAGAACGTGAAGTAGTCGTTGCCCCAGTCCATCCACTGGCCGAGCCGCTTCGAGCCACGCGTCAGCTCCTCCGCCGAGCGCACGACGACCTCGCGGCACTCGGCCGCGAACTTCTCCAGCCCGTACTCCTCGATCTCGCGCTTCGAGTTCAGGCCGAGCGACTTCTCGACGCCCACCTCGATCCAGAGTCCCTGGCAGTCGAACCCGTTCTGGTACCGCTGGTCGAAGCCATGCAGGGCCTTGTAACGCTGGAACACGTCCTTCAGCGCTCGTCCCCAAGCGGTGTGCACGCCGAGGGTCTTGTTCGCGGTCACAGGCCCGTCGACGAAGCTGAAGCGGGGACCGCCGCGGTTCCGGTCGCGCAGCTGCTCGAAGATCCGGCGCTCCTCCCACCACGCGAGGATCTCTCCCTCGAGCGCGGGGTGGTCTGGCACCGAAGGGAGAGGCCGGAACATGAAACGGTCAGTCTACGTTTGAAGAGGTATGGCAGACACCATCACGGAATCCACGTTTCAAGAGGAAGTTCTCGACAGCGAGCAACCGGTCCTGGTCGACTTCTGGGCGGAGTGGTGCGGCCCGTGCCACGCCGTTGCCCCGATCCTCGACCAGATCGCTTCAGAGCGCACGGACGAGTTGCGGCTCGTGAAGGTCAATATCGACGAGGAGCCCGAGCTCGCCCGTCGCTACGGCGTGATGAGCATCCCGACCATGATTCTCTTCGCCGGCGGCGAGCCCAAATCGGCGGCCATCGGCGCGCAGCCGAAGGGGATGCTCGAGCGGTCCCTGGGGCTGGCTGGATAACGCCCGGCCCGACGACGCCCCAGCGCC
>DASQXE010000140.1:0-10237 GCA_035639875.1 Gaiellaceae bacterium | reverse complement strand
CCCGAGCTCAAGGGGGCCGCGGTCTAACCGGTTCGAGCCGCGCGGCGGCGCTGCCGAAGCGCGGCCTGCGTGGCGCGGTCGGCGCAAAGCTCGCAGCAGTAGCGCCTGCTCCTGTTGCGGGAGCGGTCGACGTAGACGCAGCAGCACGGCGCTGCGGCGCAGAGGCCGAACCGGTCCCATCCGCCGCGTTCGATCACCTCCAGGAGAGCGACGGCGCTCCGCCCGGCGAGCTCCGTGGCGAGCGCGCGCTGCCCTGAGCCGTAGCGAAAGCCCCACTCGCCGTTCCGGCGCTCGAGCTGCGGCACTGCGCGGGCCCGACGGGCGAGCGCGTTCAGCTCCCGGACCGCTTCCTCCTCCGAGGCGGCCTCGAATGCGCGCCGCAGGCGGTCGCGGACGCGGCGGATCTCCCCGACGTCGCGCTCGGATGCGCTGTCGGCGGCGGCAGGAAGCTCGAACCAGCGGAGAAGAACCTGCAAGCGCTCGAGGTTGAGGATCTCGGGCGGATCGTGGAGGACGTCCCACGTGTTGACCAGGCCGACCGCAAGGCCGATCGAATCCTTTTCGTCGGGCAGGATCACTGGACTTTTTCCTCTCGATCAGTCTATTTCGTCAGTTCCATATCGTTTTATGGTGCTGATGATTATCGACCACCGAGAGGCTGCGCTCCCGACCCTGGAGCGGGGCCCCGCGCATGCCGCGACGGATGCCGGCGACACGCTCCGCCAGTCGAGCCTCTGTAAGGACGCGCTCTATCGGTTCGCGCGCAACGGTGCGGCCGTCGCCGCGGCGCTCGTCTTCGCCGTCATCGTCCTCTACTGCGCGCTGCACCCCTTCTCCTCCTTCGACCCGGACAACGTCGACTTCGGCGATGCCTACTCGCCCCCGAGCCTGGACCATCCATTCGCGACCGACAAGTTCGGGCGCGACCTCTTCACGCGCGTCGCCGTGGGCGGCCGGATCTCGATCGGCATCGGCTTCGCGGGCGGCACTCACCGTGGCGAGCTGGTTGACGAAGCGCGGATCGTCCCCGGCCAGATAACGGCGCTGAAGTAGAACGAGTACGTCCTGGCCGCCCGCGCGGTCGGGGCGCGCGGGTACCGCATCCTCGTCCGGCACCTCTTCCCCAACACGATGGGCGTGCTCATCATCGCCGTGTTCCTCGACCTCCCCGCCGTCGTGCTCGGCGAAGCGTTCCTCTCGTTCATCGGCCTCGGCATCAACCCGCCGACTGCCTCCTGGGGCTCGATCGCGCAGGACGGCCGGGCGGCGTATGTCGTCCATCCGCAGGTCCTCATCGTGCCCAGCCTCGCGATCGCGACGCTCGTCCTCTGCGCGAACTTCATCGCGGACGGCCTCAGGGACGCGCTCGATCCGCGCACCCCAGCGACCGCATTTAGCGCCTCGCTACTCTAGAGCGGCGAAGCGCACGAGGGGAGGTCTGCATGTCGGCCGAGGACAACAAGGCCCTGGTCCGCCGCTTCTACGAGGAGATCGACAAAGGCAACCTCGCCGCGATGGATGAGCTCGTCGCGGAGGACTACATCAACCACCACCCGCCGCCGTTTCCCGGCCTCGCACGGGGACGAGAGGGCCTGAAACAGGCATTCCAAATCTTCTGGGAGGCCACCCCCGGTCACCACGTGATCGAAGACCAGATCGCCGAAGGCGACAAAGTGGTCACGCGCCTGAGCGTTTACGGGACGCACGAGGGCGACCTGCCTGGGATCCCACGGACGGGGAACAAAATGGAGATGACGGCGGTGGCCGTCCACCGGATCGCGGACGGCAAGCTTGCGGAGCACTGGTCGAACACCGACGAGCTCGGCCTCCTCCAGCAGCTCGGCGTCCTGCCGCCGCCGGGCGACGGCTAGCCGTGGAGATCCCGGCCGAAACGCGCACGGTGCTCGAATCCGACGAGCTCGCGCACATGGTCACCCTCAACCGGGACGGCAGTCCGCAGGTGACCTGCGTCTGGGTCGGGCTCGACGGCGACGAGATCGTTGCCGCCCACCTCATGCGCTCCCAGAAGGTGCGCAACATCGAGCGCGACCCGCGCGTGGCCCTGTCGATCGAGACGAATAGGACGAACGACATCGGCCTGCTCGAGTATCTAGTCGTCCACGGCCGCGCTCGCATCCAGGAAGGCGGCGCGCCCGAGCTCTTGCAGCAGCTCGCCTATACCTATCTCGGACCCGACGTGAGGTTCCCGCCGATGCCCGATCCGCCGCCGGGATACGTATCTCGCATCACGATCGAGCGGCTCGGTGGCGTCGGGCCGTGGGCTCCGCGCTGAAGTCCGGCTGGCCTCACCGGCGAAGTGCGGATAACCGGAATGCTCGTCCGGGTCGTTCGTTGCAGCATGGAAGACCCCCACGAATCGAAGGAGGCGCATGCCGCCGCATGAAGATCCGAAGCGCTGGAAAGCGCTCGCCGTCCTGGGAATCGCCTACCTGATGGTCGTTCTCGACGTCTCGATCGTGAACGTCGCTCTTCCCTCCATCCAGAAAGACCTGCACTTCTCGACCGAGAACCTGCAGTGGGTCGTGAGCGCCTACGCGCTCACCTTCGGCGGCTTTCTGCTCCTGGGCGGCAGGGCGGGAGACATCCTCGGCCGGCGGCGACTCTTCATGGCCGGTCTCCTCCTCTTCTCGCTCTTTTCTCTCGCCTGCGGCCTCGCCACGTCGTCGGGAATGCTGATCGCCTTCCGGGCCCTCCAGGGCCTCGGCGGCGCGATCCTCTCCCCGTCGGTCTTCTCGATCGTGTCCGTGACCTTCCGCGAAGGATCGGAGCGCAACAAGGCGCTCGGCATCCTCGGCGCCATCGCCGGGTCCGGCGCCGCCATCGGCGTCCTCGCGGGCGGCGTCCTCACGGAGTACGCCGGCTGGGAATGGATCTTCTTCGTCAACGTCCCGATCGGCCTCGGCGCGTTGTTCCTCGTCCTGCGCTACGTGCGTGAGAGCCACGCGGAAGGCCTGATGCGCCACTTCGACACGGCAGGCGCGGTCACCGTCACGGCCAGCCTCATGCTCCTCGTTTACGGCCTGACGCAGTCCACGATCGCCGGCTGGGGATCCGCGCGCACGATCGGCGTCCTGTTCGGTTCGGCCGTCCTCATGGCCGCGTTCATCTGGATCGAATACCGCTCGCGCTCGCCGCTCGTGCCGCTGAGCTTCTTCCGCCGGCGCACGCCGACGGGCGCGAACATCATCGGCTTCGGACTGGGGACGATGGTGTTCGGCATGTTCTTCCTGCTATCCCTGTACATGCAGCAGGTGCTCGGCTTCTCCGCGTTGAAGACCGGAGTCGGGTACCTCGCAGTCGCCCTCACCGCGGTCGTCGCCTCGGGTGTCGCTCAGGCGCTCTCGACTCGGCTCAGCGTCAAGCCCGTGCTCCTCACGGGTCTCGGACTCCTCGCCGCCGGGCTCGTCTACTTCACGCAGGTGTCGGTGAACGGCTCGTACGTCTCCGACCTCTTGCCCGGCTTCCTGCTCATCGGTGTGGGGCTCGGCTTCTCGTTCGTGCCGGTCTCGATCGCCGCGCTCGCGGGCGCGACGGGGCGCGATGCCGGCCTCGCTTCGGGCCTCATCAACACCACGCAGCAGATCGGTGGCGCGCTCGGACTCGCGATTCTGACAACCGTGGCGACGACGCACACGAACCACCTGCTCGCCGCGGGCGAGAAGGCGCCAGCGGCCTTGACCTCCGGATTCAGCCTCGCTTTCTGGGCGGGCGCAGGATTCGCAGGGCTGTCGATCCTCGCGACCCTCTTCGCGTTGCGGCGCGAGGACTTGGTGCTCCAGCCGGGAGCCGAACCCGCCGCAGAGGCAGCGGGCTAGCTCGCTAGGTGCTCTGGGGCGGCGCTCGCAAAGGAGGCCTGCATCGTGCCGCGAGCGTCGCAGACGGCGCAAAGCCGGGCCTTGCCCGGCCAAGTCCGCCGCCCAGAGCGCCTAGACCACACAGTCAGGCAGTAGAACCCGAAAGGAGGACCCGCCCCCGGGCCGGTCCTCCACCCAGCTCGAGCCGCCGTGCGCCTCGGCGAAGCGCGAGACGAGCGAGAGACCGATCCCCGCGCCGGGCGTCGCGGAGAGCATGCTCGGCCCGCGGTTGAAGGTCTCGAAGACGACCTCCTTGAACTCGTCGGGGATCCCCGGCCCGTCGTCGTCGACCACGAGAACGAGGTCGCGCGCCTCCGTGTCGAGCCGGATGCGGATCGAGCTCCTCTCGGGCGTGTGCTTGACCGCGTTGACGATGAGGTTCTCGACGATGCGCTCCACTTTGGCTGCGTCGATCTCGGCGACGACTGGGCCGCCGGTGATGCTCACGTGCCGACCGTTGAGCGCGCAGTCGGCAATGACGCGCTCGACGAGGTCGAGGACGTCCGTCTTCTCCCGCTTGAGCCGGATGAAGCCACGGCGGGCTCGCTCGACGTCCAGAAGATCCGTGAGCAGACGCTCGAGGCGACGTGACGCCGTGACGAGCTCGGTCACCACCCGCTCGAGCTCCTCCTCGGAGAATTCGCGCCGCCGCTGCTCCAACGTCACCGCGAAACCGAGGATCGACGTGAGCGGGGTGCGCAGCTCGTGCGAGACCGTCGACAGGATGTCCTCACGGAGCTTCTCGGCCTGGCGCTGCTCGGTGACATCCTGCGAGGTGCCGAGCATGGTGACGGGTTCCCCGTCCTCGACGAGGACGCGCCCGCGGGCGGCGATGATCCGCTCGCTCCCGTCTTCCCTCCGTAGCGCGTGCTCGAAGGCAAACGGGCGTCCATCGACGTAGGCTCGCGTGATGGTCTCGTTGACGAACTCGCGGTCCGCGGCAGGCAGCCGTTCGAGGTACGCCGCGTACCCGCCGGGCGACGAATCGGGCGACAGGCCGAAGATCCGGTAGAGCTCGTCCGACCAGGTCACGACGTCGCGTCGGATGTCCCATTCCCAGCTCCCGATGTGTGCTAGAGCCTGCGCTTCCGCGAGGCGGGAGGCCGTCTGCGCGAGAGCGTCACTCGAGGCTCCGCGCTCGGCCAGCGTCGCGCCGACGACGAGGAGGCTGACGGCGACCAGTGCGAAGAGGGCCTGGATCACCTGGACGCGCTCGGTCGCGGTATCGACGCCGACGGGAACGTCGCCTGCCACGGCTCCCCACGTCCCGAGCGCACCGACGAGAAAGGACGCGGTCGCGGCGCCGAGCGCCTGGAAGCGCAGCGCTGCCCAGAGGAGCAGCGGAAACATCAGATAGGGATAGCGCCAGCCGCCGCCGAGGAAGACGAACGCGCTCACGCCCCCGAGCGCGACGACGAGGGCGGCACCCTCCGCCACCCGCGCGAGCGAGAGGCGCAACCGCCGAAGCGTTGAGAAGACGAGCAGAAGCGGTGCGACCATGAGGTCGCCGACGGCGTCCCCGAACCACCAGAGGACCCACGCCGTCCCATACGTGTCCTGCTTCTCGCCGGCGATCGTGAGGACTGTGACGCCGTTGGTCGCCGCGAGAGCGGTGCTGAGCAGCGCCGCTCCCGCAGTGAGAACGATCACCGCCCGCACGCGATCGAGCTCGGGGCGCACGCCGAAGCGCCGGACGACCGCCGCGCCTAGGACCGCCTCGAGCGTGTTTCCGACCGCGATCGCGGCTGCGACGGCGGCCGACACGTCGCTCGTCACGTTGGCGAGAAACGCGCCCAGCGCGACGGCCGGCCAATAGCGGAGACCGAGAAGGAAGAGCGCCGCGAGCGAGATCCCGGACGGCGCCCACACGGGCGTGATGACGCCGTGGGAGACGTTGAGGTGGATGCCGAGCTTGGCCGCGGCGAGGTACGAACCCGTTACGAGGACGAACCAGGCGGCTGCGCGGAGCCTGCCGCGACCGAGAGAAAGGGCTCGACGGAGGATTGGGCGCCCCATGCGGCGTCGGCCAAATTGTCCCAGACGGGTAGGGTGGTGACTATGCGCCTAGAGGGGATTCACCACATCACGGCGATCACTGCCGACGCGCCGCGGAACGTCGATTTCTACGCGCGCGTGCTCGGGCTTCGCCTCGTCAAGAAGACCGTCAATCAGGACGATCCCACCGTCTACCACCTTTTCTATGCCGACGAGCTCGGGAGCCCCGGCTCCGATCTCACGTTCTTCGAGTATCCGGGCGCACGCCGAGGCCGCGCGGGCGCGGGGATGGTGCACCGCATCGCCTGGCGCGTCGCCTCCGATGACGCGCTGTCCTTCTGGGAGGAGCGGCTGCGTGGCGAAGACGTCGATCTTTCGCGCGAGCGAGGCCGGGTGCGATTCTCCGATCCCGAGGGCCTAGGCCTCGAGCTCGCCGTGGTCGAGACCGACGACGATCCGCTGACCGCCAACCATCCCGAGATCCCGCCCGAGGTCGCCCTGCAAGGATTCGACGGCGCCCGCGCCTACAGCTTCGAGCCTGACGCGAGCCGTGAGTTCCTGACTAGCGCGCTCGAATGTGTCTCTACCGCTGAATCCGAGTACGAGGTCCGCGGCGAGCGCCGCGGGTCGTTCTGGATCTACGACCAGGCCCGTGAGCGCGGAATCGGCGGCGCGGGCACCGTGC
The DNA here is from genome assembly GCA_035639875.1 of Gaiellaceae bacterium. Classification (GTDB taxonomy): domain Bacteria; phylum Actinomycetota; class Thermoleophilia; order Gaiellales; family Gaiellaceae; genus JAIBJP01. Next base: position 3,682 of record DASQXE010000140.1, on the reverse strand, counting down.
ACCACATCGCGTGGGCCTCGCCGCCCCAGGAGCACGAGGCCTGGCGCGAGCGTGTGATCGCCGGCGGCGCGTCGCCGACGCCGGTGATAGACCGCTTCTACTTCCGGTCGGTCTACTTCCGCGAGCCGAGCGGAGTGCTCTTCGAGCTGGCGACGATTGGACCCGGCTTCACGGTGGACGAGCCACTGGAGCACCTCGGCGAGCGCCTTTCGCTTCCGCCGGCGTTCGAGCACCTGCGCGAACAGGTCGAGCCCGTACTGACGCCGCTCCCGAATCCGCGCGCGCCGCAACCGGTCCGGTAGCCGCTATTCGGGTGGCATGGCGATCCCCTCCGCCTCGGAGAGGTTGCGGCCGATCCTGCGCGCCAGGCTCGGGAACGCGAGCGTGATCGCAATCCCGAAGAGTAGCCAGCCGCCGATGATGAACGGGAAGAGGTTGTACGGGTGCGGCGGCCTCGGCCACAGGTTCTTGTAGAGCGTGTAGACGAGGGCGGCGAGCGCCAGGATCGGCACGATCACGCGCCAGAGAGCCTCGCGACGCTCCCAGTGGAGGAACTTCATCGCGCCGAGGTTCGTGACGACGTAGGCGACAAGCATGCTGAGCACGCCGATCGTCCCCATGTAGAAGAACGCGTTCACCGAGGTCGTCCCGTTGATCCGCAGCGCGGTGCCGACGACGACGGCGAAGATCATCACCGCCGCAAGTGACTTGTAGGGCGATCCGGTACGGCGGGAGACATCGCCGAGCTGCGTCGTGACGAATCCATCGCGCCCGAGCGCGAAGAGGAGCCGCGCGGCGCCGACCGCACAGCCGAGCCCGCTGGCGAAGGCGCTCATAAGAGCTCCGAAGTTGATCGCGTCCGCCATGCCGCTCCCGACGTAGCTCTTCGAAAGGTCGGCAAGGGGCGCCGACGAGCTCGAAAAGGTGTCGATGCCCTGCTTGTCGATCCCGAAGCCGAGCGACTGGCCGAGCATGACGAGGGTGTAGAAGACGCCGCAGAATCCCACGGCGACCGCGATCGCGAGCGGGACGTTGCGCCGCGGGTTATTCGTCTCCTCGCCGAGTGAGGCGGCGCCCTCGAACCCGCCGAAGGAAAGCAGGCCGAAGACGGAGGCGAACGCCACCGCCCCGATCGTCGTTCCGCTCGACGGCACGAACGGCTTCAGCGTGAAGTCCTGCCCGTTCGGCGCGCTCCCGCCGATCACCTTCACATAGATGATCACGATCAGGATCGCCACGAGGGTGACGGAGATGAACTCCAGGCTGAGGAGCCCACGTGTCACGGCGCGGATGTCGTTGAAGGCGAAGAACCAGAGCAGCGCCGCCGCGACGAGCGAGATGATGATCCAGTGGTCCTTGTCCCAGAGCCCGACGCCGCTGAAGAACGACTGGCCGAAGAGCCCGATCTCGGCGAAGTTCGCAGCGAGGAACGTCGTATAGGTGGCGAGCAGCGCCCAGCAGGCGAAGAAGCCCGCGCGCGGTCCGACGGTGACACCGACGAGCGCGTAGGCCGAGCCCGCGTGGTTGAAGTAGGTCGTCAGCCGCACGAACGCGTACGAGACGAGCGCGATCGCGATCGCGGCGAAGAGGAACGCGAGCGGCACCGCCCGCCCGACGAGGCCGGCCGGCGCCACGCCGTTCAGTGCCATCGCCGCCGTCGGCGCCATGATCCCGACCGAGATTGCGAGCGCCTCGAAAAGGCGCAATTCTCGCCGCAACCTGCCCCTCGGCTGCTCCGCGGCCGCCGCAGGTGCCTCGACCACACTCATGCTCTGCCTCCTTCCGCGAAGATCGACTCGGGGACAAACGCCCCCACGACCCAGTTCGGCGCGTCCACGACCTCGTGGATGCGCAGGTCAGCGGCAACGCTGATGAGCGCGTAGGCCTCCTCGCGATCGAGCCCGTATCGCTCGCCGAGATAGTCGATCGCCGCCCGCACCGCGTCGCGCGCCGCTTCCATCAGGTCCGGGTCCACACCGGTGCATACGCGATAACTGGACTGTTCGGACTGCGCTACCGCACCCGCCGGCACGTGGTACTGCGGCGCCTCGACCGAGAAATCGCGTCGCACGCTGAGGCGAACGACGACGTCCATCGCCGCTTCGATCGCGGTGCCGCAGACCTCGCCGTCCCCCTGGGCGGCGTGGGTGTCGCCAAGGGAGAAGAGCGCGCCCTCGACGCCGACCGGGAGGAAGAGCGTCGCGCCCGCGCGCAGGTGCTTCGTGTCCATGTTCCCGCCGAAGCGCGACGGCGGCACGATGGAATGCTCGCCGGGCTCAGCGGGCGCGACTCCAATCGTTCCCGGGAAGGGACGACAGGGGAGCGAGATCGCGTTCGAGAACCCCACGCGTTCGTCGTCTACATCGGAGATGCGGAGCCAGGGCTCGGGGAACTCGTCGGCGAGGAGCCCGAATCCCGGGATGATCGCCGTCCAGCCCCACTCTGGCGGTGTGAACTCGACCAGTTCGACCGCCAGGACGTCACCCGGCTGCGCGCCCTTGACGAAAACTGGGCCGCTGACCGGGTTGACGTGTGTGAAGTCGAGCTTGGCGACGTCCTCGGCGCCCGAGTTACGTCTGATCTGCTCGTCGGAGGCGTCGCGGACGTGGAGCTCGACCGATTCGCCCGACTCGACCTCGAGCGCAGGCTCGATCGAGTTGTCCCAGACGTAGTTGAAGGCGTCGGGGCGAACCTCGTGGATGGAGACCGCGTCCATAGCGCCTTCCCGCGCCGCGCACGGGAAGGCGTGATTATGGGCGCTCGGTCAGCGTCTTAGCAACCCGATCAGGCCGCGCGTGCGAGCTCGTCGCCGAGCTCCTCCGCGAGGTGCTCGTACGCGTCCCGCTCGAGCTTGCGCACGCGCTCGCGCGAGAGACCGAGTTCCTTGCCGATCGTCTCGAGCGAGGCCGGCTCGCCGTCGAACCCGAAGCGGAGCTCGACCATGCGCTGCTCGTCGTCGGAGAGGTTGCGGACGGCGCGGCGGATCTCCTGGCGACGGAGCGCCTCGGTGGCGTCCTCCTCGGGATCCGTCGCGTTCGGATCGTCGAAAAGATCACCGAACTCACCCTCGGCCTCGGAGCCGATCGGCTGGTTGAGTGATACCGGAGCGTCGGCAGCGTCGAGCGCCTCGTCGACGTGCTGAAGCTTGAGGCCCGTCGCCTCGGCGAGCTCCTCACGGGTCGCCTCGCGACCGAGCTTTGCCTCCAGCTCGCGGCCGGCGCGCGCGAGCTTCACGCGCCGCTCGTGGACGTGCGTCGGCACCCGAATCGTCGTCGACTGGCCCGAGACCGCGCGCTGGCAGGCCTGGCGGATCCACCACGTCGCGTAGGTGGAGAACTTGAATCCCCGACGCCAGTCGTACTTCTCGACGGCGCGGTTGAGGCCGATGCAGCCCTCCTGGATCAGATCCATGAGCGGCAGCCCGTGGCCCTGGTAGCGCTTGGCGATCGAGATCACCAGGCGCAGGTTGGAGTTGATCATGCGCTCCTTCGCCGCCAGGTCGCCGCGCTCGACCCGCTTGGCAAGCGCGATCTCGTCGGCGGCCGTGAGCAGGCGATAACGGCCGGCCCGGTTCATGAACAGGGTCAGCGCGTCATCCGTCTCGTAAACGGCAGGAGCCTCGAGTTGATTGGTCAGACTTCTCACTTCCTTCCTGTTGTGTGGGCAGGCAAAAAGGAGCCAT
>DASQXE010000139.1:0-2242 GCA_035639875.1 Gaiellaceae bacterium | reverse complement strand
CGATCCGCACGCGAAGGCGAGCGCGCTGGTGCGGCTGCTCGACGCGCTGGGCGCAGACGGCGAGGTCGAGGTCGGCGAGGCGACGGTGCGGTTCCTGGAAGGCGGGCCCCGCGGCCGGCCGGAGCTCTACGCGGAGCTCTTCGCCTGAGCGTCAGTGCAGCGTGAGGAAGATCGCGAAGGCGAAGGCGATCAGGAAGATCACCGCCATGTAGCCCTCGACGCCGCGCCGATACGCGAATCTCACGGCGGCCACGGCCGCCATGAGGCCAAGGACGACGGCCGATGCGGGGTTGTCCCACCAGGCGGCCAGTACGGCCGTCGCGCCAATGAGCGTCCCGAACAGCGCAGCGCCGGCGGCATCGCCGCGGAAGAGGACGACACATGTCTTCGGCGCTGGAGCCGTCACCACGACCCGCGCGCGAACCTGCGTGACGGCGATCGCGCCCTCGAGGCCACCGAAAAGCAGCACCGCGAAGCCCCACCATCTCTCATAGACGAGCAGGAAGATGCCGCCGCCGAGAGCAAGGCAGGCGGTCGAGGCGTGGCGATACCACTGGGCGCCCACGCCGGCCTTGAGCAGGAGGCGCTCGATCATCGTTCCTCTCATCGGCCCGGCCACTTCCATGCATGACCTCGGCGACGTCTTAGTGCTCAGATGCGGTCGATCGGACTAGCGGCGCTGGCGCTTGCAGCTCTGGTCGCCGGCAGGCCCGGCGGCCTCGATCCGAGCTTCGGCTCGGGCGGGAAGGTTGTGACGGTAATCGACGACGGAGCCACTGCGCAGGCGATCGCCCTGCAACGCGACGGAAAGCTCGTCGTCGCCGGATTCGTCGCCAAGTACGGCTCGAACTCGAACTTCGAGGTGGCCCGCTACACCGCTCGCGGCCGGCTCGACCGGCGGTTCGGCCAAGGGGGCAAGGTTGCCACCGACTTCGGCGCCTTCGCTTACGCCCATGCCGTGAAGATTCAGCCCGACGGCAAGATCGTCGTGGCAGGCGTCGTGGTTGGATCTTCCGAAGGGGTCGCGGTCGCCCGTTACCGGCCGGACGGATCGCTCGATTCCTCGTTCGGGGCAGGAGGGAAAGTTCTCCAGCCCGGTGGCGGCTTCGCCTTGGCGCTGCAGCGCGACGGGAAGATCGTCGTCGGAGGTGAGGAGAACCGGGGCTTCGCCGTGTACCGCCTCGAGCCCGACGGCTCGCTCGACGCCGGCTTCGGCATGAACGGCGAGGTGACCACTCCATTCGAGCCTTACTCGGCGGCTGTGCGGGGGCTCGCGATTCAACCCGACGGAAAGATCGTCGCCGTCGGCAATGCGGCGCAACATGAGCGCGACGAGTGGGCGATCGCTCGCTACTACCCGGATGGCTCGCTCGATCCGACGTTCGGCTCGGGCGGGAAGGTCACGATTCTCGGGAACGCCCTGTCGTTGAACGGCGCAACCGCCGTCGCGCTTCAGGGCAAGAAGCGGATCCTCGTAGCCGGCACCAGCCTGAGCCATGTTGCGCTCGCCGGCTTCCGTCCGAACGGCGCGCTCGATCCTGGCTTCGGCGTCAACCAGGGTGTGACCACGCTGGACGCGACGTCTACGACCAGCGGAGGCAGCGCAAACGCGATTCGCCTCCAGCGCGACGGGAAGATCGTGATCGCCGGCGAAGGCTCCGATCAGGGCACCGGCAAATTTGTCATCGCCCGATTCGACCGGAACGGCATTCCCGATCCGAGCTTCTCGGGGGACGGCTCGGTCACGACGTCCCTCAGCTCTGGCGAGGACGGCGCCTACGGGCTCGTGATTCAGCGCGACGGGAAGCTCGTCGCGGCAGGCGCCGCGGATGAGAACGGCCAAACCGGCGGGATGATCGCTCTCGTCCGCTACCTCGCCTCGCCTTCGTGCACGGTTCCGAGCGTGCGGAGCCTGCGGCTGGCGGCGGCCAGGCGCGCGCTCATCCGAGCCCATTGCTCGCTCGGTCGAGTCACTCTCGCCTTCTCGAGCACGGTGCAGGAGGGGAGAGTGATCTCACAGCGGCCAGGGCCGGGTGCGCTACGTCCCGAGCGCTCGCCCGTGCGGCTCGTCGTGAGCAGAGGCCGCCGCTAGCGGCTTTAAACTCGCGCGCGTGAGGGGCAGGACCTACGAGGAGGCCGGGGTCTCGCTCGCTGCCGCGGAGGAGGTCGTCGAACGGCTGCGGGCGGCGGTCGAGTCGACCGGCACGACCGGCTTCGGCGCCTTCGCGGGGCTCTTCCCGCT
>DASQXE010000138.1:0-15152 GCA_035639875.1 Gaiellaceae bacterium | reverse complement strand
GGCCGGCTGGTGGTCAACCTCGTCTCCGGGCTGCTGGCCGTCGGCGTGGCTTTGCTGGCCGCGCGCCATTTCGCCGAGACCGGCTGGCCGCTTGCGCACGCCGATCTCCGTCTCCTCGCCGCGGCAGCCGGCTTCTTCCTCCTCGCGTACGTGTTCAAGGCTTACGGCTGGCACCGGCTCTTCGCGCCTTCGAATCGCCCTCGTCCCCTCGCGCTCGCCGCCGCCGGCGGGGCGGCCACCGTCGGGGGAGCCGCGCTGCCGGGCCGCTTCGACGACGTCCTCAGGGTGGCTGTCGTCCGGCGCTATTCCGGCTGTGAGTCCGGGGTGCCGACGGTTTGCTTCTCCCTCTTCATGCTCGGTCTGATCGATGCGGCGGCGTTGATGCCGCTGGCTTCCTCGGCCGCCGCCACGTCCGACGGCTCCGTGGGCGTGCGCGCGGCCATGGGTGTCGTCGCGCTGGCCGGGATGGCTGCCGCGGTGCTCGTGGTCACGCTTCCGCGTATCGCGGCGAACGGGCGGTTGATCCGCTTCCGCGTCGCCAAGTGGGTTAGCGAGCGGGTCATCTCGCCGCGCGAGGCCTGGAAGTCCTGGCTGCTCGTCCTCTCCTCGTGGCTTGCCCGCGCGGTCGGCTTGTTCTTCCTCCTCGCGGCGCTCGGTGTCTCGCTGTCCTTCCCGCTCGCGGTCGCCTTCCTCGTCGCTGCCGCGGCCTCGGCCGCGCTTCCCATCGCGCCGGCCGGCGCCGCCACGCAGGCGGGGGCGGGCGCGGCCATCCTGATCGCGAGTGGAGTCGGGACGTCGCAGGCCGTGGCATTCGCCGTTGCGGCGCAGGCGGTCCTGATTCTCGTCGGCGCCGTGGTGATCGTCGTCGCTGCGCTCTGGGGCGGCGGCCAGAAGCTGCGCGTCGCTCGCACGGCTTCGTAGCGCGACTCGGCGCTAGGCTCCGGCCCCGTGCTGGAGCTGCACCAGATCAACGCCGTCGTCCTCATCGGCGTCAACCTGCTCGCGTGTGGCTGGGGAGCGTCGTATCTGCTACGGAAGCGGTATCCCGGACGGATCTACGCGCACATTCTCGCCGCCGGGCAGGCACTCCTAATTGCACAGGTTGCGCTCGGCCTTCTGCTGCTCTCGGACGGCCGTCGCGCCCCCGACCGCCTGCACTATCTCTACGGCGTCCTCGCCCTGTTGGCCGCTTTGTCACCCTGGTTGTATGCGCCGCCGGTCCCGGCCCGGCGGTTGGCATGGTTCGTCGGAGCTACGCTGTTTGCGACCGCGCTCTCCGTGCGCGCTTACACGACGGCAACGTGAGATGAATCCCACGCTTCGGGGCTTCGCGATCATCCTCGTGATCGCGATCGTCATCACCGTCCTGCAGCTGCAGGTCGCGCTGATCAGCCTCCTCTTGCTCGCGCGTATCGCCTTCTTCCTCGCGATCGCGTTCTTCCTCTACCTGCTCTGGCGCGAGCGGCGCGAGGAGATCTCCATGTGGGGGACACGCTCGCGCGTCGTGTTCTACGGAGCGGTTGCGCTCGCGGTGGCAAACGTCGGCGCGGCCATCCTCACCCCCTATCCCGAGGGCGGCCTCGAGGTGCTCGCCTTCGTGGCCGTGCTCGTCGCCTGTGGTTACTCGCTCTGGCGGGTGTGGCGTGAAGAGCATACGTACGGGTACTAAATCCGGGACGTGTGTCCGGTCGTAGAAGCCGACGGAGCAACAGGAGGGGGCATATATGGAGTGGGCAGCTCTCATCACCTGGGTCCTGACGGCGGGCGGCGGATTCGTGCTGCTGGCGCGATGGCTGGGTGGCGGCGGCCATCGTCTGGGGTCTGAAGCAGGCCTGCGAATCCGTCCGCCGCTCATCTTCAGCCACTTCGGCCTGGCGGCCACCGGCCTGGTTCTGTGGATCATCTATCTGGCCACGGATTCCGAAGGGCTCGCCTGGGTGGCGTTCGTCATCCTCGCGGTCGTGGCCGTGCTGGGCTGGACGATGTTCGCCATCTGGTACCAGCGGCGAAACGTGCAACCGGCGGCTCAGGCCGGGAGCATGGCTGTCACGGAACCACCCGAGCAGCGCTTTCCCGTGCCGATCGTCGCGCTCCACGGAGTGCTCGCGGTCGTGACCGTCGTGCTGGTGTTCCTGACGGCGCTCGGCGTCGGCGGCAGCTAGGCCCCTGGACGGCGTGCTTACGCCGGGCAAAGCCCGGCTTTGCCCGCCTGCCGCCGCTCGCGGCAGGATCCTGCATGAGCTCGCCCCGTGTGACTAGACGCGCGTTCAGCGCGTTGGCTCGGGCTCGCTCGCTGGCCTCCTTTGCGAGCGGCGCCCCAGAGACCTAGCTAGGGCGCACTTTCGCCAATCCTTACCTAGCGCGCGCCGACTCGCGCGGCCGCTCCGTCGAGCGAGTCGAGGATCTCGCGCATGTCCTGTGCGGTCCCCACGAAGATCGGCGTGTCCCGCTCCGTGTAGCGGCTGGCCTCGGTCTCGCGCAGCGTCATCATCAGCTGCAGGAAATCGGACGGGCTCTCGCACTCGAATGCGGTCATGAACTCTTGGTCATCGATCCCGAACGAGTAAGTGGTGTGGTTCGTGATCGTCACGAAGCGGCTGCCGACGGCCGCGTGTTCGGTCATTGCGCGACGGCGTTCCTCCATCGGGAGCGCGTACCACTCGCGCTTCTTCACGAACGGATAGACGACGAGGTACGGCGCGCCGCGCGGGATGACACGCCGCGGCTCCTTGATCCGCTGCTCGAAGTACTGAGACGGCTTGGTCGTGGCCAGGTAGGAGTACGGCGTCGTCAGGTAGCCGGCGAGCGGCGTCGCGTTGATGTCGACGGCGAGTTCGCGCAGGTCGTCGTAGCGCTCGGTCAGCTTCCAGAAGAGGAAATCCACCTCCGGCCGGACGCCGACGAGCGTGTACGTCCGCAACTCCATGCGTTCCTGCCAGGCTGCGACTACCTCGGCGAGAGCCTCCTTGCCCGCGGCCCGCTCCTCCACCGGCAGGCGACGCCAGGCGGGATCGACCTTGTACAGCGTGTACGCGACGTATTGAGTTGAGGTCTCCGCGGCCACGGCGCAATCGTAGCGTTCGCGTTACGCCTGTCCGACTACCGTCGAAGCGAGCGAGCCCGTTCGCCCGAACGCGGGCAAGGCGAACGGGCTCGCGCTAGTTCGTTTCGCCTGCGACCGCCAGCGTCACACCAACCTCGGGGAGTTGACTCACCTCCGGCGTCGGGGTGAACAGGCCCTCGCGCGACATGAGGAAGAGCTCCGGGATGATCTCCGCACGGATCTCCCCGCCGGAGAAAACTCGCACGACGGAGCTCTGCGAGACCGCGACGGCCGTCGCGTTCGTCTCCCGAGAGACCGATGCGGCGGCCGCGTGTCGAGTCCCGAGGCCGGGCAGGAAGTTATCCGGAGAGGACACGTCGACGTCGATGTAGCGCCCGGCGGAGACAAACGTGCCGTCGTCGTCGACCAAGAAGGCACCGTCGAGCTGGGCGAGTTCCTTGACAGTCTCCCGGAAGTCCGGCCGATCCACGTGCAGAAGCTCGGTGGGATGGCCGTGCAGGGGATCGAGGAGAAGCGGGCGCGACTTCGCCACCGCGGCGTCGACGTCGCCGATGACGAAGAGCGTCCCGATCTTTCGCCCCTCGCGGCCTTCGCGCGCGATCTCCACGGCCAGCTGCACGATCGATTCGAGTGCGCGCTTACGCGGGCCGAGGCAGTGCGCACTCTTTGACACCGGCCCGAAGGCCGTGCCGAACCAGCGCGGTTGCGCGTTGGTCGCCATACCTTCCGGAACGAGCCGCAGCCCTACAGTAATCCCGGCTAGCTACGCGCCGCTCTCGAGCCGCTCCTTCAACTTCTGCATGTTTCGGGGCATCTCCGCCTGCGCCTGCCGGCGGACGACGAGCGGCACGAGTACCTTGCCGATCCCGTGCCCCTGGAGATCGAGCGCGATCGTCACGCGCGAGCGCTCACCGTCTGGGAGCGGCTCGACCGTGCCCTTGACGTTCCCGCGGACGGGGCCGTCTATACCACGGATGGCCCACGCGTTGGGGGGACTGAGCTCAGCTATCTCACTCGTCATGGCCCTCTCCATGCGGCCCACGCGCCGGGTCACCACGGCCCTCGAGCCCACGGTGAAAGGACGGTCCGCGCGCACGGACACGACGCTCTCCTGCCACTCGGGGAGATGTGTCGGGTCGGTCAGGTAGTCGAAGACGTCCTCAGGCCGACGGGAGATCTCGACACTGTTCACGATCGACGCCATCTTGCCTCCTTCGTCACGATGCTCCGATCATCCCACAGAACGCCTCCGCCTTCTTCTCGGTGATCGTGTGACGAGGGACGCTACTTCCCTTGCCCGGCTGATCAGGGCGAACCAGCCGTGCGTCGCCCTCACCGGCGCCGGCATCTCGACGGAGAGCGGCATTCCAGACTTCCGCTCGCCGACGGGGATGTGGGCGCAGTTCGACCCGCTCGAGTACGGCTCGCTCGGTGCTTTCCGGGCGGATCCGGAAAAGGTATGGCGGTTCTATGCGCCGCGCTTCGCCATGCTCACCCACGCCGAGCCGAACGCGGCGCACCGTGCGCTGGCGGAGCTCGAGCGTCACGGCCTCCTTCGGGCCTTGATCACCCAGAACATCGACCTCCTCCACGAACGCGCCGGCAGTCGTGAGGTCGTCGAGGTGCACGGCTCGATTCGGACGTCCACGTGCCCGGGCTGCGGCGCCCGCTACACGCTCGAGGAGGTCTTGCCGCTCATTCCGACCGGCCCGCGCTGCACGCACTGCGACGCTTTCCTGAAACCCGACGTCGTCTTCTTCGACGAACTTCTGCCGGAAGAGGCGATCGACCGCGCCGACGAGCTCGCCCGGGAAGCGCGCCTGCTGCTCGTCGTCGGCTCCTCGCTCGAGGTTTGGCCCGTCGCGGAACTCCCGCTCGTGACCCTTGAGGCCGGTGGCAAGGTCGCCGTCGTGAACGAGGGCCCGACGTCCATCGACGGCCGTGCGGACCTGAAGATCACCGGCAAGGCAGGCCGGGTGCTCGGCGACGTGATGGCTAGTCTGGAGCGGGATGACGGCCGCGACCGAGAGCCGCACTGAGCGCCTCGAAGCGCAGCTGAAGGCGCTTCCGGCCAAGCCTGGCGTTTACCTCTTCCGCGGCCCCAACGACGCCGTCCTCTACGTCGGCAAGGCGAAGTCGCTGCGCCCCCGCGTGCGCTCGTACTTCCGCGGCGGCGACACGCGGCGAGGCCTCGACAACCTGACGAGCAGAGTCGAGCGCATCGAGGTCGTCGTTACGAGCACGGAGACGGAGGCCTTCCATCTCGAGCAGAACCTGATCAAGCGACACCGTCCACCCTTCAACGTCCGCCTGCGCGACGACAAGTCGTACCCGTACATCGCGGTCACCGTCGAAGACGACTACCCGCGGGTCATGTTCACCCGAGAGCGGCACCGGCGTGGCGTCGTCTACTTCGGCCCGTACGCCAACGCGAAGAAGGTGCGCGAGACGCTCGACGTGCTGAACCGCGTCTTCCGCTTTCGACCCTGCGAAGGCCCGCAGCCGGGACGGCACTCGGGCATCCCCTGCCTCGACTACCACATCGACCGCTGCCTGGCGCCATGCGTGGGCTATGTCTCCAAGGAGAACTACCGGCAGATCATCGACGGCGTGGTCGAATTCCTGTCGGGAGAGACGCGGCCGATCCTGCGCGAACTCGAGGAGCGGATGCAAGCCGCCTCCGAGCGCCAGGACTTCGAGGAGGCCGCGCGGATGCGGAACCGGCTCTTTTCCGTCCGCCACCTGGCCGAGCGCCAGGCGGCCGACAAGCGCGCCATCGGCACCGTCGACGTCATCGGCATCGCCTCCTCGAATGGGACCGCCGCCGTGCAGGTCTTCCCGCTCCGTGGCGGCCGCCTCACCGATCGCCACAGCTTCTTCCTCGAGAACGTCGCCGGGCAAGACCTCGATTCGCTTCTCGAAGCCTTCTGCCTCGAGTACTACGGCAGCGCTCCCAGCATCCCGCCGCTGATCGTCGTTCCGGCGGAGTCGGGATCACTGGCCGGGCTGGAGGAGTTCCTCTCGGACCTCCGCGGGACGAAGGTGGAGGTACGGCCGGCCCGGCGCGGGGAGAAGCGCCGTCTGCAGGAGCTCGCGCAGCAGAACGCCGAGCTGGCGCTCGAGAGCGACGCGATGCGCAGTGAGCGCACACGACTGCGCCGGATCGAGGCGCTCGAGGAGCTGCGCGAGCGGCTCAACCTGGAGAGTCTCCCGATTCGGATCGAGTGCTTCGACATCTCCAACATCCAGGAGACCGCGCCCGTCGGCTCCCTGGTCGTCTTCCAGGACGCGGTGCCGAAGAAGGCGCACTACCGCAAGTTCGGAGTGCGCTACGAAGGCGGGCAGGACGACTTCGCGATGATGCGAGAGGTCGTCGCGCGGCGATTCGCGCGGGCCCGGCCTGCGACAAGCGGGGAGGACTACGACGAGAGCTTCGCCGCCGTCCCCAACCTCGTGGTCGTCGACGGCGGCAAGGGCCAGCTCTCGGCCGCACTCGCGGCGATGCAGGAGTTCGATCTCCCGCGCGTAGCCGTCATCGCGCTCGCCAAGAGGGCCGAGGAGGTCTTCGTGCCCGGCCGGCCCGATCCGATCGTCCTCGAGCCGGGCTCGGCGGGATTGCAACTCCTGCAGCGGATCCGCGACGAGGCGCACCGCTTTGCGCTCGGCTTCCACCGGCAGCGCCGCGACAAGGAGGCGCGGGAGTCGATCCTGGACGCGCTTCCGGGCGTCGGCCCGGCGCGGAAGCGCGCGCTCATTCGTCATTTCGGGTCGCCCGAGCGCTTGCTCGCGGCGAGCGCTGAAGAGCTCGAGGGTGTGCCGGGCGTGCCCGCCAAGACGGGACGCCGAATCTACGCCGCGCTGCACAAGGCAGGCAGGGCATAGCCGAGCCGGCGGCGGAGGTTCGCCCGCTTCGCCGCGCCGTCGGGCCTCGCGCTGCGCTGCGCCTGATCGTCTCGCGCGAGTTCTCGCCGTACTTCGTCGGGAACGCACTCTCGGCCAGCGGCACGTGGTTCCAGAACCTCGCCGCGGCCATCCTCGTCTTCCGGCTCACGCATTCCGCGCTGCTGCTCGGCGTCCTGAGCTTCGCGCAGTTCGCTCCCATCCTCTTCCTCGCCCCCTGGACGGGAAGCGCGGCCGACCGATTCGACCGCCGGCGCCTCCTGCTCGTCAGCCAGCCGGCCGCGGCCGTGCTCTCGGCGACGCTCGCGTTTCTCACCCAGCTCGATGTCGCCACCGCGGCGCTCGTGATCGGTTTCGGCTTCGGGCAGGGAATCGCAACGGCGTTCTCGACGCCCGCCCAGCAGGCGCTGTTCGCCTCGCTCGTGCCGCGCGAAGAAGTGGCGTCGGCGGTCGCATTGAACTCGATGACGTTCAACATCGCTCGCGCGGCCGGTCCCGCCGCGGCGGGCGCGGCGATCGGCGGACTCGGAATCGCTGCAGCGTTCGCGATCAACGCCGGCTCGTATCTCGCGTTCACGCTTGCGCTCGTCTTCATGCGTCCACGCAGGCAAGAACGCCCGGAGAGCTCGCGCCTGCGCGACAGCTTTGGTCTCCTGCGCCGCGAGCCGCGCCTCGCTGTTGCTCTCCTGATCGTGGCGGCCGTCGGCTTCGCCTCCGATCCGATCAATACGCTCGCGCCCGCCTTCGCGCATGCCTTCGAGCGCGCCGATACGTTCTCCGGCTACATCATCGGGACCTTCGGCGCCGGCGCAGTCGCTGCCGCGTTTGCACTGGCGGGACGCGAGCCGTCACGGCCGCGCACGATCGTGGCGCTGGCCGTGCTCGCAGCCGGCGTCACCGCCTTCTCGGTCTCTCCGCTCCTCTCGGTCGGCCTTGTCGTTCTCTTCGTGGCCGGTTTCGGCTATCTGGCCTCCAACACGGCCGCGACGAGCTTCCTCCAACTGGGCGTGGCCGAGAGCGAGCGCGGTCGGATCATGACTCTCTGGAGCATTGCCTTCCTCGGGCTCAGGCCCCTCGCCAGCCTCACGGACGGCGCGATCGCATCCGCGGCAGGAGTGCGCGTTGCCGGTGTCGTGCTCTCGCTGCCGGCGCTGGCGGCAGCGATCTTCCTGCTTAGGTGGCGGCGCCCCTAGCGAGAGCGTCGCGGAGGCCGGTCCCGAAGCCGCGTTCGGTCTCCAAGCTCTCCTTCCCCTGCTCCTCGAGCGCGCGCGAAAGTACCGGCTGGGAGACGGCGCCTCTCTTCACGAGGATCTCGCCCAGGAACTCACCGCTCTTGGCCTGTTCGGCGAGAGCGGCGTTGATCTCGGCGTCCGTGAGATGGCCGCCGCTGACCAGAACCTGGCCGAGAGGCCGCCTGCGCTCGTTCCGTTTACGCCTCGGGTCGGCCGAGTGGACGCTGATCGCGTCGCGCAAGCCTGCGCCGAATCCGCGCTCGGGCTCGAGCTGTCCCGCCTGCTCAGCGAGCGTGCTCTCGAGGGCCGCACGGGAGAGGACGCCGCGGTCGAGAAGGATCTGACCCAGGCGTCGTCGCGAGTGCCGCTGCTCCGCCAGCGCATCGGCCACCTCCCGCTCGATGACGAGGCCGCGCAGAACGAGCAACTCACCTAGACGGCGGCGTCCGGCGCTCCTGCTGTCTGCGACGAGCGTCTGTGTCAAGCGCTGCTCCTCGAGCGTTTCCTCTCTTCTCGTTCTAGCCCGCGGAGAGGCTCGCGAAGTCCCTCGTTCGAGGGAACTTGCGAATCAGGCGGCTGCGTCCGAAGCGGGGTCGCTTCTGGCGATCGCGTCGCGGAGGCCCGAGAAAAGACCCCGCTCCGGCTCTGCCTCCGCCTGGGTCTCGAGTGCCCGCGAAAGGACGGGCTCGGAGACCGAGCCCTGCTCGACGAGGATCTCGCCGATCAGCTTCCCGTTCTTCGCCTGCTCGGCCAGGGCGCGATTGATGTCGTCGTCGCTGAGATAGCCCTGTCGCACGAGCACCTGACCCACCGGCTGGCGACGCGGAAGCGGGCCGATGCCCGCCTGTCCGCGCTGAGCGCCGATAGCCTGGCGCAGGCCGCCGCCGAAACCACGTTCGGCTTCGTGCTCGCCCGCCTGCTCGGCAAGCGCGCTGTCGAGTGCCGCAGCGGAGATGACCCCGCGGGCGACGAGGATCTGGCCCAGGCGGCGACCGCTTCGTTTCTGCTCCGCGAGCGCGCTCGAGACGTCGGTCTCCGCGAGAAGCCCTCGGAGCACGAGGAGCTCGCCGATACGGCGCCACCGCGCTTCCCCACGCTGATCGAGGATTGCCTGACTCATGCCGCTAGATGCCGCTTTCCTTCCAATTCGGTTCTCGGGTCACGGAGGGTGCGCGGGCATCCCTCCCGCGAGGGATCTCAGATCGCGCCCTCGCTCCCGTCGGATCCCATGAACGGATAGCGGTAGTCCGTCGGCGGCACGAACGTCTCCTTGATGGTGCGCGGGCTCACCCAGCGGATCAGGTTCCACATCGAGCCGGCTTTGTCGTTCGTGCCCGAGGCGCGCGAGCCCCCAAACGGCTGCTGCGCGACTACGGCGCCGGTCGGCTTGTCGTTCAGGTACAGGTTCCCCGCGGCGTAGCGGAGCTTGTCCTCGGCGTCGATGAGCGCTTGGCGGTCGTCCGCGAAGATCGCGCCTGTGAGCCCATAGGGCGCCGTCCTGTCGATCAGCTCGAGCGTGTCGTCCCACTTCCCCTCGGGATAGACATATGTCGTCACAACGGGACCGAAGAGCTCGTCGCGCAGAAGACGGAAGTTCGGATCGGCCGTCTCGATCACCGTGGGCTCGACGAAGTAGCCCTCCGTGTCGTCGACGCCGCCGCCGACGAGCACCTTCGACTTCGCGTGCTTCTTCGCCTCCTCGATCGCGTCGCGCTGCGTCTTCAGGGCGTTCGCGTCGATGACGGCGCCCATGAAGTTGGAGAAATCGGCCACGTCGCCCATCTTCAGCTGGCCGACCTGCTCGACGAGGCGCTCTTTGAGCTCGGGCCACAGGTTGGCGGGTGCGTAGACGCGTGAGGCTGCCGAGCACTTCTGCCCCTGGTACTCGAAGGAGCCGCGGACGATCGCAGTCGCGACCTCCTCGGCGCTCGCTGTCGGGTGGGCGACGATGAAATCCTTGCCGCCGGTCTCGCCGACGATCCGGGGATAGTTGCGGTACGTCTCGATGTTGCGGCCGACCGTCTTCCACATCGACTGGAAGACCGGAGTCGAGCCCGTGAAGTGGATGCCCGCCAGGTCACGGGAGGTAAGCGCGGCGTCTCCGATCTCCTGGCCGGGCCCGAAGACGAGGTTGATGACGCCCTCGGGGAGGCCCGCCTCCTGGAGGAGTCGCATCGTGTAGTAGGCGGAGAGCGTCGCGGTCCCGGCGGGCTTCCAGACGACCGTGTTACCGAGCAGCGCCGGCGCGGTCGGAAGGTTGCCGCCGATCGCGGTGAAGTTGAACGGCGTCACGGCGAAGACGAACCCCTCGAGCGGACGGTATTCCATCCGGTTCCAGGTGCCCACAGCCGACATCGGCTGCTCCTCGTACATGCGCGTCATTAGCCACGGGTTGAAGCGCCAGAAGTCCGTCAGCTCGCAGGCGGCGTCGATCTCCGCTTGATGGGCCGTCTTCGACTGACCGAGCATCGTCGCCGCGTTCAGCGTGTCGCGCCAGGGTCCGGCTAGGAGCTCCGCCGCGCGCAGGAAGACAGCGGCGCGCTCCTCCCACGGAAGACGGTGCCAATCGTGCCATGCCTCGCCCGCCGCTTCGATCGCCTTCTCCACCTCGGCGGCGCCGCCTTGGTGCACGTCCGCAAGGACGTGATCCTTGTCGTGCGGCATGACCGCCTGCTTCACGTTGCCGGTCGTCACATCCTTCCCGCCGATGACCATCGGGATCTCGGGACGCTCGTGCTTCATCTGCTCGAGCCGCACCTGCAGACTCGCGCGCTCGGGTGAGCCGGGCGCGTACTCGCGCACCGGCTCGTTGCGCGGTGGCGGGACGCGGAAGATCCCTGGAGCGCTCATCGACGGGCATTGTATTGGGCGTGGAAATCCTGCCGTACGAGGTCGAAGGCTGGGGCGTGGGCGAGCTCTGGCTGGACGGCGACGTAGTCGTGAATCACGAACTGCCGCGCGCGGCCGCCCCGGGCGACTTGGTAACAGCCTGTTACTTGTCGAAGATCGTCGACCGAATTCAGTCGTATTTCGCCGGCGAACCGGTCTCGTTCGAAGATGTCGCTATCGACGAATCGTGGGCGACGCCGTTTCAGGCCGCCGTGACCGACGCGCTGCGCGCGATTCCCTGGGGGGAGACGGTCACGTACGGCGAGCTCGCCGCGCTCGCCGGACATCCGAACGCGCACCGGGCTGCCGGAACGTTCTGCGCCCGCAACCGCTTCCCACTCTTCGTGCCTTGCCACCGAGTCGTTTCGGCGGGAGGTCTCGGTTCGTACGGGTCGCTCGGTCTCGCCTACAAGCGCCGCCTCTTGGAGCTCGAACGTGCTCTCTGAGGAGGTTCGGGCGGAGCTCGCGGCGATCGCGCCACGCAAGGCCTGCTGCCGCCTCGCCGAGCTGTCCGCGCTCATTCGCGGGGCGGGGAGCATTCACCTGCGCGGCGGTGGCCGCATCGGCCTGCACCTCGAGGTGGCGAGCCCGGCGGTGGCGCGCCGTGTCTTCACCCTGCTTCGTGGATACGGCGTTCCGTGCGAGATCCACACCTTCAAGCGGCAGGCGTTCGAACGCGCAACGCGGTTCCGGGTGCACATCGAGGACGACGCGCGCGCGCTGCAGGCGCTCAACGAGATGGGAGTGGTCGACGTGCGGCTCGCGCCGCTCGATCGTCCGCCGAAGCGCATCGTCGGACGGTCCTGTTGCCGGGCCGCGTATCTCCGTGGAGCGCTCCTCGCCTCTGGGTCGGTGAGCGGGCCACGCCACGCGCATCTCGAGCTTCGGGCGGCGTCCGTGGAGGGCGCCGAGCAGCTCGCCGAGCTGGGGCGGGAGGAGGGCTTCTCGCTCGCCGTGCACGACCGCGGCCGCCATGCGATCGCCTATCTGAAAGCACGCGAGGCGATCGCCGACCTGCTCGCGTTTGTGGGCGCGCAGGATGCGGCTCTACGGCTCGGCGAGAGCGCGGTCGTTGCCGCGACGAAGGCGCGGGCCAACAGGCTCGCCAACGCGGACCACGCCAACATCGTTCGCGCGAGTCGCGCGGCCGACGCACAGCTTCGCGCCATCAAGCGGCTCGACGCCGCGGGACGGCTGGGGCATCTCCCGCCGGAATTACGCGAGGTGGCGGACCTCCGAGTCCGAAACCCGACCCTGTCGCTACGCGAGCTCGCGCGGCGACTGCGCCCGCCCGCGACGAAGGCAGCCGCGCACCGGCGGCTGACGAAATTGCAAAAGCTCGCCGAACGATGACGGTGGGTCTTCTCGCCGCGACGCCGGACTGTTGGACATGAATCCAGATACGTCGGTCTGGCGCGTAAGCGTTCACAGCGGAGCGAGCGGGCCGGAGGGGAAGCTCCGAGGACGACCTCCCCCTCCGTTTGAACCGCACTCCGGACCGTGATGCCGGACGGGGTCTGAATCCGACATCCGACGAGCACGGACCCGCTCAAAGCCAGCCTAACTCCGGCCGCTTGTTCTCGGCAAGGACAAAATCCAAGATTTGCCAATCGGCATGGGTAGAATCGCACGCCGGAGGGACGACAGGGAGGACGGATGAGCGTACGGGTCGGCGTGAACGGGTTCGGGAGGATCGGGCGCAACTTCTTTCGCGCTGCGCGCAAGCGTGGCTCCGACATCGAGTTCGTAGCCGTCAACGACATCGGCGACGCGAAAACGATGGCTCACCTGCTCAAGTACGACTCCGTGCTCGGGCCGCTGGACGACGAGGTCGAGCCCGCTGATGGAGGCATTCGGGTCGGCGACGTCGAGCTCAAGCTCCTGAACGAGAAGGATCCGGCCGCGCTTCCATGGAAGGATCTCGGCGTCGACGTCGTCGTCGAGTCGACTGGGCTCTTCACGAAGCGCGAGGATGCACAGAAGCACCTCGACGCCGGCGTGGAGAAGGTCGTCATCTCCGCGCCCGCGACCGATCCCGACATCACGATCGTCTTAGGCGTCAACGACGACGCGTACGACAAGGAGACGCACCGCATCATCTCCAACGCATCCTGCACCACGAATTGCGTCGCGCCGCTCGCCAAGGTGCTCCACGACGCGTGGCGGATCGAGTCCGGCTTCATGACGACCATTCACGCGTACACGAACGACCAGCAGATCCTCGATCTGCCGCACAAGGACCTCCGCCGGGCGCGCGCCGCCGGCATCAACCTCATCCCCACCTCGACCGGCGCGGCGAAGGCAATTGGGCTCGTCATCCCCGAACTCCAGGGCAGGGTGGATGGCATCTCGATCCGGGCGCCCGTGCCGGATGGCTCGATCGTCGACCTCGTCGCCCACCTCGGAAGCGAGGTCGACGTCGACGAGGTCAACGCCAAGTTCGCCGAGGTCGCGGACAAGGGCCCGCTCAACGGCATCCTCCGCTACTCGGACGACCCGATCGTCTCCACCGACGTCGTCGGCAGCTCGTACTCATCCATCTTCGACAGTGAGCTGACGATGGCAACGGGCAATGAGGTCAAGGTCTTCGGCTGGTATGACAACGAGTGGGGATACTCGTGCCGGCTGGCCGACCTCGTCGAGCGCATTCTGTAGGGACGGGGCATGCCCCACCCGCATAAGCCGCGCTCGGTTCGCGACGCGGACGTGGCCGGGAAGCGCCTCCTCGTGCGCGTCGACTTCAACGTACCGCTCGAGGACGGCCGCGTCGCCGACGACACGCGCATTCGAGCAGCCCTGCCCACGATCGAGCTTCTCTTGGAGCGCGGAGCGGCGGAGGTCGTTCTCGCCTCGCATCTCGGACGGCCGCAGGGAGAGGATCCCGCGTTGTCCCTGCAGCCGGTGGAGGCGCGGCTGCGGGAGCTCGTCGACGATCCTCGCGTTCGTCTTCTCGAGAACACCCGTTTCAACGGGGGCGAGACGAAGAACGACGTCGAGTTCGCACGGGAGCTCGCCGACGAGCTCGACCTGTACGTGAACGACGCCTTCGGCGCGGCTCACCGAGCCCATGCCTCAACCGAGGCGGTGGCGCACCTGCTGCCGGCCTATGCCGGCCTCCTCCTCGAGCGCGAGCTCGCCGAGCTCGGCGCGCTGCTCGAGGATCCTGACCGCCCGTTCGTCGCGGTCCTCGGCGGCGCGAAGGTGGAGGACAAGATCGGCGTGCTGCGCTCGCTCGGCGAGCGCGCGGACACGGTCTTGATCGGTGGGAAGATGGCGGAGGAGGTCGATCCGGGCAGCGGCTACGAGCTTCCGCTGGACGTCGTCGCCGCAGCGTCGTTCGACGCCGACGCCGAGTCCAGAGTGGTGGCGGCCGATGGAGTCCCCGACGGCTGGCTCGGCCTCGACATTGGTCCCGAAACGCGGCGCGCCTTCGCCGAACGCATCGGGCGGGCCAAGACCGTCTTCTGGAACGGGCCGATGGGAGTCTTCGAGTGGCCGCGGTTCGCCGAGGGCACGAAGGCGATCGCGGACGCGGTGGCGGTCGCCGACGCGCACACCGTCGTCGGCGGCGGCGATTCCGTCCGCGCCGTCGAGGAGCTCGGCCTCGCCGACAAGATCGACTGGATCTCCACGGGCGGCGGTGCCGCGCTCGAGCTTCTCGAGGGCAAGGAGCTCCCCGGCGTAGCGGCGATACCGGAAGATTGAGCCGGTGCTGATCGCGGGCAACTGGAAGATGTACAAGTGGCCCTCGGAGACGGCCGCCTTTTGCCGCTCGCTCGAGGTTCCCGACGGAGTGGACGTCGTGGTGTGTCCGCCGTACACGTCCTTGCGCACGGCGGTCGAAACCGGTTTGACGGTCTACGCGCAGAACGTCCACTGGGCCGACGAAGGCGCGTACACCGGCGAGATCTCGGCCGAGATGCTGCTCGACCTCGGCGTTGCGGGATCGATCGTCGGCCACTCCGAGCGCCGCCAGTACTTCGGCGAGACCGACGAGACGGCGGGGAAGCGGGCCGAGCATGCGCTCGCCGCAGGCCTGCGCGTGATCGCTTGCGTCGGCGAGCTCG
>DASQXE010000137.1:0-10811 GCA_035639875.1 Gaiellaceae bacterium | reverse complement strand
CAGGCGGCCGAGGCGGCCTGGCGCTGCGCGGATCCGGGCGTCCAGTACGACACGACGATCAACAAGTGGCACACGAGCCCGAACTCGGGCCGCATCAACGCGTCGAACCCGTGCTCCGAGTACATGCACCTCGACGACTCGGCGTGCAACCTCGCGTCGCTCAACCTCATGAAGTTCCGCCGCGAAGACGGCGAGCTCGACGTGCAGGCGTTCGAGCACGCGGTCGACACCGTCTTCCTCGCGCAGGAGATCATCGTCGGCTACTCGAGCTATCCGACGCCCGAGATCGAGAAGAACGCGAAGGCCTACCGAGAGCTCGGCCTCGGCTACGCGAACCTCGGCGCGCTCCTCATGGCGCGCGGGCTGCCGTACGACTCGGACGAGGGTCGGGCTTACGCGGCCGCGGTGACCGCGCTCATGACGGGCCGCGCGTACAAGAAGTCAGCCGAGATCGCCGCGCGCATGGGGCCGCACGCGGGTTACCAGGCGAACGCCGGCGCCATGCTCGGCGTCATCGCCCAGCACCGGGCGGCCGTCGGGAATATCGAGAACTCCGACGTCGTCCCCGACGAGCTCCTTTCAGCTGCGCGCAAGTCCTGGGACGACGCGCTCAACGAGGGCGAGGTGCACGGCTACCGGAACGCACAGGCGAGCGTGCTCGCGCCCACCGGGACGATCAGCTTCATGATGGATTGCGACACGACCGGGGTCGAGCCCGACTTTTCGCTCGTCAAGTCGAAGAAGCTCGTCGGCGGTGGCGAGATCACGATCGTGAACAAGACCGTGCCGATGGCGCTCGAGAAGCTCGGCTACGCGCCCGAGGAGGTCGAGCAGATCGTCGCCTACGTGGACGAGCGCAACACGGTCGTCGGCGCGCCGTTCATGAAGGCCGAGCATTACCCGGTCTTCGACTGCGCGATCGGCGAGCGCGCGATCAATTACATGGGCCACGTGAAGATGATGGGCGCCGTCCAGCCCTTCATCTCGGGCGCGATCTCCAAGACGGTGAACCTGCCGGAGACGGTGTCGGTCGACGATGTCGGCCAGCTACTCATCGACTCTTGGAAGCTCGGCATCAAGGCGATCGCCATCTACCGCGACAACTGCAAGGTCGCGCAGCCGCTGTCGAAGAAGAGCGAGACGGCTGCGATCCCGCCCGAGCCGCGCTACCAGCGCCGGCGCCTACCGGACGACCGCACCGAGATCGGCCGCAAGTTCCAAGTCGGCGAGTACGAGGGCTACATCCACGTCGGCCTCTACGACGACGGGACGCCCGGCGACATCTTCGTCGACATCGCCAAGGAGGGAACGACCCTCGCCGGCCTCATGAACTCCTTCATGATCTCCGTCTCGCTCGGCCTCCAGTACGGCGTGCCGCTCGAGGTGTACGTGTCGAAGTTCGCGCATATGCGCTTCGAGCCCTCCGGGATGACGAACGACCCCGATATCCGCGTCGCGAAGTCGATCGTCGACTACGTCTTCCGCTGGATGGGGAAGCGCTTCCTCGATGCGGACACGCAGCAGGAGCTCGGGATCATGAGCCCAGAGGTGAAGGCCCGCATCGCGCAGGCGCACTCAATCCTGGAGGGCAACGGGGAAGGTGGCGCCGCGGCGGACGACGCCGCGCCGGCCTCACCACCCGGCCAGACGGCGCTCTTCAACGCGTGGGAGGACGCAGTCGAGTGCGCGAAGTGCGGCGGCCGCATGGTGCGCACGGGGAGCTGCTACACCTGCCGCGACTGCGGCCAGAACACCGGCTGTAGCTAGCTAGCCGCCCGCCGCAGCTGTCGGCGCTGAGAAGATGGGCGCGTGGCCGCTGTCACGCGCCTGGTAACGCTGGTCGATGTCCGGGATGAGGTTTCCGACGCTCGCCAGATGTCGGTGTCGGCGCGGCATGAGGCCGAGCTCGCGGATGGACGACGTATCCTTCTCCTCGATGATCGAGGCTGGACCTCCTCGGCGCTCAGAGCTTGGGTGGGCGACATTCCCGACAGCGAGTCTCGCCCAGACCAGCCCGACATCTGGGCCGTGACGTCGGTCGAGGACATCGAGGAGACGGCGCGCGTCGTGGTCGGGCCGGACGAGCCGGTCGAGGGACGCTCACAGGAGGACGCTGAGGCAGACCATTGGGCCTACTTGGCCGGCGTGCTGCGGGAGCAGGGCGTCGCTGTCGACGCCCTGGAGCTGAAGCGGCTCCCGCACGATGTCGTCCTCAGCGAGCGGCTGCTGGCACGGATCGGTGGTGGCCGGCACGGCACTGTGCCTCCTTGACGCAGTGGCTTGGGTTGACGACGCCGCGCCGGCCTCACCACCGGGCCAGACCGCGCTCTTCAATGGGTGGGAGGACGCAGTGCGCGAAGCGCGGCGGTCGCATGTTCGCGACCGGTCCATAACCTGACTGCGGATGGTCGACGCGGAGGGCCGGTCTGTCGTGCTCGTGGAAGGACCGAGCGACGCTGCAGCTGTTCAGGCGCTCGCGCGGCGACTGCGCCACGACCTCGACAACAAAGGCGTGTCTATTGTGGCGATGGGCGGCTACGGGAACCTCGGGCACTTCCTCGAGCAATATGGGCCTTCGGGGCTGGATGTCCGTCTCTCCGGCCTCTACGACGCCCCGGAGGAGCGCCACTTCAGCCGCGGACTCGCTCGAGCCGGCTTTGGCTCGAGCCTCACGCGCGCCGATCTCGAGGAGCTTGGCTTCTATGCGTGCGACACGAACCTGGAGGACGAGCTAGCGCGCGCACTCGGGCCCGCGGCGATGGAGGAGCTGCTCGAGGCGCAGGGGGACCTAAGCGCGTTTCGCACCTACCAGAAGCAACCCGCGCATCGGGAGGCGACGATCGAGGCACAGCTCCACGGTTTTCTCTGGAACCGGAAGCTCGAGTACGGGGTGCTGATCGTCGACGCGCTCGACCTCGACTGTATCCCTCGGCCACTCGAGCGGGTGCTTGGGCGCGCGCTCTCGGCAGCGCCCTCCCCGCGCCGCGTGTAGCGTCCGCGCACCCTCTCCCAAGGAGACATCATGGCCGCAGCCGCCGGCACCCCCGTCGTCTTCGTCCACGGGCTCTGGCTCCACGCCGACTCCTGGAGCCCCTGGATGGATCTCTTCAAGGAACAGGGTTACGCGCCCTCCGCGCCCGGCTGGCCAGGCGACTCGGCCACCGTCGAGGAGACGCGGAAGAATGCGGACAAGGTCGCGGGCCACGGCATTAACAACGTCGTCGACCACTACGTCAAGGCGATCGCGGCGCTCGGCTCCAAGCCGATCGCGATCGGTCACTCATTCGGTGGCCTCATCGTTCAGCGCCTCCTCGGCGAGGGTCACGCTGCCGCGGGCGTCGCGATCGACCCGGCGCCCATCAAGGGCATCGTCTACCTGCCGCCGTCCGCCCTGCGGGTAGCGTCCGCCGCGCTCAAGAACCCCGGCAATCGGAACAAGGCGGTTTCCCTCACGAAGGAGCAGTTCCGCTACGGCTTCGGGAACGCCATCTCCGCGGAGGAGTCGAACGAGCTCTACGACCGCTGGACGATCCCCTCGCCCGGCAAGCCGCTCTTCGAGGGCGCGTTCGCCAACTTCTCGCCTGGCTCGCCGGCCAAGGTCGACACGAAGAACGCCGAGCGCGGACCTCTGCTCGTCACCGCGGGTGGACGCGATCACACGGTGCCGGCGGCGATCTCCAAGGGAACGCGCAAGCGCTATCACCGCTCGCCGGCGGTGACCGACTACCGGGAGTTCCCGGATCGCGGCCACTCGCTCACCATCGACAAGGGCTGGCGCGAGGTTGCCGACACCGTCCTCGCCTGGTTGAGGGACCGCGGGCTCTAGCCCTCGAGCGATCCGGTCAACGTGGCCAGCCGCTCCCTCGCCCGGCGCTCGTCGACGAGAGCGCCCTTACGCGCCGCGGCGCCGGCGGCCTTGCGGAGCGCCGCTTCGGCCTCGCCAGCGTGGCCGGCTAGCTGGAGCACCTCGGCCTGCCACAGCAGCAAGTCGGGCAGGGTGAGCAACTCTTGGATTCCCTCGGCGATCTCCACCGCTTCGCGTGCAAGACGGGCTGCATCTTCGAGCTGACCGCGACGAGCGAGAACCCGCGCCCTCGTCATCGTCATGAGCGCCTCGCCGCTGGCGTCCGCTTCGGGAAGCAATTCGCGCGACATTGCCACGTAGTCGGCGGCCTCGTCGATTCGTCCGAGTTCGACGAGCGCCGCGGCCACGTAGGCGGCAAGGCTGGATGCCCGTCCGCGCTCACCCTTGCCGCGGAGAAGCTCGAAGCCCGCACGCAGCTCTCTTTCCGCCGCCTCCGGGTTACCCGCTCTCAGCTCGAGCAGGCCTGTCGAGAAGGGGAGTACGCCGAGGGCCTCGTCGTGCCCCATCTCGGTGAAGATCGCGCGCGCCCGCTTGAGGAACTCTCTCCCCCTGTCCTCCTCGCCCTGGAGGGCTAAGAGCGTGCCGAGCGCGCGGGTCGCCCAGCCTTGCAACTCGTGGCTGTCCGGGTACTCCTCGAGAACCCTGTGCGCCGTGGCGATGCCTTCGGTCGCGGGCGCGCTGCCGAAAGTGACCGCTTGCAGCCGGAAGATGACGGCTTCGAGCTCCATGCTCCTGTTTCCCGCGCGCCGGGCGTGCTCGATCGCTTTGTCCAACGGCTCGGGCAGGGAATCCCACAGCCCGCGGGCCCAGTCGACGTTCGCGAGCGCGAACCACGCCCGGGCCAGACCCTCCTCGTCTCCGGCCCGCGCGAGGACGTCGATCGCATGTCGTGCGAGAGCTTCGTCCTCATCAGGGTCGGTACTCGCGCTTACCTGATCGAGGTGCGAGCGCTCGATCTGAGCACGTGCGAGCAGGTCCTCGCGCTCCAGCGCTTCGGCTGTTGCGGCGGCACGCTCGAGCGCGACGCGGGCGCCTTCATAGTCGTGGCCGGCGCCGACGAGGGAGCGTCCGAGCTCGATCAGAGCCAATGCTCGGTCGGGGGAGCTTTCCGGCAGAAGCTGTGCCGCTCGCTCTAGAAGGCTTGCGGCAGCGCGGCGGTCGCCGCGCTCGAGCGCCCGTCTAGCCGCGCGGGCGAGGAGCCTCCCGGCTCGTCCGCCGGCTTCGCGGTCGCGATCCGTGAGCGGGCCGAGCTCGTCTCTGTATTTGTACGCCTGCTCGAGGTGGTAACCGACGATTTCGTCGAGCTCGACGAGATCCGCGCCACGAGTCTGCAGCCAGGAGGCGAAGCGCTCGTGAAGGTGGGCGCGCATCGCCTTCGGGAGCGCCTCGTACGCCGCGTCGCGGATGAGAAGGTGGCGAAAGCGGTATCCGTCCTCGCCGGCCAGTTGGGCGAGCTCAGGGCGAACGAGATCCTTGCGCACGAGAGCGACAAGTCGTCCGTCGACGGGCGTCTCGTCCTGGACGAGCGCCGCAACCGCACCCCGGTGGAAGACCTCGCCCTCCACCGAGCCACGCTCCAGCACATGGCGCTCGGACGGGTCGAGCTGGTCGAGCCGCGCGGCGAGCAGTGCCTGGATCGTGGGAGGGACTTCGATCTCGCCGCCGTTCGAGGACCGGCCGACGAACGCGAGCATCTCTTCGACGTACAGCGGGTTGCCGCCGGCCGCCCGCCGGATCCTCGTGGTCAAGCCTTCGTCGAGGGTCGATCCCTCGAGCAGGCCGGCGATCAGCTCGTCCGTCTCCTCCCCGGAAAGCGGCTCGAGGGAGACGGTGGTCGCGTTGAGCTTCCCGCCCGCCCAGTTCGGGCGGCGGTCGAGTAGCTCCGGCCGCGCCATGCAGAGGAGAAGGATGGGAGCGCCGCGCGAGAGGTCGGCGACGTGCTCGACGAGCTCGAGGAAGGTCTCCTCTCCCCATTGGATGTCGTCGAAGATGCAGAGAAGAGGCTCCTGGGCTGCTCGCGCTTCGAGGAGCCTGCGGAACGCCCACGCGATCTCGTCGGGCGTCGCTGCCGCGTCTCCCGCTCCAAGTACCGCCTCGAGCGCCTTCCAGGCCGCACCGTCGACGAGCGTCTCCGCGTCCGAGATCTGCTTGACCACTTCGACGACTGGCCAGTAGGTGATGCCCTCGCCGTAGGACAGGCAGCGGCCGCGGACGACTCCCGCTCCGTCGATCGTGCGCAGGAACTCCGCGACCAAGCGCGACTTCCCGACTCCCGCGGCGCCGAGGACGGTGAAAAGATGGCAAGCGCGCTCGGTCGCGACATTGTCGAAGGCGTCCCGAAGAAGCCTCAGCTGCCGCTCGCGCCCGATCATGGGGACGTCTGCCCGCCGGACGAAGGCGGGGGCGTTGCGGTCCAGCGAGACGAGCCGGTGCGCTGTTACGGGGTCGGCCTTGCCTTTCGCATCCAGAGGAGGCAGAGGGTCGACCGCGACCGCGTCGCGAACGAGGGCGAGGGTGTTCGAGCCGAGCAGAATCTCTCCCGGCTGGGCGGCCTGCTCGAGTCGGGCGGCAACATTGACGGCGTCGCCGGTGGCGAGGCGCTCCTCGGTGCCGGTGACGACCTCTCCGGTATTGATGCCGATCCGCACGGAGAGCGTCGTGCCGTAATCGCGCTCGAGCTCGGCGTTCAGCGGTTCGAGCGCCTTCCGCAGTTCGTCGGCTGCGCGAACCGCTCGTAAGGCGTCGTCCTCGTGCACCTGCGGGACGCCGAAGACGGCCATGACGGCGTCGCCGATGAACTTTTCGACGGCGCCCCCGTGCCGGTTGACCACCTGGCTCGCGACGTCGAAGTAGCGCGCCAGCACGCGGCGGAGACTCTCGGGATCCAGCCGCTCGCCGAGAGCGGTCGATCCGGTGACGTCCGAGAAAACGACCGTGACGATCTTCCGCTGCTCCGTGGCGCCCGCCGGGACGGTCAGCGAGGCCCCGCAGGCGTTGCAGAACTTGGCACCTGCAGGGTTTTCCTGACCGCAGCTCGGACAGACGGACACGGGAAGAGGCTAGAACGGCGCGGCCGCGATCACAACGGCGGAGGGCGGGCGCCGGCCGCTCAGCGCCACTGAACGGCGACGAGCTCGACCGGCTCGCTGAACCCCTTCAGCGACTCCGAGCGCGGCTCGGAGAACCGGAACCGACGCGCGCCGTCGAGGCTCGCCGTGCTCACGAGGATCTCGCCGCCGCCCGCGAGGGCGCCGATGCGCGCCGCCATGTGGACGCCCTGGCCGGTGTAATCGTCGTCCTCCGTGTGAAATGCCTTGCCGCTGTGGACGCCGATGCGGACGTCGGGCGCGATCGGCTCCTCGTCGAGCGCACGCTGGATCGCGATCGCGGCATCGAGTGCCGCCGCGGGTGATCCGAACGCGGCAAAGTAGCCGTCCCCCGTCTGCTTGATGACCTCGCCGCCCGCTTCCTCGATCCGCTCTCGGAGCAGCCGGTCGTGCCACTTGAGGAGCTTCTGCCATTTCTCCTCGCCGAGCGCTTCGAGGAGCTTCGTCGAGTCGACGATGTCGGTGAACACGAACGTCCTCGCGGTCCCACCCTCGCCGAGGAGCTCGGCCGCGCGTTGCGTGTCGAGCGCGGCTCCGAGGCGCTCGAACGTCGCCTTCGCCGCCGCGATCTCCTCGCGCCCGCCGTCCTCGTCGCCCTCGCCTCGATACGCCAGCCCGAGGAGCATTCGCGCCTGCGCAGCCTCGTAGGGGGCGCCGATCTTGTCCCACGTCTTCCGCGCGGCCCGAGCCGCCGCCGCGGCGCCTTCGAAGTCGCGCTCTGCGAGGCGAATCTGCGCCAGCGCGAGCTGCAGCGCACCCTCCATCGACGGCGTGCGTTGGTCGTCGACCCGATACTGATCTGCGATCGCCTCGAGCTCTGCGGCGGCGGAGCGCGCACGTCCGAGCTCGCCCGTAGCGAGCGCGATCTCGACCTGGGCGGGAAGCCTGCGCGCTCGGCTCAACGGGTCGAGCTCTTCGTTGGCGAGCTCGCGCTTCATCGCGCTGGCCGCGGCCTCGACCTTCCCTTCCGCGAGGCGCAGGAGCGCCAGGCCCGGCTGGGCACTGTGCCCGAGCTCACTGGACTTCCGGTAGGCCTCCTCCGCCGCGGCGAAGTCGCCCCTTCGCCGCCGGATCTCACCGATCTCGTAGAAACCGCTTGCCGTGACGAGCTGTTGATAGCCGTGAAGCTCGTCGCACGCCTGGACCGCCTGCTCCTCCGCGCGATCCCAGTCGCCCTGGAGCCGCATGATCTCCGCGCGATGGACGCGGCAGGCGCCGGGGAAGCCGCTGACGTCGAGCCGGTCGCACCAGCGGTTGGCAGCGGTCGTCCACTCGGCGGCACGACCGCAGTCGCCGAGCGTCTGGCAGGAGTGGATCGTCACGCAGTAGACCATCCCTGTCGTGAGCGGCTCGAGCTCTCCGCTCACGGCTGCGGCGGTGGCCTCGTCGAGAAGGGCCAGGCCCTCGCTGACCTGGCCGGCCATGACCAGAGTCGTTCCCCTGAACACCTGTGCCATCGCCTCGAGGTTCCGTTCGCCGAAACGCGCGCCGAGCTCCTGCGCGCGGCCCAGGTGCCCCAGGGCCTGGTCGAGCTGGCCCATGTACGAGGCGGCGATTCCGTGAGTGAGCGCGAGGTGGCCATGCTCGACGCCCTCGGGCTCGTCCGCGAGTAACCGGTCGGCGCGCGAGAGCCACCCGCTCGCTACGGAGAACGCCGCCTTGTTCGCGTGGTCGCCAGAGAGTGCCAAGGCAAGAAGCGCCGCCCGCCGCGGCTCGCCCGCTTCTGTGTAGGCCGCATATGCGCGCTCGCGAAGGTCGATCGCCTGCTCGAGGTGGCCCGTCCACCAAGCGGCTTCGGCGAGGCGCTCGAGATCTTCGGCGCCGAGCAGCCGGTCGGCGTCAGCCTTCTGTAGCAGCTCGTAGGCGTCGCGCCAGGCATGCTTCCGCGCGGCTTCCCTGCCTGCTTCGAGCGAGTCGTCGAGAACCTGGCTCATGGGGGTTGCAAGGATTTTACGCTCCCCGGGGCGGCGCCTCTGGCTTTTCCAGCGCGATTGCGTGGCGTAGTGTGATCAGCGATCCGATGACGAGCGGCTCGTCACAAACTGCGGTAGAAGAGCTCACGCGCGAGGTCGATGCGCTGCGCGAGCAGCAGCAGGCGATCACCGACGTGTTGCGCGCTGTCGCGTCGGCCGGCCTCCAGCCCGTGCTCGACGCCGTTGTCGAGGCATGCAGGCGCCTGTGCAAGGCAGACGATGCTGCGCTCTGGCTTCTCGAGAACGACCTACTTGTCTCGGTCGCCCACCGCGGTGCGGCCGAAACGGCCGAGTTCGACTTGCAACATCCACATGCGCTCGACCGATCGACGGCCGCGGGCCGCATAGCGGTCACGCGGCGGCCGGTCCATATTCCGGACGTCGAGGAGGATCCGGAATACGTATATGCCGGCCCACGGCCGTATCGATCCATGCTCGGCGTCCCCATCCTGTTCGAAGACCAGCTCATCGGCGTCGTTAGCACCGCAAGACACGAAGCAAGGCCTTACTCGGACGAAGATCTCGCCCTGGTCCAGGCGTTCTCCGATCAAGCCGCCATCGCGATCGCGAATGCGCGCCTGATCGACACCGTCGAGCGGCAGCGTACGGAGCTTGCGCGCTTCCTTTCGCCCCACGTTGCCGACCTCATCTCGAGCGACGACGGGAAACAACTCCTGGCCGGTCATCGCGCCTACGTGACGATCGCGTACTTCGATCTGCGTGGATTCACCACGTTCGCCGAGACAGCCGAGCCGGAAGAGCTCATCGACATCGTGCGCGAGTACCACGCGGTTGCGGGTGAGCTCGTGAACGACCACCAGGGGACGCTCGAACACTTCGCCGGCGACGGGTTGATGGTGTTCTTCAACGATCCTCATCCGCTCGACGATCCCGAACTGCACGCGGCGAAGCTGGCTCTCGCGATGCGCGAGCGGATCGAGGAGTGCGCCGCACGCTGGCGGAAGCGCGGGTACGAGCTCGGCCTCGGTTGTGGTATCGCCGTCGGCTACGCGACGCTCGGGCGGATCGGCTTCGAGGGCCGTTACGACTACGGCGCTCTGGGCAGCGTCACGAACGTGGCGGCGCGGTTGAGCGACGAGGCGGCGGCCGGGCAGATCCTGCTGAGCCAGCGAGCCTACGCCGCGCTCGAGGGAAGGGTGGACGCCCGGCCGTTCGGACGGCTCGAGCTGAAAGGCCTCGCGCGGCCGCTCGAGGCGTACGAGCTCCTCGCGCTCTCGTGAAGCCACTTTTCGTCGCCACCGGCGATGCGATCGTTCGGGTCACCGACGGGCGGGCCCACCCGGTTCTAGAGGAGCCCGGCGCGCAGTGTGTCGCGGTAGACGTGCGGAACGGCGAGCGCGTCCTCGCCGGCTGTCGTGGCGGCGGCGTGTTCGAGAGCAACGACGCAGGCGAGACGTGGCGCGACGCCGAGCTCCCGGCCACGGACGTCTTCTCCGTCGCCTACAGCCCCGCGGACGGGGCCGCCTACGCCGGCTGCGAGCCGAGCGCGCTCTGGGTTCGCCGCGACGGCGAGTGGGAGGAGCTTTCGGCCTTGCGCGAGCTTCCGTCCGCTCCGACCTGGAGCTTTCCGCCCCGCCCGTGGACGTCGCATGTCCGCTGGATCGCGCCCAGCCCGCACGACGCGAAGCTCGTCCTCGCGGGCATCGAGCTGGGCGGTCTCATGCGCACCTCGGACGGGGGCGCGACCTGGGAAGACCACCGGCCGGGCGCCCAGCGCGACGTGCACTCCCTCGCCTGGCATCCGACCGAGCGCGGCCGCGCCTACGAGTCAGCCGGCGGCGGCTCCTCTTGGAGCCGCGACGACGGCGAGACCTGGGAACCGGCGGACGAGGGCCGCGACCGCCA
>DASQXE010000136.1:0-3603 GCA_035639875.1 Gaiellaceae bacterium | reverse complement strand
GTCCATCTGATTCGTGACGGGCGAGACGTGACGCTTGCGCTCGTGGATTGGGCCTACGACAGCCGAACCGGCCGCCTGCGCGGCCCGGCACGAATGCCCCTCTGGCACACGAGTCCCGTCGCCGCCTCGGCCCTCTGGTGGAGATGGCTAGTCGAGCGCGGGCGAGGGGACGGGGCCGAGAGCGGGCACACGTATTTCGAAGTGCGGTACGAAAGGCTCGTCGCGAGCCCCGAGGAGACGCTCCGCGAGCTCACCGACTTCCTCGAGCTCCCATTCGACCGGCAGATGCTGACCTACCACCTCCGCCGCGAAAGGCGCTCCGACGATCCGCTCACCGGTGCTTCGGCCTGGCTTCCCTTGACGGTGGGCATCCGGGACTGGCGCACGCAGATGTCCGCACACGACGTTGAGCTCGTCGAGGCCTTGGCGGGCGACCTCCTCTCCGAGCTCGGCTACGAGCGC
This sequence comes from Gaiellaceae bacterium, assembly GCA_035639875.1. Classification (GTDB taxonomy): domain Bacteria; phylum Actinomycetota; class Thermoleophilia; order Gaiellales; family Gaiellaceae; genus JAIBJP01. The sequence goes on along the minus strand of DASQXE010000136.1, from coordinate 3,141 downwards.
GCGTTCCGGAAGATCTCGCCGCCGCTCAAGGCGGAGGCCAAGCCGTACCGAAAGCGGTGGGCCAAGAAGCTCGCCCGGCGCGAAGAACGCTGGCGCCGCGCCTACCCCAAGGCCTTCGTCCGCGCCGGGGCACGGGCTAGTGTGACCACCTAGAGGCAAGCACTCACTGAGGGCGCGGCAGCGGTACGACTGATTCTGGCGCGCCCACGACCCTGAACGGGGCGACCGCGGCTTCCCGCCTGGAGGGCGGGGACGCACCTCTCGAGAGCCAATCCGATCGTTATCGGCGGCTGCGGCCGGAACTGGCCTGTTCCTGGCCAAGCCGACCGACGCCCTCGACTCGGGCACGCCGCCGTTCTGTACCGGACACCTTTGTCGGCGGCAACTGGTTCGATGGTAAGGAGGGGGTCGACGGTTCGAGTCCGTCAGAGGGCTTCGACTTTTATCCTGCTTAGCGGTCGTTTCCGTTGTCTTGACGGGCAGCGGCGCCGCGCTTCGGTGTCCACGCGGCGTCCACCGGTGTCCACCGTGGACGTTGCGCGGCGCTGAGCTCGTCGAGGAGGCGGATCGCGTGCTCGCGTCCGTCGGGCGAGGTGGCCATAGTGGCGGTCGATCATGGTCAGGCTGGCGCCCATGTAACGGGAAAGATCGAAGGTGGAGATGCCGGCACGGAGCGCGAAGGTGGCGAAGGTGTGCCTCAGATCGTAGATCCTGCGCAGGGGCTCGATCCCGGCGGCGACCTGAGCGGGCTTCCACTCGCGGTTGCGGAAGTTGTGCCGGTCGAGGTAGCCGCCCCGCTCGGCAGGAAAAACGAGCGGGCTGTGTCTTCTCAACAGCTGGCGTTCGATCGCTTTGAGCGCGATCGTCTGCAGCGGCACCGCGCGGCGGCTCGCTTCGGTCTTTGGACACTTCAAGCGACCCTTCGTGAACGAACGGTGCACGTAGACGACGCGCGCCTCGAGGTCGATGTCGCGCCATTCGAGCGCGAGCCACTCGGCCGGACGAAGCCCCGTTGCAGCGGCGAAGATCACCATCGGCCGGTAGCGGGGCGAGAGATGCGCGGCCACAGCGTCGAGCTCGGCCCACGACTCGAACGGCCGCTGCTCCCGGCGCCGCGGCGACGGGTTGTCCACGCCGAGCTTGGCCGGGTTGACGTCGATCATCCCCCAAACGACCGCGCGCGCCAACACTTGGCGCAGCGCCTGCGTCGCATCGAAGCGATAGCCGGATGAGAGCTCGATCCGCCAGGCGGCGAGCTCCTCCGACCGGAGTTCGCTGATTGGTCGCGCGCCGAAGGCGGCAACCGCCTTTCCGAGCAGCCAGCGCAGCTTCTCGATCGTCACCTGCTCGACGTCGTGCTGCGCGAGGTACATCTCCACCAGTTCGGCCAGGGTCAGCGACGTCGAGACTCGCCGCTCGCGCCGCAGCCGCTCGAGCTCGCGCCCCAACGCCTCGGCCGCGTCCTGCTCGGAGCCAAACCCGCCACGCTGCACACGCTTCGAGCCTCGGCCGCCAAGCCGGTAGCGGAACGCCCACGGTGGCTCCCCGCCCCGACCCCTTCGCTTCATCTGGAACAGCTGACCTTGTTGCGACATCGCGCCCACCCTTCCGTCGAGGAAACGGAGCTGATCGTGATCTCAGCGAGCGGAACGTCGAACGAAGCGAGGAGCCCGAACAGGCAAAGCGACCACCTCGTTTATGTACACGCGCGCGCGAGACACGAGCCCGACGAGGAAGCACGAGCCGACGAGGTAACGCGCCAATGGCCCCGAGAAATGCCGAAGCCCGCCGACCTTTCGATCACCGGGCTTCGACCGCGATACGTTCTCGCCCGCGCCTGCACCTGTCAAGCCGTACGTGCGCTCTCATCACGACTCGCTCCGCCTGGAGTGACGAGGCCGGTTTCGTAGGCGAGGGTCACGAGCTGGGCGCGGTCGCGGCAGCGGAGCTTGCCGAGGATCCGGCTGACGTGCGTCTTGGCGGTTAGCGGGCTGATGACGAGCCTGCCGGCGATCTCGTCGTTGGAGAGGCCGGCGGCGACGAGGCGGAGGATCTCGTGCTCCCGCTCGGTAAGGTCGGCGAGCGCCGCGGGGCGCTGACCCGGATCGGGTCGTGCGGCGAATTCGGCGATCAGCCGTCTGGTGATCGAGGGTGCGAGGAGGGCGTTGCCGGCGGCGACGATACGGATCGCCTGCAGGAGCTCGCTGGGGCCTGCGTCCTTGAGCAAGAAGCCGCTCGCGCCGGACCGCAAGGCCGCGTACACGTACTCGTCGAGATCGAACGTTGTCAGTACGAGCACGCGCGTCTCGTCGAGGGTTGGGTCGGCGCAGATCAGGCGCGTTGCTTCGAGCCCGTCGAGCCGCGGCATGCGGATGTCCATCAGGACCACCTGCGGCCAAGCGCGGCGGGCGAGGTCGACGGCCTCGCGTCCGTCCGCCGCCTCGCCGGCGACTTGCATCTCGTCTTCGGCGGCGATGAGAGCGGCGAAGCCGGCGCGGACGGCGGCCTGGTCGTCGGCGACGAGGACGCGGATCATGCGCCGCGGCGATAGGGCAGCTCGGCTGTGACCTTGAAGCCGTCGGGGCAAGGTCCCGCGTCGAGCGTGCCACCGAGCGCGGTCGCGCGCTCGCGCATGCCGGCGATGCCGACTCCGTCGCCGCGGCCGTTGCCGTTGCGCTGCTGCCCCGAGTTGTTTTCGATCTCGACGCGCAACCGGTCATGGTCATGGGCAAGCCGGACGCGCGCTGCCGCTCCGGGAGCGTGCCGGGTCGCGTTGGTGAGCGATTCCTGCACGATTCGGAAGGCGGCCAGTTGCACGGCTTCGGGTATCCGCTCGGGCGATTCGCCGTCGACCTCGAGTTCGATGTCGCCGCCTGCCTCACGGAAGCGGTCGACAAGCGAGCCGAGGCCGTCAAGACTCGGCGTGGGCTCGAGCGGAGCGTCACCACTGCCGGGCTCTCGGAGCACACCGAGGACCGCGCGTAGCTCGTCGAGCGCTTCGTGACTGGCCGCCTCGATCGCCGTGAACGCGCTTGCCGCACGACCGGGCTCGCGCTCGGCGAGGTGGGCCGCGACGCCGGCCTGCACGTTGATCGTGGTCAGCGTGTGCGCGACGACGTCGTGCAGATCACGCGCGATCCG
>DASQXE010000135.1:0-2415 GCA_035639875.1 Gaiellaceae bacterium | reverse complement strand
CTGGGCCTATCGCCAAGGGCTCGTCGAGCTGCAGGACGCCGACGCGCCTGTTGACCCCTCCAGTCTCATGAAAAACCCCGCCTGAGCGGGGCTCTTCTATCGGGGCGCCGAGATTTGAACTCGGGACCTCTAGTCCCCCAGACTAGCGCGCTAACCAGGCTGCGCCACGCCCCGTCTGGCGTGCACTCTAGCTCACCGCCTGGTTAGCCGAACGGCCCCCGGCAGAGCCGGACGGCCTCTCAGACGGCATCGCCAGCGATGCCTCAGCAGGCTGCGCCAAGTGGACTACGAGCGAACTGGTGCTGTTTTCTTGCTCACTGCTCACGCTTTGGTTACCCGAATGAGGCTGTTCTCTCGGGTAGTAAAAGACTGACCTTCACCCCGCGCCCGCGGTGCGCCATACTGGCTCGGTGCAGGCGGGTGCCGCCCCCGAGATGATCCGGGTCCTGCTCGCCGATGAGCGACCCCTTTTTGCGAACGCCGTCCAGACGATGCTCGCGACGCATCCGCGCTTCGACCTGGTCGGGATCGCCTCGCACGGGGAAGAGGCCATCGAGCTCGCGAACGAGCTGCTGCCCGACGTCGTCCTGATCGACGCGGATCTGCCCGATCTCGACGGCTTTGAGGTGACGCGGCGCATCTGCGAGGAGTCCGCGCCGCGGCTGGTCATCCTCACCGGCGAAGCCGACGGAGACGCGGTCGAGGCGCACGACGCAGGCGCAGGCGCGTACCTCCCCAAGCCGCGCTCCGCGGCCGATCTGCTCGACACGCTGGAGTTCACCGCGCTGCTCCTGGACGCGGCGGACGCGCTTCCCCGGAAACCCTAGGAGGGTTTGGCGAAACCTAGACTGTGCCGTCGGGCCGCGCTGTCCGCCCCGACGGCGAGCGAGGTTCCGCCAAACCCTCCAAAACCTCCGCAAAACTGGCCTTTCGCGGGTGGGCGTCCGCCGATGCCCTCATCAGACTTCGACGTAGGAGCAACGGGGATGGTCAGGCTGAAACTCCACGATCCCTCGGTGGCGCCGGAGCTGGTGTCGTTCCTCCGTCGCTGCCAGTGCGAGGTCCGGCACCTCGGCCCGACGATGGTGGGCGTCGGCGTCGGCCATCCGGTCGATCCCGAAGCGGCCGCGCGCCGGCTTCAGGACGGGCGCTGCTACTGCTGCGGCGAGCAGATCGAGCTCGTGCTCTTCCGGCTCGGTTCGCCACGCTGCCACGACTGCCGCGAAAGCTCCGCCGCAGTCCCCGCCGCTGCGAACGAGACCTGGACGCGGATGGAGGTCGAGTCGTACCTGCGGATCTGGCGCCTGCGGAACCCCGGCGCGCACGTCGAGCTCGTCGCCTAAGTCGTATTTCCCAGCCGCTTGTAGAGCCGGTCGATCAGGTCGGGCATGGACTCGAGCTTGCGCGTGATCACACGCAGCCGGTATTCGCGGAAGTGCTCCGGCTCCACGTCGAGCGCCTTCGCGAGCTGCCGGACGACCTTGTCCGAGGGCACCGGCCGGTTGCCGTGGACGAGGTGGTTGAGGTAGCCCGCCGAGAGCTTCGTCTTGTCGGCGAGGGCGCGGTAGGTCACGCCCGTCTCCCCCATCAAACGCTCGATCGTCGGTCCGAACGGCTCCTCGCTGAAGCGGCGCCTGCGCGGCACTAGAGAACGCCTCCCAGCTCTGCGATCGGCACGCGGCGCTCCTCGCCGCTCGCGCGCTCGCGCACGTCGACCGCGCCGTCCTCGGTCGTCTTCTTCCCGACGGTGACGCGGATCGGGCAGCCAATCAGGTCCGCGTCGGCGAACTTCTCCCCGGCTCGCTGATCGCGGTCGTCGAGCAGGACGTCAGCCCCGGCCTCGTCGAGCACGCGCGCGGCTTCGGCAGCCTGGACCTCCACACCCGGCAGCGCCACCACGTGCACGTCGTAGGGCGCCAACGCCCGAGGCCAGATGATCCCGTTCTCGTCGTGGTGCTGCTCGATCGCGGCCGCCATGATCCGGGCCGGGCCGATCCCGTAGCTGCCCATGACCAGCACCTTCTCGGAGCCGTCCTCGTCGAGGAACGTCGCCTCGAGCGGCGCCGAATACTTCGTCTCGAGCTTGAAGATGTGTCCCACCTCGATCGCCACCTGGAGATGTAGATGCCCGCCGCAGTTCGGACATGCGTCTCCTTCACGAATTTTCCGCAGATCGGCGAACCGGGGCTCGTAGTCGCGGCCGGCCTGGACGCCGCGGAGGTGGACGTCGTCGCGGTTGGCGCCGACCACGTACTGCCCCTCGCGCAACGCCTCGTCCGCGATCACGTCGACCCGAGCGCCCACCGGGCCGATCGAGCCGCCCTCGGCGCCGAACGCTTCGCGGATCTCGTCTTGCGCGGCCGGCCGGAAGTCCTCGCCGAGGGCCTGCACGAGCTTCATCTCGTTGAGCCGGTC
>DASQXE010000134.1:0-24843 GCA_035639875.1 Gaiellaceae bacterium | reverse complement strand
GTCGCACAACCCGAAGGAGTACACGGGGATGAAGATCGTGCGCCGCGGGGCGCTGCCCGTCGGGGGCGACTCGGGCCTCCTCGACATCCGCGACCGTGCCCTTGCCGTTTTGGGACATGACCGGGGTCAGACCCCGGCCATGGCTGAAGGAGACAGGACGGGGCCAGGCCCCGCCATGGCCGAAAAGGCCGACGTCTACCCGGCCTTCGTCGACAAGGTGCTGTCGTTCATCGAGCCGGAGCAAGTGCAGCCGCTACGCGTCGTCATCGACGCTGCCAACGGGATGGCCGGCGCGATGCTGCCGCCGATCCTCGAGCGCCTTCCCATCCAGGCTGTTCGTTGTTTCTTCGAGCCTGACGGCAACTTTCCCAATCACGAGCCGAATCCACTTCTCCCCGAGAACCGCGAGTTCATCGTCGCGAAGGTGGTCGACGAAAAGGCTGACCTCGGAATCGCCTTCGACGGCGACGCCGATCGCTGCTTCTTCGTCGACGACAGCGGTGAGTTCGTCCCCGGGGACTTCGTCACCGCTCTCCTCGCCCACGCCATGCTCGAGAAGGAGCCGGGTGCGAAGATCATCTTCGACGTTCGCGCGAGCTGGGCCGTTCCCCAAACCGTCGAGCGCGCGGGCGGCGTCCCACTCGTCAACCGCGTGGGACACGCCTTCATCAAGCATCGGATGCGCGAGGAACATGCCTTATTCGGCGGTGAGGTCTCCGGCCACTACTACTTCCGCGATTTTCACCAGGCTGACTCGGGGACGATCCCGGCGCTCCTCATGCTGGAGCTCGTCTCTAAGCAAGGTACGCCGCTTTCCGAGATCCTCCGGCCCTTCCGCGAGCGCTATTTCCTCACGGGTGAGCTCAACACGCCGGTCGCCGATGTCGCGCTCAAGCTCCAGGAGTTGAAGGAGCACTTCGCGGCCGAGGGCGAGATTTCGCATCTGGACGGCATCTCCGTCACGGCGAAGGACTGGCACATGAACGTCCGACCCTCGAACACGGAGCCGCTCCTCCGCCTCAACCTGGAGGCGCTCGACAGCGACCTGATGGAGCGCAAGCGGGACGAGGCCCTAGCCGTTATCCGCGGCTAGAGCCCCGTCCGGTCCGCAGCCCTACCTGACCTTCGTGAAGAAGATGTCCGAGCCGATGCGTCCGTCTGCCTGCGGCTCGAGCGTCGCTCCGAAGAAGGGCAGGAACTTCGTGCCGCTCACGCCGAGGCCCTGGTAGTCGCCTAGGAAGAACCCGCCAGCGAAGGCGGCCGCTGCATGGTCGAAGTCCGGCGCGACGCGGCGGCTGGGCGCGAACGTCTGGCCGCCGTCGGTCGAGAAGGCGATCCACTCGGTGGTCGTGAACGTGCCGTCTCTCGCGGAGACATCGTCTCGTAGGTCGTAGTAGAGGACTCCAACACGGCCGTTCGAGTCGACCTTCACGGTCGGCGTAAATGCGCCCTGGTCCTCGAGCGGAGTGTCGTTCACCTTCACGGGTGCCGACCACGTCCGTCCTTGATCCGTCGACGACGTCAGGAGGATGTCGTCGCGCTTCCCGCCCGAGAAACGCGAGTCTTCCCAGACCGCGTACAGCTTCCCGTCCCCGCGATCCACAGTTGCGTTCGGAACCCCGTCGCCGACGCGGATACCGGGGATGCCGACCGGCTTCTCGTCAAACGGGAAGCTGACCGGGTCCCAGGAGACGCCGCCGTTCGAGGAGCGCGTGACGAAGAACTTGCCGCCGTTCTTGTTGAACGCCTGGTTCTGGTAGTACGTCCCGACGAGCACGACGGTGCCGTCGGGCTCCACGACGGGCAAGTTCGTCAGCGTCTGCTCGTTGTTTCCGGTTGGCACGGCGCGGACGTTCGTGTAGTTGAACCCATTGCGCGAGTACGCGACGAGCCCGTCTCCCGTGTACGCGTATCCGGGGCCTTTGCTCGCCAGGCGATCCCAGCCGACGTAGACGCTGCCGTAGAACGGGCTGCCGGGGAAGTCGTCGACGGCGAGCGAGTTGCGGTCGTTGAAGAACGCGAAGTCGCTTTCCGTCTTGAGCGCGATCGGGGCGCTCCACGTCTGGCCGCCGTCCGTCGAAACGTGGACGAATATGCCGCTCGCGGGACTCGTGTCGTCGAAGGCTAGATCCGTGGCGTAGACGCGATTGCCTGGCCCGAACTCCACCCATGGGTCCGTTGCCCGCTCGTACGGGCCGCCGTAATGACGCGTGAGGCCGGGCGCGGGGATGTTCGTCCACGTGCCGCCGCCGTCCATCGAGGTAGCGAACGTGACGTTGCGCGCGCCGCCGGTCGACCACCGGTCCTCCTGGAAGAAGCCGACGAGATTCATTGCGTTCGACGGATTGACGTCCAGCCACGGCTCCGTCTCCGAGTTGATGAATGCCCGCCCGCTCTGGTTCAGCTCCCACGACGCGAGCGTGTCTGGCAGGCCACTGTCGTCGGAGACCCTGAAGAGCGCGTTGAGAAACGTCGTAGACGCGGTATGAGTCGTCCGCGTACCGTCGGTGCCCGAGACCCCGGCCGAGAAGATCGCGCCGCCGTAGTCGCGGCCGCCTGGATTGCGCGCGCCTGCGGCGGGAGCCAGCAACAGCAAGCCGCCTGCCAGGATCGCGGTCAGCACAAAGAACCGTCTCATCGAACCCCCTCCTTCTGCCCTTCGTTTTCGACCGCGCCCGTCGCGAAAGGTTAGGGGCGGGCCGACGCTCCCCCCTCTCGTTGGTCCGCGCACGAGGTTGGTCCCGGTTGCCGAACTCCACCGGGAGCGTTCCATATCGGCGCAAAAAAGGTCAACTGGCCTCCCGGCTACGATTGGCGGCCGTGAATCTCGGCCGGCCGACCGACCGCAAACCGCCGTTCAAGTTCGCATCCCTCACACGCGTCGGATTCTCCGACACAGATGCGCAGGGGATCGTCTACTACGGCCGCTACCTCCCCTATTTCGATGACGCGCGGGTCGAATATCACCGCCATCTCGGCTTGCTCGCGTTCGATCTCGGCGACGCGGAATTCGTGCTGCGAGCGTCGAACGTCCTTTATGAGGCCCCGGCCCGCTTCGACGACTTGCTCGAGGTGTTCGTGCGGACGAAGCGGATCGGGCGCTCGAGCATGACCAACGAGTACGCGGCGTACCGTGTCGACGACGATGTCCTCATGTGCACCGCCGAGCAAACGATGGTGCTCGTCGACCTTCCGGAGCGGCGCCCCGCCCCGATTCCCGAGGGCTACAAGCGCGTCGTCGGCGTCTTCGAGGGAGCCGACCTCGAGCTCGCCGTGGCCCAGCGATGAGCGCCGACGACTACCGCGGGGCACTCGCGGCCATCGATCGGATCGTCAACCGCGAAAGTGAGGCCGACGAGGTATTGCGGAAGACGGTTGACGTCCTCCACGACCGTTTCTCCCACTACTCCTGGGTCGGCATTTACCTCGTCGAGGGCAACGATCTCGTCCTCGGGCCGTGGAAGGGGCCTCAGGGCACGGATCACGTGCGCATTCCGATCGGGGAGGGCGTCTGCGGCGCAGCGGCGGCCAGCGGTGCGACCGAGGTCGTCGACGACGTCAACACGGACGAGCGCTATCTCGTCTGCTTTCCGTCGACGCGGAGCGAGATCGTCGTGCCGATCTCTTACGAGGGGCGCGTCGTCGGCGAGATCGACATCGATTCCGATCAGCCGGCCGCGTTCGGTCCCGACGACCGTGCGCTGCTCGAACGGGTTGCAGTCCTCATCTCCGCACACAGCCTGGTCGGCTGGGACACCGGCGGTGTTCCCTGGTCTGAGACCGGCTAATCGCCGATGGCGTCGAGCAGAACGCGCTCGGCCTCGGAAACGGGGTCGCCGTCCGGCGGGACCGCGACCGCGTTGCGGCCGCTGAACTTGGCCCTGTAGGCGGCTCGGTCGGCCAGAGCGATGAGCTCGTCCGTAGTCGTCGAGCCTCCACGGTGCGTCGCCACGCCCACCGAGACCGTGACGCGCGGTTCGGCGCCGTTTTCCTCTACCAGGGCGCGCACGCGTTCGGCGACCACGAGGGCGCCGTCGAGCTCCGTCTCCGGGAGGAGGACGCAGAACTCGTCTCCGCCGAAGCGGGCCGCGACGTCGTACTCCCGAGTGGCGCGGACGAGTGCGCCCGCGACCGCCTTCAGAGCGCGGTCGCCGGCGACGTGCCCGTGGTTCGTGTTGATCTGGCGCAAGTGATCGACGTCGACCATCAGGAGAGCGAGGGGGCGATCGAAGCGGCTCGCCCGTTCGAGCTCTTGAGTGAGCACAGCCGTGAAGTGGCGCATGTTGTACAGGCCGGTCTTCGGCTCGACGCGAGTGGCCTCCAGGAGGCCGGGAATGGCCAGCGAGCGATAGGCGAGCGTGAGCGGCAGCAACGTGAGCGCAACGAGCGCCTGGTTTACGTCCCAGAGTGCAGCGGCAAGGGCTCCGAGCGAGACGAGCCCCGCGTCGATGAGGACGCAGTCGACGCGAACGGTCTCCCCCACCCTGACGCCCCGGGCGAGACGAAGCATCACCGCGAGCACGCCGTAATGCACCACGATGAAGACCGCGATGGCGACGAGAGCTCCGAGCGTCCACTGCCGGTCGCTCGAGTCCGACAACGAGTCGAAGGATGCGCGCGCGAGCAGCGCCGGCCCGACGAAGTTCGCGACGTTGAAGACCACGATGTACCAGCGCGGGCGCGAACGCAGCGACTCCGGAACAAAGGCGACCGCGATTGCGATGGCCGCGAGCGCGGGCGGCAGAATGAGGACGGCGGCGAAGATCGGGGCGAGCGAGAGGTGCGATCCCTGATGCTTTTTCCGCTCGGCCCCGACCAGGTGGACGGTGGCGATGATCGGGAGGAGGACGACGAAGGCGAGCCAGTTGTCCTGGCCGATCTCGCTCGGCCAACCCGCGAGCACGGCGCCGGCCACGGTCAGCCAGACGACGGCGAACTCGAACGCGGCCGCAAATGGGCTCAGGCCTGCGATGACGCGTTGTTCGGGATGCCGCATGACCTCGCCATGATCGTGACGTAGCCATGGGCCGCGCGAATCACCCCTTCTAGGGACTCACATGGTTCTATCCCTCCCTCGAAAGGGGGAATTCGTCCCTCAGACGAGGGAAAGCGGCGCGTACCTAAGACGGGGTAACGCGGAACGCGTCAACGCTGACGCACGCTAAAGCGTCGAGTTTACGCGCGCTCTTCCAATTCGCCGGTTGTTACGCGCGAGCTACGACGGCGTGACTCGGAACGCATCAACGCTAACGCGTCGATCTTTCTCGCGATCAAAGCCAGAGCGCCGGGATGATCGAACTTCCGCGCTCCTAAGAGGGCGTGACTCGGAACGCATCGAAGACGGCATCCACGTTCCGGAGTGCGTTCAGGAGCCCGCGCAGGGCTTTCATGTCCCCTACCTCGGCCACGTACCAGTTTTTGGCCATCTGATCCTGGACGTGGCCCCCGTACTCAACGATGTTCGCACCGTGTTCGGCGAAGGTGCGAGCCACGTCTTCGAGGAGGCGCGGGCGGTCCCAGGAGACGACCGCGATCTGGACACGGAAGCTCTGCGAGGCGCCTCCGTCCCAGGCGACATCTGTGAAGCGCTCCGGGTTGCGCATGAGCGACTTCACGTTCGGGCAGTCCTTGCGGTGGATCGTGATTCCCTTGCCGAGCGAGATGTAGCCGGCGATCTCGTCGCCCGGCACCGGCGTGCAGCACTTCGCCAGGCGGACGAGCACGTCCTCGACGCCGTGGACGACGATGCCGAAGTTCTGTGAGGAGACCGCCTCGCGCGCCTTGGGCTTGGCCGGCACCGGCTCCTCGACGATCGCCTCCTCGGTCTTGAGCCGATGGAGGACCTTGTTCGTGACCTGGGAAACCTGCAGCTTTCCCGAGCCGAGCGCCAGGTAGAAGTCCTCCGCTTTCTTGAAGCCCATCTCGCGGATCACCTGCGCGAGGAGCTGCGAGCCGGCGAGCTTCTTGTAGGGGAGGTTGTGCTGCTTGAGCGCCTGCTCGAGCGTCTCGCGCCCGCGATGCTCGGTCTCCTCGCGCGACTCGCGCGTGAACCACTGGCGGATCTTGTTGCGAGCACGCGAGGACGCGGCGAGTGAAAGCCAGTCACGCGAGGGACCGCGCCCCGCCTGCTTCGAGGTGAGGATCTCGACGAAGTCGCCGCTCGCGAGGCGGTAGTGGAGCGGGACGATGCGCCCGTTCACCTTGGCGCCGACGGTGCGGTGCCCCACGTCCGTATGCACGGCGTAAGCGAAATCGATCGGCGTCGATCCAGTGGGTAGGTTCTTGACCTCGCCCTTCGGCGTGAAGACGTAGACCTCGTCGGAGCCGAGCTCCGGGAACGCGCGCCGGAACTCCTGGGGATCGGGTTCCTCGCGCTGCCAGTCGGCGAGCTGCTTCATCCACGCGAGCTGCTCGGCGCCGTCCTTCTTCGCCTTGCCCCCCTTGTAGAGCCAGTGCGCGGCAATGCCGTACTCGGCCGTTTTGTGCATGTCCCCCGTGCGGAGCTGGATCTCGAGCGGCTTGCCCTCCGGTCCGATCACCGTCGTGTGGAGGGACCGGTACATGTTGAACTTGGGCATCGCGATGTAGTCCTTGAAGCGACCGGGCATCGGCTTCCAGAGCGAGTGGATGACGCCGAGCGCGCCATAGCAGTCGCGCTCTCCCTCCTTGCCCTCGCGCTCGACGAGAACGCGCATCGCGGTCAGGTCGTAGATCTCGTTGAACTCCTTCCCGCGCTTGGCCATCTTCTCGTAGATGGAGTAGAAGTGCTTCGCGCGCGCGGAGATCTCGGAGGGGATGTCGACCTTGTCCAGCTCTTTCTTCAGGACCTTGCCGGCGTTCTGGACGAACTTCTCGCGGTCGGCGCGGCGCTGGTTGACCATCGCCTCGATCTCCGCGTACTTGCGCGGGTGAAGGGTCTGGAAGGCGAGGTCCTCGAGCTCCCACTTGATCGTGTGGATGCCGAGGCGGTGGGCGAGCGGCGCGTACACCTCGAGCGTCTCGCGCGCCTTCTGGAGCTGCTTCTGCTTCCCCAGGTACTCGATCGTCCGCATGTTGTGCAGGCGGTCGGCGAGCTTGATGAGGATGACCCGGTAGTCCGCGGCCATCGCCATGACCATCTTGCGGTAGTTCTCGGCTTGAGCCTGCTCGCGGCTCTGAAACCTGATGCGCGTCAGCTTCGTGACGCCCTCGACCAGGTTGGCGACCTCCTCGCCGAACTCCGCGCGCACTTCCTCGATGGACGCCCGTGTGTCCTCGACCACGTCGTGGATGAGGGCGGCCGCGAGCGTGGCGTCGTCGCGTCCCAGCTCCGCCAGGATCTTGGCCACGCCGAGCGGGTGCAGGATGAAGTCCTCGCCGCTCCGGCGCTGCTGGCCCTCATGCGCCTCGGAAGCGAAGACGAAGGCACGCTCGAGCAGGTCGCGGTCGACGTCGGGGTTGTACGCGGCCACCTCTTCGAGGAGCTCGTCGAGGAGCTCGCGATGCCGCTCGGAGGCGGCCGTCAGCACCTGGTCCGCCATAGATCCATATTAGCTAGGTGGTCTTTCGGCACCTCCTTCTGTTTTGATTACGCGGCGAGAGGCAGCGGCTCTCGCAGGAGGGCGAGGAACGTCTCGGACTCGACGAGATGGCGGCGTCCAGCCGGACCCTCCGTGAGCCCGAGCTCGGCGAAGATCGCGGCGGCCTCGGGGCTGCGCGCCTCTGGTGCAGCGCGCCACTGGTCGGCGAGCCACGCCCGCAGCTCCGGGTACCGATCGGGGGCGTCGAAGATGCCCTTGACGACGAGTTGCGGCGCCACCGTGCCGTTCCAGCGGTTCGCCTGCAGCTTGAAAGCGACGTCGTAGCGCAGGGATCCCCGATAGCGGTCGAGACGTGGCCCCTCGCCGAAGGCGATGGCGCCGGAGCGCGCGCCGTCGGCACTGACGGCGAGCTTCAGGTGCTTCCCCTCGCCGACGGCCCCGAGCTCCGAGAGCTCGCAGCCCACGGCCAGAAGTGTGACTCCGGGGTTGCCGAGCCCGAACGGCGCCAGCGACTCGAGCTCCTCGCAGAGGTCGAGCGTCAGCTCGTTACCGCGGACGACCGCGTCGACGTGAACCGCCGGGACGAGGTCTTCGTCCGCCAGCGCGCCGTCGGCATGAGCCGCGAACGCTTCGGTGAAGGCCGCCACGTTCTCGGGCCGGATGGACAGGCCCGCGGCCGCGCGATGGCCGCCCCAGCGACCGAGGTAGTGGGCGCAGGCGCCGAGCCCGGCATGCAGGTCGAAGGCCGGAATGGAGCGCCCGGAGCCGGTCCACTCGTCTTCCCCGCCCGCAATGAGAACGACCGGCCGGTGGAAGCGCTCGACGAGACGGGAAGCGACGATGCCGATGACGCCGCGATGCCACTCTTCGCCCGCGACCACGTAGCCGCGTCGGCGGCGCTTCGTCTCCGGCCACTCCTCCACCTGCGCGATCGCCTCACGCAGAATGCGATCCTCGACGGCTTGGCGGTCCCGGTTCAGCTCCTCGAGGTGGCGGGCGAGCCATTCCGCTTCCTGGTCGTCCTCCGTGAGCAGGAGGTCGAGCGCGGTCCGCGGATGGCCGAGCCGTCCTGCCGCGTTGATGCGCGGGGCCAGCCGAAAGCTGATTGCACCCGCATCGACGGTGGCCGGATCGACCCGTGCGGCGGCCATGAGGGCGCGCAGGCCCGGCTTCGTCGTGCGGGCCAGGCGCTTGAGCCCGGCGGCCACGAGCCCACGGTTCTCCTCCACGAGGGGCACGACGTCGGCCACGGTGGCCAGCGCGACGAAGTCCAGATGGCGGTCGAGATCGGCGAACCCGAGTGCCTGCGCGAGCTTGAAGACAACCCCGGTCCCGCAGAGCTCGGGGAATGGATAGTCCGAGGGCCGGGTCGCGACGACGGGACAATCGGGCAGGGTGTCATCCGCGCGGTGATGGTCCGTCACGACGACCTCGAGACCCGCGGCTCGGGCCTCCGCTATCTCCTCGACGGACGTGATTCCGCAGTCCACCGTGAGCAGGAGCCCGCAGCCCTCTCGCGCGAAGCGCGCCAGCGTCTCGCGCGATACCCCGTAGCCCTCCTCGAACCGGCTCGGCAGGTGCCAGTCGACATCCGCACCGAGCCCACGGAGAACGGACACCGCGAGCGCCGTCGCGCAGATCCCGTCGACGTCATAGTCACCGTGCACGCAGATCTTCTTGCCGGCGGCGATCGTTCGCCGAACGGCGTCGCACGCGCCGGCCATGTCGCCGAGCAGGAACGGGTCGTGCGCAGGGATCTCGGCGGCGAGAAAAGCGCTCGCCGTCTCGGGGTCGCCGTATCCCCGCCTGACGAGGACGCTGGCCGTCGTCTCGGTGAGATCGAGCGCCTGGGCGAGCGCGACGACCTCGCGGCGGGGGCACGGAGAAAGCCTCCACGTGCCCTCGTGCATGCGATGAAGGCTAGGTCCGGGATCGGACGTTATCCTGAGAACACGTGACTGAAGCGACCAACTACGTCTCCGGCGACGATTTCGTTGTCGAGTTTCTCGGCTACCGCTTCAGCTTCAACGCCACTGATTTCGAGCAGCGCGTGAACGCCGCCGCGGTGAAGCTCGGGCTCGTGGAGCCGGGCGAGCTCGAGGAGGAGGAGACGGCCGACCTCGTCGAATTGACCGCTCACGGTCATATCTCAGAGCCGCGCAGCGCGCTCGGCGCGTACCTCGTGCGCAATTGGGAGCGCGTCGCCCTCGTCGGCAACGAATCGCTCGTGTATTGGCTCAGAAAATTGATCTTTCGCGGTGCCTGGCTCGATCACCGCGTGAAGGAGAACCTGCTGGAGGTCGCCTGGGACGACAGCTCGTCCGAGTTCGGGTACCGGGATCCGCGCGGCGACCGCGCGCTGCTCGAGCTCGCGCCCGTGCCCTCGTGGCACGAGCTCCAGTACAGGCGCTAGAAAAGAGCTGCCTCGTCCTTTGCCGCCGCGCCCACGTGCGCGCGCCCGCGCTCGGTGATGATGCGTCCGCGGGCCGTACGCTGGATGAGGCCGAGCTGCAGCAGATAGGGCTCGTAGACGTCCTCGATCGTGTCGGGCTCCTCGCCGAGCGTGACGGCGAGCGTCGAGAGCCCCACTGGGCCTCCTCCGAATTTGTGCAGGATCGTCGCCAAGAGTTCACGATCGATGCGCTCGAGGCCCGTCTCGTCGACCTCGAGCAGCGCCAGGGCCTCGCGCGCGATCTCGAGGGTCACGGAGCCGTCGTGGCGCACCTCGGCCACGTCGCGAACGCGTCGCAGGATGCGGTTGGCGACCCGCGGCGTTCCACGCGCTCGCCGAGCGATCTCGACGGCCGCTTCGGCCTGGATCTCGACGCCGAGGATGCGCGCCGAACGGCGCACGATTGCGGCGAGATCTTCTCTTCCGTAGTAGTCGAGCCGGTAGGTCATGCCGAAGCGGTCGCGAAGGGGCGTCGTCAGGAGGCCCGTGCGCGTCGTCGCGCCGACGAGCGTGAACGGCGAGAGATCGAGGGTGAGGATTCGGGCGGCAGGGCCTTGGCCGACGACGATGTCCAACCGGAAGTCCTCGAGCGCCGGGTAGAGGATCTCCTCGACCGCGCGGCTCAGGCGGTGGATCTCGTCCACGAACAGGACGTCGCGCTCCTCGAGCGACGTGAGAATGGCCGCGAGGTCGCCTTTCCGCTCGAGCGCGGGGCCGGCGACCGTGCGGATGCCGACGCCGAGCTCCTCGCGGACGATGTATGCGAGGCTCGTCTTCCCGAGGCCGGGCGGGCCGACGAGCAGGACGTGATCGAGCGCCTCCCCCCTCCCCTTGGCGGCTTCGAGCGCCACGGCGAGCTGCTCCTTGAGGCGCTCCTGGCCCACGAACTCGCGCAGGCTCCGCGGGCGCAGCGACCCGTCGAGGTCGTCCTCCTCCGGTGCGAGGACGACGGCCGTCGTCACGCGCTCGCTCATGCTGCTCTCAGGGCCTGCCGGACACGCTCTGCCGGTGGCAGCTCTGGATCCGTGTCGGCAAGGCGCTGCTCCGCTTCCGCCGCTGAATAACCGAGCTCGACGAGGGCATCGCGCGCGACGACGTGCCCGTCGCCCGAGCCGAGGTGCGGCGCTTCGACGGCTGCGAGCGGCGCGATTTTCTCCTTCAGCTCGAGCACGACGCGCTGCGCTGTCTTCTTCCCGATGCCGGGGATCGTCTGGAAAAGATCGGCGTCCTCATGGGCGATGGCGCGTCTGAGCTCGCCCGGCGAGTAGCCCGACACGATCGCGAGCGCCACCTTCGGACCGACGCCGCTGACGGCGAGGAGTTGTTCGAAGAGCTCGCGTTCGCCAGCCTCCGCGAAGCCGTAGAGCTGGAGGGCGTCATCGCGCACGTGAAGATGTGTCTCCAGGGTGACCTCGTCCGCTCCGTCAGCCTTCGCGACCGCCGTCGGAGTTGCGAAGAGCCGATAGCCGACGCCGCCGACGTCCACGACGAGGCCTTCCGGGCCCCAGGCAACCGGCCGCCCGCGAACGCGCGCGATCACGTCTTCCCCTCCACGGTCACCGCGAGCGGAGGAGCGAGCGCGTGGCAGATGGCGACGGCGAGGGCGTCCGCCGCATGGTGCGGGCGGGGCGGCTCGGGGAGATGGAGAATCGCCTTCACCATCCGTTGCACCTGCGCCTTCTCGGCACGGCCGTAGCCGCAGACAGCGCTCTTCACGCTTGCAGGTGGGTATTCAGCGCAGCGCACGCGCGCGGACGCGCAGGCGACGAGCGCGGCGCCGCGCGCCTGTCCGACTGAGAGCGCGGTGCGGGCGTCGGCGCCGACGAATGACTCCTCGAGCGCGACCGCATCCGGCTCGTGCAGCGCGATGAGGTCGGCGACTGCGTCGTGGATCCGCTTCAGGCGCACCTCGGGGCGCTCGCGGGCAGGGGTTGGCCACCAACCGTACTCGACCGCCTGGAGGCGGCCGCCGCTTCCGTGGACGATTCCGTAGCCGCACGCTGCCGTGCCCGGGTCGATGCCGAGGACCTTCACGCACCGACATTAGGCGCGAGGTCGGACGTTCCTGCGGAGCAGGCGCGGCTTCAGCTCAGGATGTTGGCGTGGACGCCCGGGTGGTCTGCACACCACTCGCGCAAATGGCCGAAGATCTTCAGCCGGTCGGCCGTATCCGAGCGGAGATCCTCGCTCGGCCACAGGACGCGGACCTCGCACCTGTCGTCGCCGCGGGATTCGCTCGGACAGCCGTTGCGCTGGAGGTAACCACGCAGGTCGTCCAGAAGCCTGGGATCACTCACTTCGATACGCACGCTGTTTCCAGATATCGGAAAAAAATGCGCACGGGTTAGGAGAATCACTCTCTACGCAACGGCCTCGAGGATCCCCTCCGGGATGTCGAAGTTCGCGTAGACGTCTTGGACGTCGTCGTTCTCCTCGAGCGCGTCCATGAGCCGGAGGAGCTTGCGCGCCGCGGCCTCGTCGTCGATCCGGATGGTGGTCTTCGGCAGCATCGTCAGCTCGGCCGATTCAACGGGGAGCCCCGCTTCCTCGAGGGCGGTGCGCACCGCGGCGAGTTCGTCCGGACCTGTCGTGATCTGGTAGCTGGAGCCTTCGAGCTCGACGTCCTCTGCGCCCGCATCGGCGGCGGCAAGCATGACCTCGTCCTCGTCGGCGGGGTCGGGCACGAGGACGACGCCCTTGCGCTCGAAGAGCCACGCGACGGCACCGCTCGTCCCCAGGTTGCCGTCGTTTCTCGCGAAGACATGGCGCACTTCGGCCGCCGTCCTGTTGCGGTTGTCGGTCAGGGCTTCGACGAGGACGGCGACGCCGTTCGGTCCGTAGCCCTCGTAGGTGACCGTCTCGTAGGCCTCGCCGTCGCCGGAGGCTCCCACCCCGCGGGCGATCGCACGCTCGATGTTGTCCTTCGGCATCGAGTTGTCGCGCGCCTTCTGGATCGCTGCCGCAAGCGTCGCATTTGCATCGGGATCAGGCCCGCCCTCGCGTGCGGCGACGATGATCGCCCGCGAAAGCTTCGAGAAGAGCTGCCCGCGCTTGGCGTCCGCGGCGCCCTTCTTGTGCTTGATGGAAGACCATTTGCTATGGCCCGACACGGGTCTCCTCTCGAACCATGTCGAGGAACCGTTCGTGCACGCGCGCGTCGTCGGTCAGCTCCGGGTGGAAGGCGGCTGCGAGGAAGCGCCCTTCGCGGACGAGGACGGGTTCGCCGTCATACTCGGCGAGGACTTCGACAGCCGGGCCGGCTTCGGCAAGCCGCGGGGCACGGATGAAGACGCCGTGCAGGGCCTCCTCGTCACCGGCGAGTGCCAGATCAGCTTCGAAACTGGCGACCTGCCGTCCGTAAGCGTTCCGCGCCACCTCGATGTCCATGAGACCCAGATGCTCACGGTCGAGCAGGATCATGCCTGCGCAGGTGCCGAAGACCGGGCCCTGGAAGCGGCGAATCGCCTCCTCCAGCCCGTAGATTTGGCTGAGGCGGGTGATGGCCGTCGACTCGCCGCCCGGGATGATCAGCCCGTCGAGGCCGGCCACCTGCTCGGCCTTGCGCACCTCGACCGGCTCCGCGCCAAGTCGCTTCAGCACGGCCACGTGCTCGCGGAAGTTTCCCTGCAGCGCAAGAACTCCGATGCGCAAACGCTCGCTCACGGGACGAACTGCTCCCCCGGAGCCTTCGGCCCCTCGCCCCCCGCTCTTGAGCAATAGGCCGGAAACGCGGACCAGAGGCGCGCGCAAAGCCACAGCTTTTCGACTCACCAGCCCCGGGTCTCGAGCAGTTCTTCCGGTGCCAGAGCCGCGGCGGACAACCCCCGCATCGCTTCGCCGAGCCCGGTCGAGACGCGCGCGAGGACCTCCGGATCGTTGAAATGCGTCGTCGCCTCGACGATCGCCTTGGCGCGCGGCAGCGGGTCCTCGGACTTAAAAATCCCCGAACCGACGAAAACGCCGTCCGCGCCCAGCTGCATGCACAGCGCTGCATCCGCCGGCGTCGCGATGCCGCCGGCCGTGAACGTCACCACGGGCAGGCGCCCGTGTTCGGCCACCCACCGCACGTACTCGTACGGAGCGGCCAACTCCTTTGCCTCGGTGTACAGCTCGTCCTCCGCGAGGGATTCCAGCCGGCGGATGCCGCCGAAGACCGCCCGCATGTGGCGCACCGCGTTGACGATGTCGCCCGTGCCGGCTTCACCCTTCGTCCGGATCATCGCTGCCCCTTCGGAGACGCGCCGCAGCGCTTCGCCCAGGTTGCGGCAGCCGCAGACGAATGGCACGCGAAACGGCCACTTGTCCACGTGGTTCGTCTCGTCGGCAGGAGTCAACACCTCGCTCTCGTCGATGTAGTCCACCTCGAGCGCCTCGAGGATCTGCGCCTCCACGAAATGCCCGATCCGGCATTTCGCCATCACGGGGATCGTCACCGCCTCTTGAATCTCTCGGATCCTTGCCGGATCCGCCATGCGCGCGACCCCGCCCTCCTTGCGGATGTCGGCCGGCACGCGCTCGAGCGCCATCACCGCGACCGCGCCGGCCTCTTCGGCGATCCGCGCTTCCTCGGCGGTCGTAACGTCCATGATGACCCCGCCCTTGAGCATCTCGGCGAGGCCGCTCTTCACGCGCATCGTTCCGAGCTCTGCCATGACCGAGATTCTAGCTAGGGGCCGAGCACCTCAAGCGCGGCGGCGGGCTCCTTGAACGGCGGGATGATGTAGACGCCCGCTGCCCGTTCGCGGGCCCCGTCGAGCAGGCTGCGGGCGAGCTCGAACCCGACCCGTTTGGCCTCGGCGCCCGCGTCTGCGAGGCGCTGCTGGATCGGCTCGGGGATGGTGATGCCGGGCACTTCGTTGTGGAGCCGGAACGCGAGTTGGAAGCTCGAGAGCGGCCAGATCCCAACGAGCAACGGGATCGGGCACGAGCCGCCCAGGCGCTCGAGGAACCGGTCCAAGTAGGCAAGGTCGAATAGCGCCTGCGTCATCGCGAACCGTGCGCCGGCGTCGACCTTGCGTCGAAAGCGCTCCACCTCGGCATCGAGGTCGTCGGGCGATGGATTCACCGCGACGCCGACGTAGAAGGACGTCGGGGCATCGATTGCCTTGCCCGAGTAGTCCTCGCCCTCGTTGAGGTGCGAGATGAGGCCGGTGAGGCCGATGGCATCGACCTCGTAGACGCCGCTCGATCCGGGGTAGTCGCCCACGTGGGGCGGGTCGCCGGTGACTGCGAGTATGTTCCGTATTCCGGCGGCGTGAGCGCCGAGCAACTGTGATTGCAAGCCCATCACGGACGCGTCGCGCGGCGTGACGTGAGGAATTGTCTCGAGGCCGACGGTGCTCTCGATGGCGACGGCCGCCATCAGCGCAGAGAGGCGCGCGCGGGCCATCGGATTGTCGTTGATGTCCGTCGCATCGACCGCCCCCGAGTCCTTCAGGCGCTTGGCCACCGTGAGCATCGCGTCCATGTTCGTGCCCTTGGGCGGATCGAGTTCGACGGACACAGTCCACTCCCCAGCCTCGAGCTTTCGCTGCAAGAGCGTCCTCTCGGCGGCGCGAAACGGCCTGACCTCCTGCTCTCGCTCAACGACCAGCATCGGCAGGCGCGGCTCGCGCTCCTCCTCGACCGCCGCGCGGATGGCCGCGATCTGCGAGGGCGTCGTCCCGCAGCACCCTCCGATGATGCGGGCGCCGAGATTCCGCGCCTGGGCTGCGAACTCTGCGAAGTAGTCGGGTGTCGCGTTCGGGTAGATGATTCGGCCGCCCGAACGGCTCGGCAGGCCGACGTTCGGCTGCGCGGTCAACGCGATCCCGTTCGTCCGGCCGGTCATCTCCGAGAGGGCGGCGAGCGCCGCCTGAGGGCCGACGCCGCAGTTGGCGCCGACCGCGACGACGCCCAGTGACTGGAGACGATCGACCGCGTCGCGCGCCGAGACGCCGGCGAGCGTCTCCGCGTCCTCATCGAAAGTCAGCTGCGCGACGATCGGGACCGGGGACACGTCCCGCACTGCCTGGATAGCGGTCACGAGCTCGTCGAGATCGAAGAACGTCTCCACCATGAAGAGATCGACGCCGCGCCCCTCGAGGAGCCGTGCCTGCTCGTGGAAAACGTCGTAGGCGTTCTCGGCGCCGTGGCTTCCCTCGAGATCGCCGAGCGGCCCAATGGCACCGGCGACGAACACCGGCGAGCCGGATACGTCGCGCGCCTCCCGCGCGATCTTGACGCCCTGCTCGAGGATGTCCTCGAGGCGATCGTCGAGCAGCTGGGCGGAGAGCTTGCGCCGGTTCGCGCCGAACGTGTTCGCCTCGATCAGCTCCGCGCCGGCTCGGATGAACCCGAGGTGGACCTTCACCACGGCCTCGGGTGCCTTCAGGTTCGCTTCTTCCGGGCAGCGAAGCCGCGGGACCGCTGCGGTCAGGAGCGCCCCGGTGCCTCCGTCGGCGACGATGATCGGACCTTCTTGCAGACGCTCGAGCACCCTGCTCATGGGGCTGAGCCTAGCGATGGCGAATCAGTGGAACCAGGTTACGACCGTGAACCGCTCTCCGTGCGAAACGGGTGAGACCGCGTGCAGCTTGTCGGCCGGGAAGGCGACCGCGAGACCGGGCTCCGCGTCGACGGGCAATCCGACCCGTGCGTCGTCCATCAGCCCGTAGAACGTCAGCGCTCCGCCGCCAAACGTCTCGGGACTCGGATCGTCACTGGTGCCATTTACGAAGAGCACGACGGAGATGCGCCGCGCGCGCACGAAGTCCGCCGCGTCCTCGTCGGCGCTCGTGTCGTGGTGCGCCCCGAAGAAGTCGCCTTCGCGGTAGACGAGGAATTGGGGCTTCTGACAGCCGTCGAGCGCCGTTCCGAAGCTCTCCTCGAGGGCGGGCTTGATGGACAGGAGGCGCTCTTCGAGAGCTGCTCTCGTCTCGTCGGAAACCTGAGCCCATTTCGTGGCCCGCTGCCGCTCGTCGAGTTCGTCCGCCGTCTCGCCCTCGGCCACGGTGGCCGCCTTGCCGACGGCGCTTGCCATTTCGGCGCGCAAGCGCTCGGCCTCCTCCGGACTGAGGAGGGCCCGGCGAATGAAAAAGCCGAAGCGCTCGAAGAAGTCAGCTTGCATGTCGATGGGCCCGCCAGGATTCGAACCTGGGTCCAACGGATTATGAGTCCGCTGCTCTGACCGCTGAGCTACGGGCCCGACAAAAGCAAGGGTATCGCCGCTCTAAGGAGGGGGTTCGTGGGGAACCATGCGTTCCCCCACGTGAAAGGCGGGACCGGCGAGCGAAGGCTAAGGTGCCGACGGGTCGTTTTGGACAGACGGCCCTCGGGTGACTAAAAATACTGCGTTGCAGTTGCGCCGTAGTCGACCCTCGAACGCCGGAGGTGGGAGCTCGTCGTGAAGGTCTTCCAGCAGGAACGCAGGCTGAGGACAAGAGGCGGGCTGGAAATCCGGGACATCACCGACGAAGTCAAGGAATGTGTCGAGGAGAGCGGCGTCACCGACGGCATCGCATGCGTGTACTCGCCGCACACGACGTGCATGGTGCGGGTGAACGAGTTCGAAACGGGGTTCCTCGAGGACTTCGTCCGCATGCTGCGCAGGCTCGTTCCCAGCCAGAAGTACTACGCGCACGACGACTGGGACCGCCGCACCGAGAACGTCTGTCCCGAGGACATGGAATTCGGCAACGGCCACTCTCACTGCATGGCGATGCTTCTCGGACCGGCCGGGGAGTCGATTCCCGTGCGGGACGGCGAGCTCTGCCTCGGCACCTGGCAGCGCGTCCTGTTCATCGAGCTCGATCGCTCGCGCGATCGCCGCTGGCTCGTCCAGGTCGTCGGGGACTAGCCGAGCAAAGAGAAACGGGGCCGCCGCCGGCCCCGCTCGGGGATTTCTGGCCGGGGTGCCCCCGCCGCATCGGGGCCCTGCCCGGTTGTTTCGCCGCCTGCTCAGTCTGCTGAAACCTGCTCTTTTCGTCCCCCCTCTGCGGGAGTTGACCGTCTCCCCCATCCGGGGTTGACTGCGCTACTTCACCGGCGCCAAGCGGGTTTCCTAAGCGACGTCCCGACGCCGCAGGAGGAATCCGGACACGAGCAGGAAACCGAGGGCGTACAGCGCCAGTACGATGAGCGCCTGCGCGCTTCCGACGTACGGTCCGCTGAAAGCGCCCGGGCCGTTGCCGGCCACATCGACCGTGGAAACCCCGAGACCCTTGACGAGCGAGTAGCCGTTCGCGCGCAGGAAGAACTTCGTCAGCGGCTCGAGGAAGCTGACCGAGTCGGCGAAGGCGCTGATCAGCCCCTCGATCACAAGCGCGTAGAGGATGCCGACCCCGATCGCGAGCGACGTCCCCCGGGACGCGACTCCGAGCAGGATCCCGAACGTCGCCCAGACGGCGAGGAGGAACCATCCGGCACCGAGCGCCCGGAGGATCAGCGAGGCGGAAGGCCAGGCGACATCGGCGCCCTCGCGCACCGCAATCGCGTAGCTCGCGCCCGCGCCCAGGGCGAAAGCGGTGAAAACGAAGGGCACGAGGACGAGGCCGAGGGCGATCAGCTTGGCCCCGAAAACCTGCAACCGGCCGGGTCGCTGGCTGAAGAGCGTTTTCAGCGTGCCCCAGCCGTACTCGCTCCCGAGCGCCAGCACGCCGAGCATGAGCGCGAACACACCGCCGAAGAACGGGAATCCGGCGAGGAGGTTGCCGACCAGCCGGTCCGGCAGCAAGTCCTCCAGTGACCGGTTTCCCGGTCCGCTCCCGTTGAGGTATTCGACGTAGGGGATGACGTACGCGAAGAGAACGGCAAGCACGCTCCAGATCCCGAGCAGGATCCAGGTGCTCGAACGCTTGCGCACGACCAGCAGCTCCGCCGCGACGCTCGTCGTCATGCCGCCTCCTTTTCGCTCTGGGTCAGCTCGAGGAAGACCTCCTCGAGCGAAGCTTGCTCCGGGCGCAATTCGCTCACCGCGATGCCCGCCTGCACTAGGGCCTGGTTGATGGCGGCCGCGACCGCCGGATCCGCCGTCACTCGAAGACCACCGTCGACTGCGGCGACATCCTCGACCTCCGGGAGCGTCGCGAGCAGCCGTTCCGCCGCGTCGAGCGGTTGAGCGCGTACGCGCAGGCTCTCGCGCCCACGGAGCTCGTGCACGGTTCCTTCGCCGACCAGCCGGCCGGCGCGGATGACCCCGACGCGGTCGCAGATCTGCTCGACCTCGGTCATGAGATGGCTCGAGAGGAGCACCGTTCGCCCGCCGCGGCCGAGAACGCGAATGAACGTCCGCATCTCGGCCATGCCGGCCGGATCCATTCCGTTCGTGGGCTCGTCCAGGATGAGGAGCTGAGGGTCCTTGATCAGCGCTGCTGCTACACCCAGGCGCTGCTTCATGCCGAGGGAGTAGGTCGAAACGCGGTCCGCCGCCCACTCGGTCAGCTCGACCTCCTCCAAGACCACCTCGACCCGCGCCGCCGGAACGCCGGCGTGGCGCGCGAGCACGCCGAGGTTGTCGCGGCCGGAGAGGAAGGGGTACAAGCTGGGTGTCTCGACGAGCGCACCGATCCCGGCGAGCCCCGCAGGCGAGCCCGGCGTCGCGCCGAGCACCAGCGCGCTCCCGGACGTCGGGCGGACGAGGCCAAGGAGCATCCGCAACGTGGTTGTCTTGCCGGCGCCGTTCGGGCCGAGAAACCCGTAGACCTCCCCGCGGCGCACGCGGAGGTTCAACCCATCCACGGCGACGACGCGCTCGCCATAGCGCTTGGTGAGCTCGGTCGTCTCGATCACGAGGTCGCTTTTGTTCATGACGGCCACGCTACGGACCCGCGCTCGTCGGACGCAACGCTCGTGGGGAGGAATTTCTCGTCATCCGTGGGGATGACGCCGGATCGTCCGCGCGGGCGACTCTCAGGACGGAGCGCCGGCGGTACTCTCGGACCACGATGTCCAGATCGCGCTGGCTGCTACGCAAGGACTTCCTCGTCGACGCGGGGATCGCAGCGGTCGTTTTCGCGGCGTCGGTGGCGATGCTCGCGGCGCGCGGAGCTTCGGAAGGGGAGCGCGGGCTCGACGGCGTCAGCGTTGCGATCGCGGCTCTCGCTTCGCTCCCGCTCGTCGCTCGCCGCCGCGTCCCGCTCGGCGTCTTCGTCCTCACCGCGTCCGCGAGTGCGATCCTGAACGGGCTCGGCTACCCGCCGGGTCCGCCGCTCGGGCCGACCGTTGCTCTGTTCTTCCTGGCCGCGAGCCAGGACGACGTCCGCGCGTCGACGCGGATCACCGCCGCAACGGTGGCCGCGCTGTTCGCCATCCACGTCGCGGCGGTCGGCCTCGCTGAGAACGGCTTCCCGACGGTTCCCGTGCTCTTCGGCGCGCTCCTGTGGGGTGCAGCCTGGGTCGCCGGCGATCGGCTACGAATGCGGCGCTTGCGCATGGCCGAGCTCGTCGAGCGCGCCGTCCGCGCGGAGCACGAGGCGGAGCGAGAGCGCCGGCTTGCCGTGGCGGAAGAACGGACCCGGATCGCACGCGACCTGCACGACTCGGCCGGTCACGCGATCAACGTCATCCTCGTCCAGGCGGCCGCGGCTCGACTTCTGAGCGCAAAGGATCCTGGGCGGGCGAGAGAGGCGCTCGAGACCGTCGAGGGCGTCGCCCGCGACACGCTCGCCGAGATCGACCGGCTCGTAAGCGTCCTCCGTGAGAACAGCTCCTCGGAGAACTCCGGCGTGGAGCCACCGATCGGACTCACCGCTCTGGACGCACTAGCCGCCCAGCACCGGGATGCCGGCCTCATGCTGGATGTCCGCCTCCACGGACGGCCCCGACGGCTCGCCCCGGCCGTCGACCGCGCCGCGTACCGCATCCTGCAGGAGTCGCTCACCAACGCCAGCCGCCACGGATCCGGGAGCGCAGAAGTGGAGCTCCTCTTTGGGCGGGACGGGCTCGAGATCACGGTCGAGAACCCTGCGGAGCACGGCACCGCAGAAGGCTTCGGCCACGGGCTCATCGGCATGCGTGAGCGCACGAGCTTGCTCGGCGGCACCCTGGAGGCGGGGCTGAGCGACGGGCGCTTTCGCATCCGTGCGGAGCTGCCGTACGGCGTTGGTGCAACCGCGTGAGCGCGCAGGCCGTCCGTGTCCTGATCGTCGACGACGACCACCTCATGCGCGCCGGCCTCCGCGCCGTGCTCTCGAGCGACGAGAGTGTCCAGGTGGTCGGCGAGGCGGCCGACGGACGGGCCGCGGCCCACCGCGTGCGCTCGCTACGACCGCAGGTAGTCCTCATGGACGTCCGGATGCCGGACGTGGACGGCATTAGAGCGACGCGCGAAGTCCTCGCGGCGGCTCCAGACGTGAAGGTCATGATCCTCACCACCTTCGAGCAGGACGACTACATCTTCGGCGCTCTCGCCGCCGGCGCGTCGGGCTTCCTCCTCAAGCGCACGAGCCCGGAGGAGCTCATCGAGGCCATCCGCGTGGTCGCAGCCGGCGACTCGCTCCTCTCTCCTTCCGTGACCCGCAGGGTGATCGACCGGATGGCGAGTCAGCCGGGTCCAGACACCGCCTCCGCCGAGCGACTGGCCGCGCTCACGCCGCGCGAGCGCGAGGTTCTCGGCCTCGTCGCCCGTGGCTTCTCGAACGCCGAGATCGCGGAGGCCCTCGTGGTCGAGGAATCGACAGTGAAGACGCACGTCAGACGCATGCTCGGCAAGCTCGGCCTTCGCGACCGCGTTCAGGCCGTGATCCTTGCGTACGAAAGCGGGCTCATCAGCCCTGGCCCGACGACTCGGGCCTGACGCGCTAGCCGCGCCGACAGGCCTCGCACAGCCCGACGACCTCGAGCGTGTGCGACGTCGGGACGAAACCACGCTCCTCGGAAGCGGCGGTGAGCCAATCGTCCAGCTCGCAGTCTGCGAGCTCCTCCACGCGGTGGCAGCTCGAGCAGACGAGATGATGGTGATGACCGGTGCTGCAAAGGCGATAACAACTCTCGCCAGCATGATGAGAGAGCTCGTCGACGACGTCCCGGTCGGTCAGCAGCGTGAGGGTGCGGTACACAGTTGCGAGCCCCACGGGCTCATCACCCGCGCGTAAGCGTGCGTAGATCTCCTGCGCCGTCGCGTCGTGGGCCTCCGAGGCGAGCGCCGCGAGCACCAGCGCGCGCTGCCGTGTGGGCCGCACGCGCGCGTCCCTGAGCCGCTCTTCGATCTCGCGCTCTTCCATCTCGCCGTTAGGATAGTCGTTTATGAGATTGAGAGTCATTCTCATAGCAGTCGGCGGCGTGGTTCTTCTGAGCGGATGCGGCGGCGCCCTCAGCAGCGCCGCCGGCAAGGAGTCGGTCGTGGCGAGCTTCTATCCGCTTGCCTTTGCCGCGCAGGAGATCGGCGGGAATCGCGTGGACGTGCAGAACCTCACACCCGCAGGTGCTGAACCCCACGATCTCGAGGTGTCCCCCCAGGATGTGGCCGCCGTGCGCAGCGCCGACCTCGTACTTCTCCTCGGCCACGGCTTCCAGCCACAACTGGAGGACGCGGCCGGGCACGGGCACAATGTGCTGCGGCTCCTCGACACGCCCGGACTCGGCCTGCATCCCAACGGGGACCCGCACGTCTGGCTCGACCCGCTTCGCTACGCGAAGATCGTCAGCCGCATCGGCCAGGCGCTCGGTGACCGGGCCGCCGCCGCTCGGTTGGTCACACGGCTGATCGCGCTCGACCGCGCCTATCGGCAGGGGCTGGCCGACTGCGAACGGCACGACATCGTCACGAGCCACGAGGCGTTTGCATACCTGGCGGAGCGCTACGGGCTGCGCCAGATCGCGGTCACCGGCCTCACGCCGGAAGTCGAGCCCTCGCCCGGAGACCTCGCACGCGTGGTCCAGCTCGCCCGCCAGCGGGGTGTGACGACGATCTACTTCGAGACGCTCGTCTCGCCGCGCATCGCCGAAACGGTTGCGCGCGAGACGGGCGCGACAACCGCTGTGCTCGACCCGATCGAGGGCCTGACGAAAGAAGAGATTGCGCGCGGCGAGACCTACTTCACGCGCATGCGCGCGAATCTCAGAGCGCTCGAGCAAGGCCTCGGATGCCGCTAGCCGTCGAGCTCGAGCACGTCTCCTTCGCCTATCCAGGCGGGCCGCCCGTCCTGCGTGACGTGAACCTCGAGATCGCGACCGGCGAGTTCGTCACGGTGGCCGGGCCGAACGGCGGCGGCAAGACGACGCTCCTGCGCATTCTCCTCGGACTCGAACGGCCCCAGACGGGCACGGCGCTCCTCTTCGGGCAGCCGGCTCAGGCTTTTGCGAACCGCTACCGCATCGGCTACCTCGCGCAGCGAACCGTGCTCGGGATCGATGCGCCCGCCACTGTTCGAGAGGTCGTCTCGGCGGGCCGAGTCGCGCGGCGCGGCCTACTCCGGCCATTCGGCCACGATGATCGCAAGGTCGTCGCCGCGGCAATCGACCGAGTCGGGCTTGCGGACCTTGCCGGTCGACCGATTCAGCGGCTCTCGGGTGGACAGCAGCAGCGCGCCTACATCGCGAAGGCCCTCGCGGGCGAGCCGGATCTCATCGTCCTCGACGAGCCGACGGCAGGCGTCGACGCCGATGCCCAGGAGGCTTTCGCAGCCCTTCTCGGGCAGCTCCACCGAGAGCTCGGCGCGACGATCGTCTACGTCTCGCACGAGTTCGGAGCGATCGAGCGCTTTGTCGAGCGGGTGATCCTGGTCCGCGGGACGATCGTCTACGACGGACCTCCCACGGGCCTCCCCGCTCCCTGGCACGACCCCTCGCATGTCCATCTTTGAAGCCGATTTCATGCGCCTGGCGTTCGCGACGGGCGCCGTCGTGGGAATCCTCGCGCCCGCGGTCGGGTTCTTCCTCGTTCAGCGGCGCATGAGCCTGATCGGCGACGGCATCGGCCATGCCGCGTTCGCCGGCGTCGCGGCCGGTTATCTTTTCGATGTCTCGCCGGTCGGGGCCGCGCTCGTGGCGGCAGTGACCGCAGCCGTGGGTGTCGAATGGCTCCGCGGACGCTACGGGACGGCGGGCGACCAGGCGCTTGCGCTCATCTTCTACACGGGCATCGCGGCGGGCGTCGTCATGGTCTCCGCAGCGGGCGCGCTCAACGCGAACCTGTTCGCCTTCCTTTTCGGCTCGATCCTCACCGTCACCCGCTCGGACCTCGCGCTCATCGCAACGCTCGGCGCCGTTGCGCTCGCGCTGCTCGCGCTCCTCTACCGCCCGCTCGTCGCCGTGTCGCTGGACGCCGAGGGCGCGCGCGTCACGGGATTGCCTGTCACCTTTTTGAACGTCGTCCTCGCCGCGCTCGCGGGCGTGACGGTCGCAGTCTCGATGCGCATCGTCGGCATCCTCCTGATCGCGGCGCTGATGGTCCTGCCGGTCATCTCGGCGGGGCGCTGGGCCGGAAGCATCCGGTCTACCGTTGGTCTCTCGATGGCGACCGGCCTCGCCTCGGTCCTGGCCGGGCTGACGATTTCCTACTACGGCGATCTCGCGCCGGGCGGCGCGATCGTCTTGCTCGCCGCCGCGGTCACGGTCGTGAGCGTCGCCGCCGGAGCGGTCCGGCACCGTTAGTGGGCGTGCTCATGGGCGTGCTCGTGGCTCATCGGCTTGTTCATCATCCTGAGCATCGCGAGTCCCCCGCCCCGGGTGAAGTAGCGCCAGACGAGCGCGGCCCCGAGCGCGAGGAAGATGATGTTGAGGACCGTGGTGTAGTTGAGCGTCACGCTTGCCTCGATCACCTTCGCGTTGCGCTCGCTCGGGATGAGCCCCAGACCGTCGAAGAGGAACTCGACGACCAGCCCTGAAACGACCATCGTCGCGTAGAAGGTTGCGAGTAGGAAGCCCGCGACGCGCCATCCGTAGTACCGGCGG
>DASQXE010000133.1:0-16999 GCA_035639875.1 Gaiellaceae bacterium | reverse complement strand
AAGGCTCTCGTCCCCGTCGTCGATGACAGTGGCGGGCGCTGGCACGCGACGCTGCTCGAAAACCGACACGACCTTGCGGGCGAAGAAGAAGTCGTGGCCTTCGAGGAAGCGGTGAAGCGGCGCGGCTACTACCCGTTTCGGACCACCCCCGAAGAGCTTGGTGCCTACGAGCGCGATCCCGAGGCCGCCGACCGCTTCTTTCACGTACAGATGCTCGCCACCGTCGAGCGCTGGATGCAATTCGCGGACGAGCGCCTCGAGGATGCTGGCGTGGAGGCCTACGTCTGTCCGGGGAACGACGACCAATTCGACATCGACGTCGTCATCGACCGCGCGCGCCACGTGCATCTCGCCGAAGGCCGCGTCGTCGACATCGACGGCTTCCAGCTGGCGTCCACGGGCTGGTCGAACCGCACGCCCTGGAAGACGTACCGGGAGGAGGACGAGCCCGATCTCGGCGCGCGGATCGACGCGGTCGTGTCGCAGGTCACGGCGCCGCCGGAGCGGACGATCTTCAGCCTCCACTGCCCGCCGTACGGGTCGGGGCTCGACGACGCGCCGGAGCTGACCGAGGACATGCGGCTCAAGCACGCCGGCCATGCGCCCGTCCCTTGCGGCTCGAAGGCCGTGCGCGAGGCGATCGAGCGCTACCAGCCCGTCCTTTCCCTCCACGGCCACATCCACGAGGCGCGCGGCAACACGCGCATCGGCAAGACGCTCTGCATCAATCCCGGGAGCTCTTACGAGCAGGGCGAGCTTCTGGGCGCTCTCGTCGATCTCGACGGGGGCAAGAAGGTCAAGAACTTCGTGCTCACCAGCGGATAGGAGGACGAATGGCGACCACTGTCGGCGACGCCGCGTACCCGAGCGGAGAACGAACGCTCTTCGCGCGTAAGGCCACCGGGCTCGTGCGTGGCTGGTCGGTGAGGGATGGCTTCATCTACGCCTTCTTCTCGATCAACCTGATCACGCTCGGGCTCTTCATTTTCTCGTACGCGGTCTTCATCCCGGACGGGAGCCTCATGTGGGCGGTGATCCTCTCGGGCGCCTATCTCGTCCTCCAGGCGATCACCTACGCCTCCCTCATCGCGGCGATGCCGCGTGCAGGCGGTGACTACATCTGGATAAGCCGCGTCCTGGGCGGAGGAATCGGCTTCGTGCTCGCCGCTTGCGGCTGGTGGTTCATCCTCTGGCACTGGGTCCCCATCTACGCGAACATCCTCAACGTCGAGGTGTTCGTCCCCCTCGGCGCGATCGTCGGTGCCGACGGCTGGGTCTCGTTCTTCTCACAGGCGAAAGGGCTCTTCGTCGGGTCGATCATCGTCGCGATCATGGCTTCCGTCGTGATCTCGCTCGGGATGCGGACATACGCCCGCATCCAGAAGGTCTGCTTCTACGGCGGCCTCATCGGCCTCGCCTTCATGTTCATCCTCCTGCTCGTCAACTCGAAGACCGACTTCGTCTCTGCCTTCAACACGCAGGCAAGCGACGTGCTGGGAACGAGTGGCAACGCGTATCAAGCGACCTTGAAGGCCGGCGATGTCGGAACGCACGCCGGAGCGAGCGTCGGAACGTTCGGCGCCGCGAAGGGCGTCTTCCTCCTCATTCCGTTCGTCCTCTTTTTCAACCTCTGGTCGAACTGGGGCGCGACGCTCTACGGCGAAGTTCGGGGCGCCTCGGACTTCCGCAAGAACATCTACGCGATGGGCGGCGCGCTCATCACGACGACGATCCTCGCCATCATCACGTTCCTGCTCATCGCCAAGACGATGGGCTGGGACTTCTACAACGCTTCGAACAACGCCTACTGGGGCCAGCCGGCGTTGTACGACTACGTGAAGAACCCGCCGATCACGGCATTCCCGTATCCGGGGCTCTTCGCCTCGTTCCTGATGGGCGGCGCCCTCTGGCAGTTCATCCTCGTCGGGCTCCTATCGCTCTGGTTCTTCGGCTGGGTGGGAACGGTCTTTCTCTCCTCGACGCGCGTCGTGTTCGCGTCCGCATTCGACCGCGTCCTTCCCGAGGCGGCGGCCAAGGTCACGCGGAACGGCGTCCCGATCGTCGCGATCGCGCTGATGCTGATCCCGTCGATCCCGATCAGCTACTTCTACGCCTACAACTCTGAGTTCTTCAGCTGGACGCTCGCGGCGACGGAGGTGATCGCGATCACCTTTGCCGGGTCGGCGATCGCCGCGCTCATCCTGCCGTGGCGGAAGCCGGACATCTACAACGCCTCGCCGATCGCTCGCTACCGGATCGCCGGGATCCCGATCATCACCGTCGCGGCCGCGGGCTTCCTCGTCATCCTCGGCTTCGCCATCTATGAGTGGGTGACGAACGCCGTGTACGGCATCGACTGGACGACCGCGCGGCACGGCTTCTACTACATGTTTGCCCTGTACGGAATCGCGCTCGCGATCTACGTGGTCTCGCGCCTCTACCGGCGCACGCAGGGGATCGACATGCGCCTGGTGCACTCGGAGATCCCGGTCGAGTAGGCGGTAAGCGGGGCGGCGGCGTTTGGCGTCGCCGCCCCGTTAGGCTTCGCAGCATGGCGTGGGAGCTCGCTTCGTTCTCGTCCGACCTGCTACCCGCGCAGATCGAGGTCGACGGCGCAGAGGTGGAGGTCGTGCGCCCGGGCGAGCCCGTCCGCGTAACCCATGTTCTGGATGCAGTCGAGCCTCGTGTCCGGCCCGACGGGCGTCCCGCGTTTCCGACCGACGGCCGGGCCGGACAGGGGCGCACGAACCGCCTTGCCGGCGTCGTCGTCCTTTCCTGCCTCGACTTTCCGGGCGAAGAGCGGCCGCTGCACGAGCAGGAGTCCATCATCGACCTCGCGGGCCCGGGCGCCCCACTCACGCCGTTCGCGAGCGAAACGTGCGTCGTTGTCTCGTTCCACGCGCCTGACGGCGCGCGAAACGAGGACCTCGAGACGCACGCGAGGACGGAGACGCTCGCGTTGGCGGAGCGGCTCGCTGCAACAACACTCGACGCAGAGCCTGACGACGTGGAGGACTTCGAGCTCGCCCCGGCGGGCGACGGGCTCCCGTCCGTCGCCGCGCTTCTGCAGCTCTCGGACCTCGGGCCGCTTTATTACCAGTACGTCTACGGAACGCCGGCGGGCCAGGCGGAGCTGCCGAGAATCGCCGACCCGGCGGAGGTGCTCGACGGCGCGGTGACCTGCGGGGAGTACCACTGGGCGGCGATGCGCAATCCGACGGTCTTCTTCCAGCGGAGCGCGCTCATCCGCGCGCTCTACCGGGAGCACGGGAAGCGCCTTCGCTTCGCGGGCGTCGTCCTCATGCGCGGTTACGAGCAGACCGCCGAGGCGAAGCAAAGCGCGGCCGAGGCGGCCGCGGTCCGCGCGCAGGAGCTCGCTGCGGACGGGGTGGTCATAACGACTGACGCGGGCGGGAACTCCCACACCGACGTCATGCTCACCTGCCGCGCCTGCGAGCAGGCCGGTATTCGTACGACGGTGATCCTGGCGGAGGAGACCGATCCCGAGTCGACGAGGCCGATTCTCACCGACTGGGTTCCGGAGGCGGACTCGATCGTCTCGACGGGGAACGTGGAGGAGCTCGTCCCGGAATGGAAACCGGAGCGAGTCCTCGGCGGCGAGCGGCTTCTCGACGGGACGCCGGCGGCGGAGGCGGGTCCAATTCCGGTCCGAAACTACCTCGGCGCGGCGAACCAGATGGGCCAGCTCGCGCTCGGGGCGCGCGCGCAATGAAGGCCGTTCACTACGTGAACCAGTTCTTCGCGGGCCTCGGTGGCGAGGACAAGGCCGAAACGCCGCCGACCCGCCTCGAGGGTGCGGTAGGCCCGGGACGCGGTCTTGCCGCCGAGGGAATCGAGATCGCGGTGACTCTCGCGTGCGGGGACGACTACTTCGCCGAGCACGAGGAGGGCGCCCTCGGCACGCTCCTCGCGTGGCTCGAGGAAGAGAAGCCTGACGTGCTCGTCGCGGGGCCTGCGTTCGGCTCAGGGCGCTACGGCTATGCCTGCGGCACCCTCGTCGCGGCTGCCGTCGAGCGGGGAATTCCGGCGGTCGCCGCGATGCATCCCGAGAATCCGGGCGTGGACGCGGCCGGCAAGGCCTACGTCGTCCCCACGGCCGTGAACGTGGTGGGCATGCGCGACGCCCTGCCGAGGCTGGCCCGCTTTGCGACGGCCCTTGCGGAGGGGCGCGAGCTCGGTCCTCCCGAGGAGGAGGGCTACATCCCGCGCGGTTTCCGGCGCAACTACGTGGCGGACAACGTCGGCGCCGAGCGCGCGATCGATCTGCTCCTTGCCAAGCTCGGCGGCGAAACGCGCACCGAGGTCGGCGGAGGGCTCGATCGTGTCGAACCGCCCGTGCCTGTCGGTGATCTTTCGTCGGCGCTCGTCGCGCTGGTCACCGAAGCCGGGTGCGTACCTCAAGGGAATCCCGACCACCTCCATTCCGTGCGGGCTCAGGGGTGGTTTCGCTACAAGCTCGACGGCGAGGAGACCATGTCGTCAGCCCGGTACGAGTCCGTGCACGGCGGTTTCGACGTCACGCTCGCCAACGAAGATCCGAACCGCCTCGTCCCGCTCGACGTAGCGCGATCTCTAGAGCGCGAGGGTCGCATCGGCCGCCTCCACGACGCGTTTTACACGACGACCGGGAACGGGACTCCAGTCGTGACGGCGACTCGGTTCGGCCGCGAGATCGCGGCCGAGCTGCGCGACGCGGGCGTTGGGGCTGTCTTGCTGTCGGGGACCTGAGGAACGGGGACGCGCTGCGGGGCAGTGCTGGCGAAGGAGATCGAGCGGGCGGGAATTCCGGCGGTATACGTGACGTCGTTGCCCACGGTGGCAACGATGATCGGCGCCAATCGAATAGTGCGCGGACCGGCGATCACGCACCCGTTCGGTCTTGATCCGGGCGAGCGCCGGCGCATCGTCGAGCGGGCGCTCGAGCTCCTCGAGAGCGACGTCGAACCGAACACGGTCTGGGAGATCGACCGATGACCCTATTTATTGGGGCCACCCCGAACCACCACCCGATTCGATC
The DNA here is from genome assembly GCA_035639875.1 of Gaiellaceae bacterium. Taxonomy (GTDB): domain Bacteria; phylum Actinomycetota; class Thermoleophilia; order Gaiellales; family Gaiellaceae; genus JAIBJP01. The sequence continues at coordinate 11,961 of DASQXE010000133.1, read as the reverse complement.
GTATCGGCGTACGTCTCGCGGGTGGCGCGCGCAATGCGCGGACACGGTGACCACCTCGCGCCGACACCCATGAGTGCCGCAGTCCACGGCTGCTCGCTCGTCCTCGCCCACGCGCCCGACTTGGTTCGCCACGGCTCCAAGCCGACCCGCGAGAACGCCGCCGACCAGATCGCGCCCAAGCTGAGAACCTTCGACGAGGCGCTCGAATACCCGCCGCACCAGGTCTTCCTCGGCAACCTCGAGCCGAGCGCTCTCTGGGAGACTGAACGCCCCTGGTGGCGCCACGCGGCCGAAGCGAAACGAGAAGGCCCCTTCGGCGTCTTCGTCGACGAGGACGAGCTCTACCGGCGCATGGAGGCGGCCGACCAGTTCCAGCTGCTGAAGCTCGACGGTCGCGAGGCCGCCGACGGCTCGTTGCCGCTCTACCGGAACGGCGACCGCGCCGGCGTCATGCTTCGCGCCCACGATCTGGACGAGAGCCTCTCCGCCTCCGTGCTCCTCGAGAACCTCGCCTGCAAAGCGACCGGAGCGCTCGCCCTCCAGCATCTCCTCGCGCGTATGGGCTTTCCCGCCGAGGACGTTCAATACGCGATCGGCTGCGGCGAGGAAGCTGTGGGCGACCGCTACCAACGTGGCGGCGGCAATCTCGGCAAGGCGATTGCCGAGGAAGCCGGATGCACGAACGCATCCGGAAGCGACGTGAAGGCGTTCTGCGCGGGACCGATCCACGCCCTCGTCGTTGCTGCATCGCTCGTCTCCTCCGGCGTGTACGACCACGTTGTGGTCGTCGCCGGCGGTTCGCTCGCCAAGCTGGGCATGAAGTTCGCGGGCGCGCTCCGCCACGATGTGCCCGTCTTGGAGGACGTCCTCGCCGGTCTGGCCATCCTCGTCGGGCCGCCGGAAGGAGGCGCGCCCGTCGTTCGGCTCGACGCAGTCGGCCGCCACAAGGTCGGCTCCGGCTCGGCCCAGCAGGCGGTCCTCGAGGATCTCGTCGTCGAACCTCTCGAGCGGCTCGGCCGCAAGATCACGGATGTGGAGCGGATCGCCACAGAGCTCCACGACCCGGAGATCACCGAGCCGGCGGGCGCCGGCAATGTCCCCCAGCGCAACTACAAGCTGATGGGCGCACTCGCGATCAAGCGCGGCGAGCTCCCCCGCGCGGGGCTCGATTCGTTCGAACGCGAGCACGGCCTCCCGGGCTTTTCGCCGACGCAGGGCCACGTTGCCTCCGCGGTCCCCTGGCTTCCCCACGGCATGGAGGCCTTGCGCGCAGGCAAGATCGGTTCAACGATGCTTGTCGCCAAAGGATCGCTCTTCCTCGGCCGCATGACGGAGCTCGCGGACGGGATGTCGATCCTGCTGGAACCAGGAAAGGAGTGAGATGCCGGTCGACGCCACACCTGAGACCTTCGAGAAGCTGACGAGCCAGGGCAACGTGTTCGTCGACTTCTGGGGGCCGCGCTGCCAACCGTGCATCGCGATGATGCCGACGATTGCGAAGCTCGAGGAGGAGGCCGGCGGCACGGTGCGCGTCGTCAAGGTGAACTCGCCGGAGAACCGCCAGGTCTGCCGCGAGCTGCGCGTGATCGGCCTGCCGACCTACATACTCATGCGCGACGGCGAGGAGCTCGAGCGGCTCTCCGGCCAGGTGAGCAAGCAGCAGGTCGAAGAGGCGTTCGCGACGCTGAAGGGAGGTGACGCAGCATGAAGCTCGACGGCAAGAAGGTGATCGCGCTCGGGGAACGGGACGGCGTCCCGGGCCCGGCGATCGCCGAATGCGTCCGCTCGGCAGGGGCCGAGCCGGTCTTCGTCGAGACGGAGTGCTTCGTCTGAACGGCGGCCGGGGCCATGGACCCGGAGAACCAGGACCGGATCAGGAGCCTCGTCGACGAGCACGGGGCCGACGACCTGGTCGTCGTTCTCGGAGCAGCCGACCTCGAGGCTCTCGAGGTCGCGGCCGAGACGGTGACCCTCGGAGACCCGGCCTACGTCGGTCCATTGGCAGGAGTCCAGTTGGGGCTCCCCGTCGTTCACATCCTCGAGGAGGACGTCAAGCAGGACGTCGATCCCGCCGTCTGGGATGAGCAGGTCGGCCTGCTCGAGATGACCCTCGACGTCGAGCGGATTCAGCGGGCCGCGGCAACGTTCCCCGGACGAGACAGCAGCCAGCTAAGCTCGTAGACTCGGCGGATGGCGCTGACCTGGGGAAGCATCAAGCAGCTCGTGCGCTTGCAAGGCGTGGCCGAACAGTTCGGGGTCATGGCCCGCGGCGGTAACGAGGGCGGGGAATGGCGGGACGCCGAATGGGGCCTCACCGGAGTGCTCGAGGAGCTCGTCAACGAGGTGCACGGCACGCTCGAGGGTGACGATCCGGCTCTCGCCCAAGAGTTCGAGCGCATCGTCGTGGAAACCTCCGGCGCGAGGCTCTCGCTGAACGCGCGGGCAGCGATCCTCATCGGCTGGCTGAGGGGCGCTGTTGACGCCGAGACGCTCGAGCTGCGAATTCGCGTGGGCGACGAGCGCGCCCGAGGACGGACGGCTGCACCGCGAACGCGCGTTGAAACCTAGCTGCCGCGCCTCTTCCCGAACGTGTAACGATTCCGTCGCCGCAGCTCTCCCGAAAAAGGAGGAACGATGACTGAGACCCCCGCCGACGCCGCGAACGAAGCGCCGTCGCCGCTTCCGCCGGAAGTCATGGAGCCGTTGGAGTCGTCGGCCGCGCAGCGAGAGATGCCCCTCCATCTGCGGGTTCTGAGGGCGATCGTCGAGGGTCAGACCGATCCGGAACGGTTCGATCGGGCGCTCGAGATCGCGCAGGAGGTGTACGACCTCGAGACCGCGAACATTGCGCTCGAGGACTACCGCTCGGCGTCTTAACCGCTCTTGAGCGTCCGCCGCCGGGGGGTGGCGCTTGTCTGCACCTCGCGATAACGGAAGCAGTCGACGGTGTGATCATTGACGAGACCGCAGGCCTGCATAAACGCGTAGCAAACCGTCGGGCCGACGAAGCGGAAGCCGCGGCGCTTCAGATCCTTGCTCATCGTCTTCGACTCCGCCGTCTCGGCGGGAATCTCGCGGATCGTCTTCCAGGAATTCAGGAGCGGCTCCCCGCCGACGAAGCTCCATAGGAGCTCGTCGAGCGAGTCGAGCTCGAGGACTGCGCGCGCGTTTGCGATCGCGGACTCAATCTTCAAGCGGTTGCGCACGATTCCGGCGTCGCCCAGCAAACGCTTCAGGTCACGTGCGCCGAACCGTGCCATCTTCTCGACGTCCCAGTCTGCGAACGCGCTTCGGTAGTTCTCCCGCTTCCGCAGGATCGTCGACCAGGAAAGGCCCGCCTGCGCGCCCTCGAGCACGAGCATCTCGAAGAGGTGCCGCTCGTCGTGTGAGGGGACGCCCCATTCCTCGTCGTGGTAAGCGACGTAGAGCGGGTCGCCCTCGGGGACCCAGGCGCAGCGGGTCAAGCCGGAACTGCCTGCAGACTTGCGGTCTCGATCAGATGCTCGACGCAGCGGTGCGCGTTCGCGGCGATCGTGGCCGTCGGCGGCTGCGGCCCCGAGGTGACGAACACACTGCCGTCCACGATGTAGAGGTTCGGGACGTCGTGGGCGCGACCGAAGCGGTCGACAACGGAAGCAGCCGGATCGTCGCCCATCCGGCACGTCCCCAGCAGGTGCCAGCCCCACTGCGACCAGTCCGTGACCACCGTCTCGACGGCGCCGGCGGCCTCGTGCGCCTCCTTCGCCCGTTCGACCTGCCAGGCGAGGTTCGCGCGCGCGTCCTCGTCGATCCGGTAATGGATCCGCGGCGCGGGAATCCCGTCGCCATCGGTCAACTCCGCATCGAGCGCGACAGAGTTCTCTTCCGAGGGCAGATCCTCGATGCCGATCCCCCAGTCGAACGCGCGGCCCAGAGTCTTCGCAACCAGCCCGTGAACCGCCGCGCCCCAGCGCTCCTCGAAGGGCAACCCATCCCAGCGTGCCAAGGCCATCAGCGGCCCGCCGATCGGCATCACGTCCCACTGCGCGCCCCGCGGAAAGCCGCGCGATTCGTCCGTGTCCGCAAACTGCAAGGAGAGCAAAGGCGTCCCCCACGGCCCCAGCCAGCTCTCCAGGTCCTCGTCGTAGAGCCCGAGGACGCTCATGTACGGATGCAGCATGAGCCGCTTCCCGACCAGGCCCGACGAGTTCGCGAGGCCTGACAGGAACAACAACCGTGGCGTGCCGATCCCGTTCGCGGCGAGGACGACTGCGTCCGCCTCGGACCGCTGTTCCCTTCCGTCACCGTCGATCCAGAGCGCTCCGGTCGCGAGCCCGTTCCCGTTGGTCGTGATCTCGCGGACGCGCGCACCGGTGACGAGCTTTGCGCCCGCGGCCAGTGCCTTCGGCCAAATCGTCAAGTCCGTGGATCCCTTGGCGCCTTCGGGGCACCCGAACATGCAGGTCCCGCGGCGCGCGCACGGCGCCTGCGTGTCGGTGGCGACCGATGGAATCGTGTGCGCGGCCGGCCACCAGTGCCAGCCGAGCTTGTTCATCCCCTCGGCCGCCTTCCGCCCGATCTTGCCGATCGAGAGCGGCGGCAGGGGAGGAGGCGCCCCGGGCGGATAGGCCGGATCGCCGCCGATCCCGGATACGTTCATGTCGGCGTCCAGCTGCTCGTAGCTCGGCAGGAGCTCGTCGTACGAGATCGGCCAGTCGTCGCCGACGCCCTCGAGCGAGCGTGTGCGGAAGTCCGACGGCCGCATACGCGCCCACTGCGCGCCGAAGTGGATCGTACTCCCGCCGACCGCGTTGAACATGACCGGCGCGACGTCCGACTCCGACGTCTCGCACGGATAGTCCTCCGGCCACTCCCGCACGTTGGGGTTGGCGTTCCAGTCCTTGCCGACGAGGAGCTCGAACTCCAGCTTGTCCCCGGGGAACTCGCCCGCGCTCCGCCAGCCGCCCTGCTCGAGGCACACGACCGAGAAACCCGCTTCCGCGAGCTCCTTCGCCGCGACCGCGCCAGAGGCGCCCGCCCCGATGACGAGGACGTTTGTCGCGGCCTCGCTCCGTTGGCGAGGCGCTCTCGACGCGCGTTCAGGCAGGGCCTCGGTGCGTTCGGGCAGCAGCCCGTCGAGGTAGTACTCCGCCTCGTCAGGGAAGGGAGGATTCGACTTCTGGCCCGGATAGCCAATCCGCTTCCGGATCTTCAGGTTCATGTAGTAGGCGCCGCTGAGGATTTCGGCGAGCGCGGCGAAGGCTTCCGGGTCCTCCTCCTGTAGGCGGCGCACGTCGTCTGCGGCCAACGCACGCTCGAACCCGGTCCTGAGATCCGGCCGCGCGGCGAGGGCCCGCTCGGTCCATTTGCCGGTGGCGTCCGCCTCGCTGGCGGCGGGCATGCCGTCCACAGCGGGGATGAGTGCATCCGCGAGCGCGGCCAGCCGGGGATCAGGCATCGCCAGGACTGTAACCCGCCTCCTCCTCCGCCATGAAGCGGACGAAGAAGTAGGCGAAGAGGGCGAAGAAGACGATGCCCTCCGAGACGGCCATGATCACGCCTCCGATCTGCTGATCGGCCAGCGGCTGGAGGCCCCAGAGCCGGGGAGCGCTCTCGTAGAAGTCGTAGAGAGGAGTCGGGAACAGCGCCAGCACGAGGCCGAGCGGGCTCGCCAGGACGAAGGCGCCGAAGAGGTACGCGGCCTTGCCGCCGGCACGCAACGCCTGCGGTAGCGCCTGAAAGACCGGCCACCAGAACAGGAAGCCCGTAACGACGTACGACGCGTGCTCGAGGTCGAGGAGGGCGCGGTGGCGGAGGGCGGCGTCGTAGAGCGCGGGGACATGCCAGACGCCGTAGGTCGCCAGCCAGAGAGGAAGTGCCACGAGAGGACGTGCCAGCGCCGAAAACGCCGGCCGACGCGCGACCGCGGCGGCGGCTGCGGGCGAGAGCCCGAGGACGGCGAGCGCAGGCGCCCATTCGGCGAGGGCGACGTTCTGGAGGAGGTGCGCCCAGAGAAAGTAGTGGCGGGCGAGCGTGGCCAGCGGACTGACTACCGCCACCAGCGCGATGAGCAGGGCGGCGTCGAATGCCCGGCGACGCAGCCGCGAGATTCCGTATGTCCGCACGAGAGAGCCGTAGACCAGGGCCACGACCACGAGCGCAGCGACCTCTTCCCAGGCCGGATTCCAGCTGCCGGGCGACGGGGGCACTACGCGGAAGCTTGCTCGAACGCCTCGTCCCGCGAGCGGTAGATCGAAAAAACGCGGTCGAGGCCCGTAACCTCGAAGATCTTGATCAGGTTCGGATCGGCGCAGACGACGGCAAGCCGCCCGTCCTTCATGCGGAGGCGCTCCACCCCGCGAATCAGCACGCCGAGCCCGGTCGAGTCGATGAAGGTCGTTCCCGCCAGGTCGATCACCACGAGCGTGGCGCCTTCTTCAATCACGCGCAGGAGCTCTTGCTTGAGCTCTGGACACGTGTACAGGTCGATCTCCCCGGTCAGCGCGAGCACGGTTGTCGTCGGGGTGACCTGCTCAGTCGAGATGGCGAGCTCCCTCACGGTCGACGTAGCTAACCATCCGGTGCGGTACCCCTTCAACAAGCGAGAACGAGCGACGGTCCGCGCTATCGTTGGGGGCACGCGGGCGTAGCTCAATGGTAGAGCTCCAGCCTTCCAAGCTGGTGGTGAGGGTTCGATTCCCTTCGCCCGCTCTCGGCGTCCGGTAGGTCGGTCAGGCTCTGGGGGCATGGCGAGGACCGCCGCGCCCGAGCGGGTCGTCTACGTCCGCCCTCGGACGATCCTCGCCGTCCTCGGGATCGCGCTCGCGACGGTGGCGCTGCTCGCGCTCGTCTACCTCGCGTGGCACATCATCACGTGGATCCTCATCGCCGTTTTCCTCGCACTCGCCCTCAACCCGGCAGTGGAATTCTTCGAGCGCCGCGGGCTCCGGCGAGGGTACGCGACAGCACTCGTCTTCATCCTCACCGTCGGAGCGATCATCGGCCTCGGCTTCCTCCTCATCCCGCCCCTCGTCGAGCAGGTGCGGAGCTTCGTCGACTACGTCCCGAAGATCGTCGAGGACGTGACGGCCGGACGGGGACCCCTGGGCTTCCTACAGACGAAGTACCACATCGTCGACCGCGTGCAGGACGCAGTCAGGAAGCACGGCGCAGGAGGTGTGCTCGGCATCACGGGCGCCGGCCTCGCCATCGCCCGGGGCGTCGTGACCGCTGTAGCCGGGGTCGTGGCGATTGCCTTCCTGACCTTCTTCATGCTGCTCGACGGTCGCGCCATGATCGAGCGCTTCTATGCCTTCCTGCCGGCTTCGGCGCGCCCGCGCTGGCAGCGGATTGGCAGCGAGATCTACCGGACGGTCGGCGGCTACGTCACCGGCAACGTGCTCATCAGCGTGATCGCCGCCACGGCTTCGGCGGTCGTGCTGTTCGTTCTCGGAAGCCACTATGCGATCGCGCTCGCCGTCGTGGTCGGCGTACTCGACCTCATCCCGCTCGCGGGAGCGACGCTTGCGGCCGTCCTCGTCTCCACCGTCGTGTTCGTCGAGCTCGGCTGGGTGAAGGGCGTGATCATCATCGTCTTCTTCATCGTCTACCAGCAGCTCGAAAATCACATCCTGCAGCCGGTCATCTACGGTCGCACCGTTCAGCTGTCGCCGCTCGTCGTGCTGGTGGCGGTCCTCATCGGCGCCGAGCTCGCCGGAATCCTGGGCGCGCTCGCCGCGATTCCGGTGGCGGGGATCTTGCAGGCCGTCGCCCGCGAGCTCCTCCGCTACCGGCGAGAAACGGCCCAAGCGACGTAACCAAATCGAGGGATTCCCGGCTTTCCGCGGCCGTCCTACGCTTCGCGTGAAAGGAGTCGATGCATGGCTGCAGATCTTCGCCATGCGGCCGGGCAAGCAACGTATGAGGTACGCGAGGTCCTTGGCGGGGACCCCGCGGCCGACCTCGGTGTCCTATACCGCTGCGCCGACTACGCGAATGCGGTCGAGTTCGCGCTCGAGTTCCTCGAGCGGCGCGATCCGCACCGCGAAGGCAAGGTGGGCGGACTCCAGGTCGTGAAGGGCGAAAACGGCACGCGCGAAACAGTCTGGACCTACGTGCACTCCGCACAGGAGACCCGACTCGAGAACCCCATCCACCGTTGGGGCTTCGACGTCACGAGGCACTGGCAGGGTCCGGCCACGCCGGTGCGCCCGAATACGTCGCTTCGCCGCCGCGTCTACCGCCGCGCCTAACTTTTAGCTCGAGCGCCCGTCAGCACCAAGCATGTTTATGGCGCTGACAAGAGTCGTCTGCGTCCTCGTGACCGCACCTGCGCTCCTCACCGCTTGCGGAGCGAGCCCGACCGCCGTTGACACGTCGGTGGCCACGGCGCCGGCAACTGTGCCGCCGCTCACGGAGCGCGCCCAGCTCTTCGCCTCGACGAGTCAGCGCCGCTCGCATTCGGGCTGAAGAAGAAGACGGCCAAAGGCGGCGCCGAAATCGATGACGTCGCATTCCAGGCCGCCGGTCGAACCGTCTCTGCCTATCTCGTGCGCCCGAAAGGGAACCCCCGCGCAGCCGTCCTCTGGGCGCACAGGTAGGGAGAGGAGCCGAACACGAACCGGACCGAGTTCCTTCCGGATGCGCTCGCCCTGGCGAAGGACGGGGTGCCATCCCTTCTGCCGCCACAGTTCTTCCCTTGGAAGGAGGCGGTCACCGGCGACGCGGCCGCTGACCGCAAGCTCGTGGTCGAGCAGGTCGTCCAACTGCGTCGCGCCCTCGACGTGCTGGCGGAAGAGGGCGCCGACGGGCTTCGGACCGGCTTCGTCGGGCACGACTACGGCGCGATGTTGGCTCGTTGCTGATCGCCGACGGACGACCCAAGACCTACGTGCTCATGACCCCCGACGCGAGTTTCGCCAACTGGTTCATCACGTACTTCGTGCGCGGCGCAAGCGCGACCGAGTACCAGAACGAGTTTGCCGCTCTCGACCCCGTCAATTACATCGGCGACGCCCCGCCGGCAAGCGTCTTCTTCCAGTTCGGCTCGAGCGACAAGTACGTGCCGGGCTACATCGCGGATAGGCTCTCGGCGGCGGCGAGCGATCCGAAGAAGACCGCCTCCTACGCGGGCGGCCACGAGCTCGACGACGCGGCGCGCCAGGACCGGCTCGCCTGGCGCCGCACCGAGCTCGGTCCCTCTGGCTGAGCTCGTTCGACGAGCGCGAGGAGCGCGGCGAGCGCTACGCCCACAAGCGGCCACACGAGGTACGACGGGTGGAAGACGCGGGCGAGGAACAGGAGCAGGAAGATCGAGATAGCGAAGCCGACCGCACCGACCCAGAGCGCCCGTGCCCGGAGTTGGTTCCAGAGGAGCCAGGCGGTCACCGGGAGCCAGATCAACAGGACGACCAGTCCGAACGGATAAGCGGCGTCGCCCCCGTCGAGGACGCCCGCCCGGATGAGGAGCGGCGCGAGCCCGTAGCCCTGGATCGTGTACGTGCCCGTCCCGTAGCGGATGGTGTCGTCCCAGAGCCCGGCCGGATCCGCGAGCGCGAACGGCAGGAAGCCGGCGAGGACCACGGCCCCGAAAACGAGCGCTGCGCCACGCAGGGTCGCGCGCTTCGCATCGCGAGCAATGAGCATGACGATGAAGAAAGGGACGGCGACGAGCGCAAATTGCTTCAGGAGGACTGCTGCGCCGAGGCTGGCAGCGGCCCACGCGTAGCGCGAACGCGTGAGCAGCGCGAACGCGAGGACGAGGAAGAGGAGGCTCACGGCGTCGGCACTGCCGAACCACGCACCGCGCAGCATGATCGGATTGGCCGCGAGCGTGGCTCCGATTGCGAGCCGCCATGAAAGCGGCGCTTTGAAGAGGAGCGCCGCCAAGAAGAGAACGGCTGTCGCGAGGAGCACGAGGAAGCGATAGTCGTCAAACGGCGCCGGGAGCAAGCGCCACGCCGCCGCTGACAGGGCTGTTCCCGGGAAGTACGCGAAGTGGTGGACGGCGGGATGGCGGTGGCGCGGGATGCTTCCGTCCAGGCCGTAGAAGCGCTCGAGCCCGGATCCCTCGTAATCGTGGCCATACGGGTCCTGGCCGTTCAGGACGAGGTCGCCCGCGATTTCGATCTGATAGGTCGAGTCGTTCGTGAAGAACCACGGGGCCGTCGCCTCGCGGAGCCCGACCTGTAGAAGCACTGCCGGCACGAGGAGAAGCGCGACGACGATGCTTGCCAGAGCCACGGCGGTACGGAGTCTCCAGGCCGGCGCGCGCCAGGCGCGCACGGCCATGAGGGCCACCGCGAGGCCTGCGAGGAAGGCCCCGGCGCGGAGGGCGCTGACGTTCCACTCCCCCGCCGTGAGACGCACGAGCGGTGCGAAGAGACCTTTCGGCTCGACGGCCCCCGGGCGAAACGGCCACGGATCCGCCCCGAGGCCTGGGAGGTCGACGACGACGAGGATCGCGAGAGCGGCCACCAAAGGCCAGGGCTGGACGGAGGCGGCTCCCGGCATGGTGGAAGACGTGACCGCCGCAAGCCCGTCCGGCTCGCGCCGCGGAGCGGTCTCGGAGGGGAGAGGCGCGAGGCCGCTGCTCACTTCGTATCAAGCTAAACGAACGTTCGGCTGGCGGCCTGTTGCGAAGCTGTTACTGAAGCGGGCCCACCGAGTTACCTGCTCCCGGAACAGTCCACCGTATGAGAAAGGTGCTCATCACCGTCTTGGCCGTCGGGGCGCTCGCCGCACTCGTCGCCGGGTGCAGCAACGGGGGAGCTCAAGAGGCGGGCCCCGTTCCGACCGTGCCGGAGACCGGGGGGAGCACTTCGACTGGTCAATCGTCCGAGAGCAGTAGCGGATCGGTCGCAACGACGCCCGCTACGCCGCTCTGTGCGGACCAGACAGCGTCGATTGCGGTTGCTTCCCAGCAAGGCGCGGCGGGGACGATCCGCACGGTGTGGCGCGTGAAGAACACGTCGGCCACGTCGTGCCACTCTTTCGGCTATCCGGGTATGGACTTCCGCTCGGAGGGGCGCTGGCTCGATGTGCGCGTCCACCGGGGCGGCTTCGCCGACATCAACCAGGCGCCGTCGCGCGTGGTCGTCGCGCCCGGCCACTCGCTCTACTTCGTGAGCTACTGGGGCGATGTCGATACCGCAGCCGGGCCCTGCAAGCAGTTCGACCGTGTGAAGGTGACCCTGCCGGACAACTTCGTGTCGGCGAAAGCGAGCGCGTCCGGGTGCGTCGATTCTGACACGGTCCGCGTCGGGCCGGTCACGACGACGAAACCGACCAGCTAGGGCTCGGCGCGCGCGCTCAAGAAGCTGCAAAAGCGGCTCGAGAAAACCGCCTTCCAGGGCGGCGTGATCACTCGCAGCCGCCTCCTTTCTGAGGCCAAGGCCTATGACCGCTGCAAATCAACCCTCCGCCCCGAGCCGAGCGCCCGCTTCCACGCGCCGCACGCGATCGCGAAGAAGGCGTGTGTCGCCGCTTCCACCGAGCGGCGATTCAGCTGAGGAAGGCCGCCGCGACTGCCGACGCGAGCGGCGCGGTCGTGGCGGGCACGCAACAGCAACGCGACTTCAACCATGCTCTCGAGCGCGGCACTGCGTACGCCGGCAACGCCGTGAACCGGATGTCGGCCGCAGTTGCGAAGGCCGAGGCCATCAGGGACACCCTCCCGTCGTGAGGGCCGCGTCCCCGGAGTCGATCCCAGTCAATTCGACGAGCGCCGCGGGTCGCGCGCGGCGCTTGGCCGCGGGTCGCGCGCGGCGCTCGTCTAGTCGATCCGAGTCGAGCTAGCTCAGCCGGCCGATCGCCTCGCTGACCTCCGTTGGGCTGCCGAACTGCCGGTCGGGCAGCTGCTCGAGCGTGGAGCGAACGCGCGCATGGGCGCGCTGGCCTTTCGCCTCGCGGATGAGCTCGCGCTTGCTCGCCGGATACCCTACGGCCTCGAGGAACTTCTGCACCTCGAAGGGACTCGCCTTC
>DASQXE010000132.1:0-4188 GCA_035639875.1 Gaiellaceae bacterium | reverse complement strand
GGATCGTTGTCGCCGTGGCTGAACCAGTCGTGCACCTCGAACTGGATCCACGCGCCCGCGAGCAGGTTCAGCGTCGTCGCGGGCTGGAAGCTCTCGCGCGTCAGGAGCTTGCGGCTGATCAGGCGCGGGTTCGGGTCGTAGAGCTCCGGCGGCTCCTCGTGCCAGCTGTACTGGAGCGGCACGTTGCGGCCGAACCGGCTCCCGATCGAGCCCATGAGCGGGTCGTTCAGGTCGTTGTACGTGCCGTCGAGGGTCCGCGCGCCGCGGTAGTCGGCCTGGTTCGGATCGGTGAAGGGCGGCTTGTCGAGCGGCCCGCGGCCGGTGTCGTAGAGGTTCCTTTCCCGCAGGCGGTCACGCAGGCCGATCAGGACAGGCAGGGCGAGCGGCGTGGGGAGCTTCGCCCAGCCGATCGACTTGTCGATCGCTTCTGCCCAGTCGGCGACGAACTTCCAGCTCTTCATCCAGGCACCCCTCTCCCCGAGACGGCGGCTATCCGTCCATAAAACACCTCTGCCGAGCGGCAGTCAAACCGGGCCGGTGGAGGGGTCAACGGCTACGAGCGCGGGTCGTGCTCGATCGCGACCTCGGCCGCTTCCTCGATCTTCTCGACGACGAGATAGCCCTCTTCGCGGGCCACCACGCGGGCGATGCTCATGTCCTCGTGACCGGGCACGACGACGAAGCGCCTCGCGTCGCTCCGCACCTCCTCGTAGGCCGCGCGGGTTAGATCGAGTCGCTCCAGGCAGTCGAGGTTCCCGCACTCGCACACGAAGCCGATGCGGAGGGAGTCGCCCTCGTCCCGAGGGTCGAAGGTCTCCGCCATGTCCTCGACCCGTTCGTTGAACTCCCGGAACAGCGCCTCGTTCCGGGCCACCCGCTCCTCACTCGCCGACACCGGCGCATTCTCTACGAGTTTCGCCCGCCCGGAAGGTGGAAGAGTCGAAACGTGGGACTGAGTGCGGAGCGTGCGGCTGCCAACCAGGCGCGCTTCCGCCAGGCGAACGAGCAGATCCAGGAGAAAGTCCGGGAACTCGGAACGTGGGAGGAGTCGTCCCCCTACCTCTGCGAGTGCGAGGACCCCGGGTGCACGACCGTCGTCCTGCTCACGGCGGCCGAGTACGAGGACGTGCGCAGCGAGTCGAGGCGGTTCGTGGTCGCGCCGGGCCACGAGGACGGGGACGTTCGTGTGCTCGGCGAGCACGGTGCCTTCACGGTGATCGAGAAGTCGGGCGAGGAAGGACGGCTCGTGGAGGAGTCGGATCCACGGTCGTCGTAAATTCGCGGGAGCCGCCGCTCGAAGGCCGTAACGTGCTTGTCACCGGCGCGAGCAGTGGCCTCGGTCGCGCGTGCGCGGTTGCGCTCGCTCGAGCCGGCTGCGGCGTCGCGCTGCTCGCGAGAAGCGAGGGAGAGCTGCGGGAGACCGCCGCTGCCGTGACGGACGCCGGCCGGCCTGCGCTACCCCTCCCGGTGGATCTGGCGAACGTGGACGAGCTGGCTCGCGCGGTCGAGAGCACAGCGCGAGAGCTCGGCGGCCTCGACGTCCTCGTCAACGCGGCCGCCACCGACGTGCCCGGGCCGGTCGAGACGTTGCGGGTGGACGACTGGGACCGTGTGCTGGCGGTGAACCTGCGTGCCCCGTTCATGCTCTCGAAGCTCGCCTTCCCGCTCATGCGCCGGCGCGGAGGCGGGACGATCGTGAACATCTCCTCGGTGGCCGGCAAGCGAGGCTGGGCAGACGCCGCGGCCTACTGCGCGTCGAAGTTCGCGCTCACCGGGCTGACGCAGGCGCTCGCCGCCGAGGGACGCGAGTACGGCATCCGCGTCTGCGTCCTCTACCCCGGAGCGATGGCGACGAGCTGGGGCTCGTGGTCGGCCGACGAGCGGACGCGGACGACGCCGTCCGGGCAGGATCCGAGAGACGCGCTGCCCCCGGACCGCGTCGCGGCGCTCGTCGTGTGGCTGGCTTCCGCTCCGCCCGAAGTCGTGCTCGACGAGGCGGTGGTGACGCCGCTGAACGAGCAGGGCTGGCCGTAGCGCCGAACAATTTAAGTTGCTTCTTACGTAAGAAGATGCTTAACTACGGCCTCGTGGAGGCCGCGCTCAAAGCGATCGCGGCGCCCAGGCGGCGCCAGATCCTCACGCTCGTCCGTGACGGCGAGCTCTCCGCAGGCGAGATCGCGGGTCACTTCGACGTGACGAGGCCGGCGGTCTCGCAACACCTGAACGTCCTGAAGGAGGCCGGCCTCGTGAGCGAGCGACGCAACGGCACCAGGCGCCTCTACCGCGCGCGGCCCGAGGGGCTCGCGCAGCTGAAGGCGTTCCTGGAGGAGTTCTGGGACCAGCGCCTCGACGCCCTCAAGGCCGAGGCCGAACGAGAGGAGGCAGAGAAGCATGGAAGCGACGACTGAGACCACCTCCGTCGAGCGGGAGATCGCGATCGCCGCGAGCCCCGAGACCGTCTGGCAGTTCCTCGTCGACCCGGACAAGGCGACCCGCTGGATGGGCCAGACGGCCTCGTTCGATCCGCGGCCCGGCGGCGAGTACCGCTGCGCCGTCATTCCCGGCCACACCGCCGCCGGCGAGTTCGTCGAGGTCGACCCGCCGCGCCGGATCGTCTGGACGTGGGGCTGGGAGCCGGGCCCGGACGGTCCGAACCCGGTGCCGCCCGGCTCGAGCACGATCGAGATCGAGCTCGTTCCGGCCGGCGAGGGCACGACGCTGCGGTTCCGGCACTTCGACCTGCCGAGCGCCGAGGCCGCGCAGTCGCACGCGCACGGATGGGACCACTACCTCGAGCGGCTCGTGGTTGCGGCGCGCGGCGCCGACCCGGGCTCCGACCCGTGGCTCAGCGGCGAGATGTGATGGTGCAGGCGCTCTTCGACGGGGTCTCGGAGCGGCTCCTGGCGGAGGACACAGCCCTCGAGCGGACGCGGATGATGGGCTCGGAGGGCCTGAAGACCGGCGGCAAGTTCTTCGCCATGGTCTCGAGAGGGGAGCTCGTCGTGAAGCTCCCGCGCGAGCGGGTGGACGAGCTCGTCGAGGCCGGTGCCGGCCATCGCTTCGACCCCGGCCACGGCCGGCTGATGAAGGAGTGGATCGCCCTGACGCCGGCCGACGAGGCGGAGTGCGGGGCGTACGTGGCCGAGGCCCGCAGCTTCGTCGCGAGCTAACAGGCGGCCGCGGGCGCGTGCATCAAGTACTCCGCGGGTGGTGTTCGCGAATGAGGGCGATGATCTCGTCCGCTTGGTCGAAGACGGCGAGATTGTCCCTCTTGTAGTAGTCGGCCACCTCCGGCACGTAGGGGCTCAGCTTCGCGAGGGCCTCCCACGCCTCCGCGGCCTTCTGCGCCTCGTTTTCGATTCCGCGCTTCCGGAGCTCCCTGTTGAAGTCGCGCAGCGCTTCTCCGCTCAAGTCCACTCGTTTGGGGTCCGCGGCATTGACGAACCGCTGACTCGCACTGGCAGCCGCTACGGCGCCGATCGCCTGGTTGAAAAGGTCCTCCACGTAGTTGCGGCGACGCTGCCGTACGTTGATGACGTAGGTGATACCCGCTCCGATGAGTGTGGAAGCGATCGGCAGGACAATTGCGACGGCATCCACAAGGCGAGGATCTCACCCCGGGTGCCGGACGGCAACGACTTGGGCTAGGCGGGCGTCGGCAGGCCTTCGATCGCGTGCAGCGCGCGGTCGATCTCGCCCTCGTCCAGGTCGACGTCCTCGAGCTCGTCCGCGAAGTACTTGTCGTAGGCGCCCATGTCGAAGTGGCCGTGGCCGGACAGGTTGAAGAGGATCGTCTTCTCCTCCCCCGCCTCGTCGGCGGCCTTCGCGACCCGGAGCGCGCCGTGGATCGCGTGCGCGGCCTCGGGCGCGGGCAGGATGCCCTCGCTGCCGGCGAAGAGGACGGCCGAGGCGAAGACGTCGTTCTGGAGGTAGGCCTCGGCGCGGATCAGGTCGTCGCGCACGAGCTGCGAGATCAGCGGCGCGACGCCGTGGTAGCGCAGGCCGCCCGCGTGGATCGGCGCCGGGACGAAGTCGTGGCCGAGCGTGTGCATCGCGACGAGCGGCGTGAGCTGGCTCGTGTAGCCGAAGTCGTACGCGAAGACGCCGCGGGTGAGCGTCGGGCAGGCAGCGGGCTCGCAGGCGAGGACGTCGATATCGCGGCCGGCGATCTTCTCGCGCAGGAACGGG
>DASQXE010000131.1:0-7424 GCA_035639875.1 Gaiellaceae bacterium | reverse complement strand
GATCGGAAGCACGATCAGGTCGGCGAAGATGAACGCGAGCACGCCGCCAAAGCTGATGCCGCCGTTCCAGAGAACCGCGGCCAGTGGAACGTTCCCGATCGAGCAGACGAAGCTGAGGATGGCAACGAGGGGACCGATCACCGGGCCCCAGAACTTGGCCAGCGTCGTGTGGCTCTCGACGAAGAGGGACTGCCACCACGACTCCGGCACCCAGGCCGCGAGTGCGCCGGCGATCAGAAGGCCGCCCACTACGTCGATCCAGATTGCCGCCCAGTCCATGACGAAGTAGTTGGCCACGGCGGTGAAGCCTCTCGGCGAGGTCAGCCGGCGCCAGAGCGGACCCGCCTCGTGCACGGACATGTCCATCTCGGCGTGACCTTCCATCCGTCCGAGCACGCCACGATCGGCGCGCTCGCGCGCTTCGTCGACCAGCCGCCGTTTTAGAAAGACGCGGAAGACGAGGGCGAGGAGGACGATCATCAGCGGGCCGCCGATGAACTCCCCAAGCGTGAACTGCCACCCGAGGAGCAGGGCCATGATGATCCCGAGCTCGACGACGAGATTCGTGGACGCGAACTCGAAGGCCATCGAGGCCGTGAAATCCGCGCCCTTGCGGAACAGCGAGCGGGCGAGGGCCACAGCGGCGTAGGAGCAGGACGAAGAAGCGGCGCCGAGGCCCGTGGCGAGGCAGAGCGATCGCGGCGAGTTGTCCGGCAGGAGCCTTCGCATCTCGCTCTTCGAGACCGCGGCCTGCACGGCGC
This sequence comes from Gaiellaceae bacterium, assembly GCA_035639875.1. Taxonomy (GTDB): domain Bacteria; phylum Actinomycetota; class Thermoleophilia; order Gaiellales; family Gaiellaceae; genus JAIBJP01. Next base: position 6,663 of record DASQXE010000131.1, on the reverse strand, counting down.
CCGAGAGGACAAAGCCCAGGATGAGAGCCCAAAGGATTTCCCAGAACATGCCGAAGGCGAAGCTCAGCGCATCGCCGAGCTCACCCGCGACATCGACCGCGAGGAGCGCTGCTGTCACGACCACGACGATTTCAGCCTACGCGCGGGGCGCGGGTTCGAAGGCAAGTGTTAAAGCCGCAGCTCGGACTCAGGCGTCGTAGGCGTCGGCCGCGACGCGCGCCTGCAGCTGTTCCTCGCTTCGCTCCATCTCCGGGTGGTGCACCTCGATGTGTTCCCGGGCAAGCCGGACGAGCTCCTCGTCATCGGCTCCTTCGAGGTGATGCCCGCACGGGCAATCGATCGCGCGCATGATTACCTCCCTTTCTTGAACGCTTTCACCGTCGTGCCGCGCGCCCCGTATTTCTCGGCCTTCCGACGTGTGTCCTCGAAAACGGAGCGGGCGTAAGTCTCCACTAGATCACCCGTCTCGATTCGTTCGAACCCGTGTCGCTCGAGCAGCTGTGCGTACTCTGCCTCCAGCAGAGCACCCGCAATTCAGCCGGTCCAGAAGTCGATCTTTCTTCGTCCTTCCTCTGAGACCGGGTTCTGTATCGTCACGTCCGCGAGCTGGATGCGCCCGCCCGGGTGGAGGACCCGATTGATCTCGGCGAAGACCGCCTCCTTGTCGGGGATCAGGTCGATGACGCCGTTGGAGATGACGACGTCGAAGCTCGCGGCCGCAAACGGCAGCGTTTCCACCTCCCCCTTGATGAACTCGACATTCGTCGCGCCCATCTCAGTGGCCGCCGCGCGCGCCTTGGCGAGCATTTCCGGCGTCATGTCGATTCCGGTCACGCGCCCCTCGGGCCCGACCATCTGCGCCGCGACCAGCGAGTCGGTTCCCGCACCCGAGCCGACGTCGAGCACCAGCTCGCCCGGCGCGAGCGTTCCGAGTGAGAACGGGTTGGCGACGCCCGCGAAGCACTCGGCCGCCAGTTCGGGCACGCGCGCCAGCAGGTCCGGCGGGTAGCCGAGATCCGCCGCCCAGGCCCGTCCGGTCGGGAAGATGAAGTCTTCACCCGGCTCGTCGGACACTCGCGCGTACGTCTTCTTGATCTCGCACTTCAGAACCTCGACGTCGATGTCTACGTGGACAGCCATCGCACCTCCGTGTCGCCTTCAAGCCCGACCGGCGGGCCCATCCCCGGCAACTGGCCGGCCGGTTCATCGTGGTCTGCGTCCATAGTCGGGAGGCCAGCCGCCTTCCATCCCTCGAAGCCGCCAACGATGTCGGTCGACGTCCGCCAACCGAGCTCGCGCAGCGTCGCGGCGGCGAAGCTCGACGAGAACCCGTGCGCGCAGAAGACGACGATGCTCTGGCCTGGCCGGATGTACGGGTTCGCATAGCCCGAGTCGGGATCAAGGCGCCACTCGAGGACCGAGCGCGGGATGTGTACCGATCCTGGAACCACGCCTTCGCGCCTGCGCTCGTCGCTCGAACGCAGGTCGATGAGCGCCGCGCCCGCATGCAACGCCTCGAACGCCTCGATCGGCGCCAGTCGCGGGGCGATGCGGTTTTGTGCGTCCGCGAGAAGCTCGGCCGCCGTGCGGCGCAGCGGCTCCGGGCGCGGCCCGAAGCGCGTGACCGCCACCCACGCGCCGCTTCCGGCCGTTAGCGCGGCGACGACGACGATCGCGGCTCCTGCTCCGAATGTGTCGGCGACGATGCCCGCCAGGATGGCGCCGACGACGAAGCCAAAGTCACGCCAGAAGCGGTAGACGCCGACGAGCTGCGCCCGGTCGACGGGCCGCGAGACGTCAGAGACAGCGGCGATCAAGGTCGGATAGACGAGGGCCGTACCGGCCCCGAGAAGGACCGCTGCCCCGAGCGCGGGCGCGAACTTCCCCTGACCGGCGACCAGGAGACCGAGCGCAACCGCCTGAACGAGCATGCCGCTCGCGATGAGCGGCTTACGTCCGACCCGATCGGAAAGCGCTCCCGTCGCCAGCTGTCCCAGGCCCCAGACGGCCGGGTAGACGGCGGCGACGACGCCGACCTGGGTCACGCTCGCCCCGTTCGCTGCCAGGTAAAGGGGTGCCAGTCCCCAGGCGAGCGCGTCGTTGAGGTTGTTGATCAGACCCGCCTGCGAACAGGCCCGCAACACTCGGTCACCCACGCTGCCGCGCACGAACGCCGACCGCCAGCTGCTCGCGACAGCGACTCCGCGCCGGCGTTGCTCCTCGTCGACGTGGGCGCCGGTATCACGGACGAAGAGCACGGATACGAGCGTTCCGATGCCGGCGATGACGGCGGCGCCCGCCCAGATGAGCGTCCGCGGAGCGTAGGTCGCCGCGAGCGCTCCCGTCGCAAGCGCTGTGGCAGCGACGCCGACGTAGCCCGCTGATTCGTTCAGCCCAAGCGCGAGGCCGCGGCGCCGAGGGCCGACCAGGTCGATCTTCATCACTACCGTCATCGACCACGCAAATCCCTGGTTCAGGCCGAGAAGGACGTTTGCGGCCACGATCATCCACCAGCTGGGCGCGAACGCGACCAGTAATGGAACCGGCAGCGCGAGTACCCAGCCGAGGACGAGAAGGCGCTTTCGGCCCGCCCGCTCGGCGAAGCCGCCGGCGGCGAGGTTCGCCAGGGCTTTGGCGATGCCGAAGGCGACGACAAACGAGAGGATTGCGCTCTTCGACGACAGTCCGAAGTCGTCCTGGCCGACGAGCGGGAGCACGCTCCGTTCGAGACCGACCATCGCGCCGACGAAGGCGTTGAGGGCGACCAGGAGGGCGAACTGACCGGCGTTCGCACGAAGACCGAGCCGAACCGTGGCCGCACTCATCTAAGTGTCGCCGAGCGTCCCCGGCGATTTGCGTCCACGATCACCGCCTGATCAGCAGGTGGCGGCGGTACGTCGACGAGCAGTGCCCGCGCGAACGCATCTTCGTCAGGGTACGCAACGGCCGCGTTATGCGAGCGCTCGAACCCGATCGACGAGAAGGGATTGGCGGACAGAGCCCGTCCGCACACGGATCCTCCGAAATGACTCGGATAGACCAGGACGTGGTCGGGCAGGTCGAGCAGTCGGCCGATCGAGCGGAAGAGCTCACGTGCGCGCCGTTCGGGCTGCCCATCCGCGTGCAAATCGGGCCGGCCCACGTCGCCGACGAGGAGGGAGTCACCCGTGAAGACGAGCCAGGGCTCCTCGGTCCCGCGCCGGCGATCGCCGACGAGGTAGGCGTGATGTGCGGGGGCATGCCCTGGAGTTGCGACGGCGCGAACCACCGTGTTTCCGAGCTCGACGATTGCGCCGTCGGCGAGCGCGGTGTGGGCGAATTCGACCTCGGCCCCCGCCGGGAGGTACGGAGTCGCCCCCGTCGCCTCGACAAGTGCGGGCAGTCCGGACACGTGGTCGGCTTGGACGTGCGTCTCGAAAACGGCCGTGATGGGCGCGCCCGCGCGGTCGGCCGCATCCAGGTAACGGTCGACCAGCTCGACGTGAGGATCGACGACGGCGAGCGTCGAATGAGAAAGGCAGCCGAACAGGTAGCTGGCGCAGGCCGTGTCCTCGTACAGGAACGGGCGCAAGATCATTGCCTGCCACCTACGGTACGACGTATGCTTCCATCGCGCTAGACGAAATCACCGATAGCAGGCATCGTCTTGACCGATAAAACGCTTTCGCTCCTCTGGGACACGACTCGCCTACGACTTCTGGTCGAGATCGAACGTCGCGGTAGCGTCTCGGCCGCGGCGAGGGAAGTCGGAATCGGACAGTCCAGCGCGAGCGAGCACCTTCGCCTGCTGGAGGCCGCTGCGGGGCAGCGGCTCGTCGAGCGGAACGGACGCGGAAGCCGCTTGACCGAGGCCGGCCGAGTTCTCGCCGCCAGCGCGAGCCAGGCGCTGGCGACGCTGGCGGCCGGCGAGGAGGAGCTGCATGCGCTCGCCGGGCTCGACAGCGGCACGATCCACATCGGCGCCTCCACCACGCCCGGCGTCTATCTCCTTCCGGACACACTGGGCTGCTTCCGGCGCGATCACCCAAATGTCGTGGTCGAGGTCGAGATCGCCGCGACGGGCGAGATCATCGAGCGGCTCCTCGCCGGGCGGATCCAGCTTGCGCTGGTCGGCGAGACACCGGTCGACGAACGGGTCGCGCTCGAGCCGTTCCTCGCGGACGAGATCGTCGGGGTGGCAAAACCGGGCCTCCTGAGGATTCGAAAAGCCACCGTGCGGCCGAGCGCCGTGTCAGCGCAAACACTCCTCGTCCGCGCGCCGAACTCGAGCACCAGGCAGATCGCGGACCGCGAGCTCGCACGAGCCGGCATCGATACCGAACGGACGTGGGAACTCGACTCGAGCGAGGCGATCAAGCGCGCCGCGCGCGAGGGTCTCGGCATCGCGTTCCTCTCGCGCTACGCCGTCGCCGAGGAGGTCGAGCGCGGCGAGCTGGAGAGCTTCCGCCTCGCCGGGCGCCCGGCCATCACGCGACAGCTCTACATCGCGTGGCTTGCCCGCCGTCCGTTGAGCCCGAGTGAACGCGGCTTCGTCGCCACCCTGACGCGTTGTTGCGCGAAGAGCGCAGAATTCGCGGCCGCCTGCGTCGCCTAGCGCTCGCGCCCTGGCAGCGATTCGAGCTCGACGTCTCGAGCTTCGCCGAGAGCCTCGTGCCCGAGAGGAGAAGCCTCGAGACGCCCGATATCGGCAAGCGCGGTCACAAGCTCCACCCACGCCTCCTCGCACGGCCGGTCGCAGAAGGCGCTTCCCTTCTCGGTGACGCTGCGCTGCCGCAATCCGCGCCTGCGCAAACATACGCCTGGCCTCCCACTTGTTCATTCGCGCGGTGCTCTGTCCAAGCTTCGTTGTCCGAACGGTGGAAGCGCGAACCACGGGCGAGGAGCCGGGGCTCGAAAGCCGTTCTAGCGGGGTTTTGGCTCCCGCCGGAACCGGGTACGGAAAAACAGCCGTGTCCAGTCCCTTCCAAACTCCTGCCCTCAAGGTCCTCCGCCGTCGGCATGCCGAGGTGCGGGCGTGGCTCGATGGGCCGGCCAAGAAGGTGACGTTGACAGCTCTGGAGCGTGCGATTCGCGAGCAAGAGCGGAATGCTGTGGCATCTACGCGGTCCGAGCCGGTGAGCCGCAATCCAGCCCGGGATCCCATCCACCCATAGACGGCCCAACGGCTAGTTCTTGCGCCCGAACTGGACGCTAAAGCGCGAGTGAATGAACGACTTCACCGTGCCGCACCTGTACAACGGACGCCCCGCAGCGCCTGCCGCCGGTGACTGTCACGGCCGTCCTCGAGCGGGCGCGAATTCTCAGTCGTACCAGCCGACGTACCAGCACGTCCGGCTGGTTCTCTCGCGTCGAGCCGCTTCTGTATGCGTCATGAGGGCGCCGGCAAGTTTCCGCAGCGAGCCAGGCGCTCCGCCGTCGTCAGGAGGACAGAAGGCCATGTGCTCGGCGGCGACGCGAAGCGCGTGATCATCGCTTGTCGGCGGCGCCGCGACCGCGACCATGACGAGATCAGGCTCTACCTCGTACGCCACGGCTGAAAAACGCTCCTCCCACGTGCGGAACACGGCAGAGATGATGGGACCCTCCACTTCACCGCCCAGCCCGCCAAGCATCGTGATCGCATCGGCGGGCCTGTTGCAGGGCACGAGGAGAAGGCGCGCTGCCTCTTCGGCGGCCTCCTGGAAAGGTTCATAGGCAGGCGGCCTCCCGTCGCCTGAGGACGGCGCGAGGCCCGGGAAGTCGGTGAACGGTTCCGTGCTTCCGGGTGGCCAAGGCGTACGTGACCAGAACTCCTGCATCACGGCTGCGACGTCGACGTGATCGATCGCGTCGAGATCGCCATGCCCCCCGAGATAGGCGTTCGGGTCCTCCTCCCAGCGCCAGAGGAGTGGCCATAGGCCGGTTTCGGGGAACGCAGAGGCCAGCGCGGAAGCGACGCGGCGAACGTTGGCGAGCGGCTCATCGCTCCCCCAGTAGGCGGCCGGCAGGCCGCGCGGATAGCGTCGGCCGGCGGGAAGTGCGAGGCCTGCGAGTTCCGCGCCGCGTGCTCGCGGGATCGTCCCCGAGCGAGAGGCAAAGAAAGGGAGCGGTTGCGTGGGCGGGGATGCCGTTCGAGGGCGATGACGACGAGGCCGAGGGCCCGGTCGCCAGGAGGGCGACTCTTGCCAGGCGAGCTCGGCCATCTCCTCCTTCCACTCCTTCGCGCCCATCCCGTGTGTGTTTTCGAGCGCGATCTGCCACGCGAGACGCTCGGCCTCGGGAGCCCGAAACGCCACTTCCACGCCCTCGTTGATCCAGACGAGTGGAATCTCGTCCTGCGTTGCGAGCACCGCTAGGACGGCACGCTCCTCACTTCCCTCCGAGAGGTCGAGTTGGCGTTCCGCGAGCGGTCGCCAGAGGCCCTCGACGGGCGCGCCGGCCCGGACCCTGACGTGGCGCCACTTCCCTCGCTCGGGCCCGGACGACATGAACCCGAATGCGGAGGGCTCGCGCAGGTACTCCGCGGGCGTCCTCACCCCGAGATCCTCCCAGAGGTGCTCCTGCTTCTCGTGATCCCAACGCACCCAGCGCGACGGGTGGAAGTCTTCAAGTCGGCGGGAGGTGATGATCTCGATCACGGCGGTGCCCTCGGGACGGCGAGCGAGCCGAAGTGTCGCCGTTACC
>DASQXE010000130.1:0-7597 GCA_035639875.1 Gaiellaceae bacterium | reverse complement strand
CGGCGCCTGTGGGCCCGGATCATGCGCGAGCGGTTCGGGGCGACGAATCCGAAAGCCCAGGCGCTCCGCTTCCATGCCCAGACGGGCGGGTCGACGCTCACCGCGCAGCAGCCGGAGAACAACATCGTGCGCGTCGCCGTGCAGGCGCTCTCGGCCGTGTGCGGCGGGGCGCAGTCGATCCACACGAACGCCTTCGACGAGGCGCTCGCGCTCCCGAGCGAGAACTCGGTGCGGATCGCCCTGCGCACCCAGCAGATCCTCGCGCACGAGGCCGGCGGGACGGACACGGCCGACCCACTTGGTGGCGCGTACTTCATCGAGACGCTCACGCGCGAGCTCGAGGAGCGCGCGTGGGAGCTGATCGAGCAGGTGGACGAGCTCGGCGGAGCGGTCGAGGCAATCGAGCAGGGGTTCACGCAACACGAGATCGAGGAGGCTGCCTTTCAGCACGAGCGGGCGCTCGAGACGGGCGAGAAGGTGATCGTCGGCGTGAATCGCTTCGCCGAAGCCGAGGAGGAGGCGATCGAGTTGCACGTCCTCGACCCCGAGGCCGAGCGGCGTCAGGTCGAGCGGACGCAGCGGGTGCGCGCGGAGCGGGATGCCGCGGCAGCCGAGGACGCGATCGAGCGCGTTCGGAAGACGGCGCGCGGGAGGGACAACTTGTTGCCTCCGATGCGCGAGGCTCTGCGCACGCTGTGCACCGTTGGAGAGATCTGCAACGCCCTGCGCGAGGAGTTCGGCACGTACGACGCTCACCTCGCTCCGTGAGCCTCGAGGATGAGGCGGTCCGCCTCCGCCCGTTCACGGAGGCCGACGTCCAAGCGCTCGTCGCGTGCCTGAACGATCCCGAGATCTCGCGCTGGACGCGCATCCCCTTCCCGTACACGGAGGCCGACGCGAGGGAGTTCATCCTCTCGACAAACGAGCGGGCCTTTGCGATCACGGACCGGCGAAGCGGCGAGCTGCTTGGCGGCATCGGACTGCGGCTGGCCACCGACCGGATCGGCGAGGTCGGGTACTGGGTGAAGCGCGACGCCCGTGGGCGGGGAGTCGCTACGCGAGCACTGCGCCTCGTCTCCCGCTGGGCGCTCGAGGGTGAGGCGCTCGCGCGCCTACAACTGACCGCCGAACCCGGAAACGTCGCCTCGCTGCGGGTGGCGGGGAAGGCCGGCTTCACGCGGGAGGGGCTCTTGCGCCGTTACCTCGACATCGGCGGTGAGCGGCGAGACGCGTTCATGTTCTCGCTCCTGCCCGAAGAGCTCCCACCGGCCTAGGGGCCACCCCGAACCACCACCCGCTTTCGAGCGTAACGCGTCGGGTCAAACGGGTGTGACGCAGACCGTGACGAGAGTGTCAAACGCGGCCGAGATGGGTGTCCTTGAAGGCCGTCGGATACTTGAGCCCGTAGCCCAAAAACCGGTCAACGCCGATGTGTGCGCTCCAGATGAGGGCGATCTCCACCGGCAGGCTCGGCGAGCCCGTGAGCAGGCAGGCCGCCGCGAGCGCAACCGGCCACACGTATGTATGCGCGGCGTTGTAGACGAGTGCCCCCACGCCCGGCCCGGCGACGTAGGCCGCAAACGAGAGATCGGGTAGGAGGACGAACGCGATCAGCGCCCAGATCGCGTAATCGCCGTCGACATAGAGGGCAATCGCGGCCGCTGAGACGACGAGCCCCTCGGCGCGCAAGAGCGCCGCAGGAAGGTTGATCCGCCGGCGCATGCGCCGAGTATCGCGCGAAGCGAGGAGCGGCTCCAGCATGGCTGGAGCCGCTCCCCATTCCCTACTTACGGCCCGACGCGGGCGAAGTAGATATCGGCCTGCCCGGAGACAGGCCCAGCCTCGCTGAAGAATGGCGTGAAGTCCGCCCCGCTGTTGGCCAGACCCTCGTAATCGCCGACGAAGTAGCCGCGCGCGACCGGAGCGAGCTCCATGTCGAACGACCCTGCGACATGGGTCTCCGACCAGTTGGCCGGGTTCTGACACCCGCTGTGGCAGTGCACCAGCCACTCGTCGGTGGGCAGACCGGGATCGCCGTCGTTGTTACGGAAGTCGTAGTACGTGACCGCGACCGTGCCGTCGTCGCCGACATGCACGGCGGGCGTGAACGCCTGCCGGTCGCCCGCCGGGATGTTGGTCGGCGTCTTGTTGACCTGGATCGGGCGCGACCAGGTCCGGCCGCCGTCCGTCGAGCGCGAGAATGCGATCGCATCGTACGCTCGACCGTTGAAGCGCCCGTCGTCCCACACCGCGTAGAGCGTCCCGTTGCTGCGGTTAACAGCGATGTCGGGGATGCCCTCGCCCGCGCGGACGTTGGCACCCGTGTCGGGATCACGCACGTCGACGGGCTCGGCGTTCGAGATGGTGATCGGGCTCGACCAGTGCTCGCCGTTGTCGGTCGAGCGGATCACGGCCTGGAACTGCGTCCGCGCCGACGGTTGCACGCCGGATCCCTTCAAGAGGTTGAAGATGTCGACGAGGGTCCCGTTCGGCTGGACCGCGATTTGGTTCCCGATCGAGAAAACATTCGCCCGCGGCGCGAAGATCGGGTGCGCCGTCTCCCAGCTGTCGCCCCCGTCAGTGGTGCGCGCGAACCAGATGTCGCCGCGGAACGCGAACGAGTGGAGGGCGTTGAAGCTCCGGTTCTCGCCCGGCTTGCGGCTGCGGTCCCAGACCGCGTAGACGAAGTTCGAGTCGTTGGGATCCGCGGTGATCGATTCCTTGTCGTTGAAATGGAAGGCCGACCGCTCACTCCGCAGCGTCACCGGCGCGCTCCAGGTGTCGCCGCCGTTCGTCGATTTGCTCACGAGGATGGCCGAGGTGAGCAGGTCGCCGCTCGCCGAGAGGCTGATCTGGTACAGGTCGCCGTTCGGGGCGAAGCTCAGCCACGGGTCCGACGCCCGGTCGTAGTTGCCGCCGTTGGCCACCGTGCCGCCGGAGCACGTGCTGAAGTGCGCCCAGGTGTGGTCCCACGTTTGTCCGCCGTCGTGCGAGACCGCCGCGACGAGGCCGTGCGCGCCGCCCGTCGACCAGCGGTCTTGCTGGTAGACGCCGACGATGTTGTCGGGGTCAGTCGGGTTGACGTCGACGAACGGCTCGAGCTCGGAGTTGGGATAGTTCGTCTCCGGGGTCGGCCCTCCGCCCACGGTACAAGCGGCGAACGGGCTCGCCGACGAGGCGACTATCAGCCCGGATGTCGAATAAGTGGCCCCTGCTGCCCCGCTGGTCGCGAGCAGGCTGCCCAGCAAGAGACCCGCAAACACGCAACGACGAAGTCGTTCCATCGTGGCCACCTCCCCTAGTCGGTCGCGCGCAAGCTACGCGGTTCGCAAGCGCGGTGCAACTCACATCGGCGCCCGCACAGCGCGCGATTGTGAACGAGAATAAGCCGCGTGGCGAAGGCGGAGGGGAAGGGAACGCGGGCCAAGCTCGACGAGCTCGAGCGGCTGCGCGAGGAGGCCCTCCACGCCGGCGACGAGAAGGCGGTCGAGCGCCAGCGGTCACGCGGAAAGCTGCTCGCGCGGGAACGAATCGAGAAGCTCCTCGACCCGGGCAGCTTCGTCGAGCTCGACCGCTTCGTCCGCCACCGGAATCCGCATTTCGGGATGATGGAGCGGCGTCCGTGGGGCGACGCGGTCGTCACGGGCTACGGAACGATCTTCGGCCGGCGCGTATTCGTCTTCTCGCAAGACTTCACCGTCTTCGGCGGAACGCTGTCCGAGGCCTTCGCCGAGAAGATCTGCAAGGTCATGGACCTGGCCTTGAAGTACGGGTGCCCGGTCATCGGCATCAACGACTCCGGCGGCGCGCGCATCCAGGAGGGCGTCGTCTCGCTGGGCGGCTACGCGGAGATCTTCTGGCGCAACGTGCAGGCCTCCGGCGTCATCCCGCAGGTCTCACTTGTCATGGGGCCGACAGCCGGGGGCGCCGTGTATTCGCCGGCGATGACGGACTTCGTCTTCATGGTCAAGGAGAGCTCGTACATGTTCATCACCGGGCCCGAGGTCGTGAAGACGGTCACGGGTGAAGAGGTGACCTTCGAGGAACTCGGCGGCGCGACCACCCATGCATCCCGTTCGGGCGTCGCCCACTTCACCGCCGACGATGAGGACGCGTGCCTCGAGGACGCGCGCTACCTCCTCTCCTTCCTGCCTCAGAACAACGTCGACCCGCCTCCGTATTTCGAGCCGTCCGACCCCATCGGACGCGAGGACGTCGAGCTCGACACCATCGTCCCCGACGAGCCGACAAAGCCGTACGACATGCGCGGGATCATCGAGCGCGTCGTCGATGACGCCGAGCTGCTCGAGGTGCACCAGCTGTGGGCGGAGAACATCGTCTGCGGCTTCGCGCGGCTCGGCGGCCATCCGATCGGCGTGGTCGCCAACAACCCGCGCGCGCTTGCGGGCACGCTCGACATCGACTCCTCGGTGAAGGCCGCTCGGTTCGTCCGCTTCTGCGACGCGTTCAACCTCCCGCTCGTCACGTTCGTGGACGTGCCGGGCTTCTTGCCTGGAACAGCGCAGGAGTGGGGCGGCATCATCCGCCAGGGCGCCAAGCTCCTCTACGCCTACTGCGAGGCGACCGTGCCCAAGATCGCGCTCATCACGCGTAAGGCCTACGGCGGAGCGTACGACGTCATGAGCTCGAAGCACATCCGCGCAGACCTCAACTTCGCCTGGCCGACCGCCGAGGTGGCGGTCATGGGACCCGAGGGCGCTGTCAACATCGTCTTCCGGAAGGAGATCGAGGAGGCGGCCGACCCGGAGGCTCGAAGGGCGGAGCTGATCGACGATTACAAGGCGCAGTTCGCCAATCCGTACACGGCGGCCGAGCGCGGCTACGTGGACGACGTCATCGAGCCGCGGCGCACCCGTCCGGTCCTCATCGACGCGCTGAAGACCGCCATCACGAAGCGCGAGCGCCGGCCGGCCCGCAAGCACGGGAACATCCCCCTCTAGCCCGCGGACAGCCAGGCGAGAGCCTCGCCTCCGATGGGGAGTTCGACCGTGTTCGTTCTGCCCAGAGGGGCGAGGAACGTGCTCGTGCGCGTCGCGATCGCCACCCACCGCTCATCGGGGGACCAGGCGAAGGCTGAGGCGTTGCCGATGCGGGGCACCTGGACCTCTCGGCCGTTCGCATTGAGCACCCGGTATTCCCGTCCCGGGCCGAGGCGGGCGAAGGCGACGCCGCCTCCCGCACTCGCGCGGAGCCCTTCAGCGTGGGAGCCGAAGGCAGGAACGAGCCAGTCGAGCGTGCCGTTCGTGAACCGCGCGATGGCCGTTTCCCAGGGTCGATCGCCCTGGAGGATGGCGGCGAAGCTCGAGTCGTCTCCCCAGCTCACCTCGACGAAGCGGTAGGTCTCGGGCCGCTCGAGGCGTTCAGCCCCGCCCTTCAGCTGCGCGACGAGCTGCGCGTGGGTGAGGACGGTGCGCACTTGGCCGTGTCGCCGCCACAGGACGACGTCACCGTTACGAATGAGCGACAGCGCGCCGTCCGGCCGCCACCCGAAAGCGCACCCCGCGGTTCGCGCGGTGAAATCGAGGCCGGCATCGAAGACCGCGGTGCCGTTGTCCTGGGTGCAGCGGGCCGCGAGCGTCCCGTCCCGAGACCAGAGAAGGCCGCCGCAGTCGGTCCGGCGCGGGGGGTTCCGCTCGGCCAGGTCGCGAAGCCGGACCGCAGACGCGGAGCAGTCGGGGCCCGCGACGACGAGCACACCCGTGAGTGCGGGGACCGCCGTCACTCCGGTCTGCGTAGGAGCTGATTTCGATTCCGTATGGGGCCTAATCGCGTCGGCTGCCGCGAGCGCGACGAGGATTCCGACGGCGCCGACGATGAGCCAGCTCGGTAACCGTCGCATCAGCGCCAGGCGAGGTCGTGCGCCTGGATGTCGAGCCTGCGCAGGCGCGCCTCGCCTTCGTTTGTGCGGAAGACGTAGACCGAGTGAGCCGTCGCGGCCGCCGTCCATCGTTCGTCCGGCGACCAGGCGAGAGCGCGGACGTCGCGGAGCGGTGGGAAGCTGATGGCATCCCCGTTGCGGTCGCGGATCGTGAAGAGCTGATCCCCGAACCAGGCTGCGAAGTAGCCGCCCCGGGGGCTCGCCTCGATGCGCAGGTCGATTCCACGCCCAATCGAGGCGACGGTTCGCCGTCCCTCGAGGACGCTGATGTATTCCTGGGTCCCGAGCGGAGGCGACGTCACACCAAGGACTGCAGCGACCCTGCTCAAGCTCAGCCAGACGAGACCGGCGATCCGGGGCGAGTCGGTCGGCACCGCGAATCCGAGGGTTCGGCGGTCGAAAAGTGTCTCTGCGCACCGCGCGGTCGCGTTGTCGTTCGGGAGCGTGAAGAGCTGCGCCCCCGGTGGGCAAGTAGTCGTCCACGCCACGATGGATCCGTGTCGCGCATAGGTGAACGTGCCGTCGGGCATGAAGGCCGGCGCGTGGCCGTGAACCGCGATCGTCTCGGCAGAGGCCGGCGAGGCGAGCTTGATGCCCGTGCGCGTCTCGACCGCGTAGATCCCGCCTTCTGGGCTCCAGATCGCGCGCGGGTCGCCGAGGAGCGCTTCGTGCGGCGCCATGGAGAAGTGACAGTGCCGCCAGCGCGGCGCCTGCACCGCGTGCAAGTTCGGCAGCTCGAGCGCTCGCAGCACGCAGCCCTCGTCGGTGTAGTAAAGAACTCCGTTCATGGCGCTGCCCGCCGGCTCGTTGGGCGGGATCAGCGCTCCGCGGGTTGACTTCTCTTGGATGCGCTTCGTTCCGCCTCCGCGCAGAGCGTCGGCGGCCGCAAACGCCCCGAGCGCGACGAGCGCGCCGACGACCAGCCAGGTGGGCCAGCGGCGCATGCCGCTGAGATTACGCCTTGGGGCCGGCTACGCGGACTCGAGCACGACCAGCGCGGGTCGCCTCGGCTCGTCGAACTCCTCCTTGAAGGCGGAGACGACGTCGGGATCGAACTGCGTGCCCGCGCAGCGCTCGAGCTCGGCGATGGCGCGCTCGTGCGAGAACCGCGAGCGGTAGACGCGGTCGGTCGTCATCGCGTCGTAGGCATCGGCGACGAGCAGGATGCGCGAGCCGAGCGGAATGCGCTCCCCGCCCAGGCGGTCAGGGTAGCCGTCCCCGTCCCAGCGCTCGTGGTGGTGCAGGACCCAGGAGGCGACCGGCTCGACCCCGAGCGAGTCGAGCATGCGAAAGCCGATCTGGGGATGGCGCTCGAGCACGAGCCGCTCGGCCTCGTTCAGGGGCCCGGGCTTGCGCAGGATCTCCTCGGGGATGGCCAGCTTGCCCAGGTCGTGCAGGGAGCCGGCCAGGCGCGTGAGCTCGATCTGCTCCGCCTCGAGGCCCATGTGCTTGGCCACGCGCGCGGCCAGCTCCCCGACCATGTAGGAGTGCGAGCCCGTGTAGGCATCGCGCGCATCGACCGCGTGCGCGAGCGAGGCGGCCGCGCGCAGGCGCGCGGCCCGGTCGGGTCCCTCGGCCAATCTCCGCAGCTCGGCCAGCTCGAGCAGGTCGGGGCGGTAGACGCGCACGCGGTTCTTGCCGTGCTCCTTGGCCAGGTAGAGGGCCGAGTCGGCCACGCGCACGAGCTCGGCGCGCTCG
>DASQXE010000129.1:0-29686 GCA_035639875.1 Gaiellaceae bacterium | reverse complement strand
TCCGCTTGATGATCAGGCGACCCATCGGCTTGCCGTCGTGGAGACGGCTCTGGAAGTCGCGCGCGGCGCCCGCCACCTGCGCGCGCACGGCCGCGAGGCGCGCGGCGTTGTCTCCGTTGAAATCGGAGCCGAGGCGTCCGGTGTCGTAGTCAGGCCAGGCATGCTGGAGCTCCCCGGCGAGCTTGTGTTGTTCGTAACGTGTATAGAGGTCGGTGACCGGGTCGCGCCAGAACAGGACCGCTGCTCCGTACGCGACCGCAAGAAGTCCGACGACGATCAGACTCGTCCCGAGACGACGGCGGATTCTGGGCATTTACTCCTCTAACGCTTCGGCTTCTTCTGCGGGTTCGATGCTTCGCCCGCGCTCTGAGCGTAGTCGACGCGTGAGGAAAATCACCTGCCGGATCGTCTCCCGGATCGGCCCCCGCCTCGGGCGCTCGTGGACCGCGGGATACGGGGCGTAGCGGCCGATGGCGACTGCACCAGTCTGCGCCGCCACCGCTGTCCAGGCGAGGAAGGCGAGGACGAGCGGCACGGGCACATAGCCGATCGACGTGAGCGCGAGCACGTACCAGAGCGCATCGAATCCGAGGTGGAAGCGAAGGGCGAACGAAGCGAGGAGGACGAGCGGTCCGCCAAACCCGAGGGCGTAAAGCCCGAGCGCCGCCGGCCGCCCCCGGTCGGATGCATGGGGCAGCCAGAGCCAAGCGTGCAGAGACGGGAGGACGAAGAGGAGGGCAAACGGATTCTGCGCCGCGACGACGAGCGCCACGATCCCGAGTACGAGCATCGCCGCCAAGTGCCCACCCAGCTCTTCAGGCCGTGTGATGCTTCGGCGTGGGACCAGCTTCGGCCGCGCGACGAGCCAGCCGACGAAGGAGAGGCCGGCCAGGGCAAACAATCCGGCGACCGGCCAGTCGCCGGCGACCTGTGTGTTGAGCGCGATCGGACGCGCGTCCCCTCGCGGGAGGATCCCCGTGAAGGCGAGGAACGCGAACAACGCGCCGGCCCAGAGCCAGACCCCGAGGCGGCTCACGAGGCTTCGCAGCGCTGGTCGCAGCGCGATGTGCCGGCGCCGGCAGCGCGCGAAGAGATCGACGACCGCGGCGAGGAACGGAAGGAGCGCTGTCAGGAAGAGGAACTGGATCGTCCAGCCGCGGACGAGGCGGGAGCCCACCCAAACGTAGGACTCCGTTCCGCGTGCGACGTCGGCCGCCTCGTCCAGCGACCCGAGAAGCGTCTGCGCCGCCTTGCCCATCTCGCCCAGTCGTTGGGCGTTCAGGTTGGGTGGTGTGTCGCCGGCCGGCTGGGGTGGTCGTGCGCCGGCCGACGTCAGGGTGACCGCGGGCACGCCGTGCGCGATGAACGGCCCCTGTGCGTAAAGGGTGAAGGGGAAGGCGAGGTCGACGAGTTGGGCCGCGGCGCTCGGGCGTCGAGGCGCTTGGTGGGCCTGCGCTTCGACGGTCGCCGCCGCCGTCGCGACAAGCGTGGCCGTCGGCGTTCGCGGGGTCTCGCCGGCGAACTCGAGCCGGGGAGGGCCCGAGCCGGCGATCGCGTCGAGATTGATGACGACGGCGAGGCGATTGCCGAGCCCTGAGTTGCGGGCAAACTCCTCCGCGCCGACGGAGCCGTAGGCGCCGCCGTCCTCGGAGACGAGCACGAGCGAGTGCGCAAGCGCCGAGCTGCCGACATCACGGGCGAGCTCGAGGAGCGCCCCCGTCCCCGACGCATTGTCGTTCGCGCCCGGAGAGCCTCCGAGGTTGTCGCGGTGCGCCATCACGACGATCACCTGCTGTGAACGGACGATCTCCTGGCCGGGCCGGAACGGGGCGGTGGCGACGAGATTGACGAAGCGCTGGCGGCCGAGACCCGGGACGTTCGCGGTGAACTCCTGCCGCTCGACTGTGAACTTGTAGTCGTGGAGACGTGCGGCGACCCAGTCGGTGGCCCGCCGCGCGCCGGACGATCCTGGACGCCGGTCCGGGTTTCGGTGAGCAAACTCCTTGGCGAATTGCACGGCGGTCGTGCGGTCGAACGACGCCGGCAATCTTGGCTGCTGGAGCGCGACGGGCCGCCCGAGGCTGAAGGCGGCGACGAGCAGCGGGACAGCAGCCGCGAGCCAGGCCGTCCGGTAGATCCGGCCGGAAACAGGACGTTCTAGCGAGCCGCGACGCGGCCGTCGCCGAGGCGGTGCTACCGCCATCGGGCCGGAGCCTATCCTTTGTTTCGTTGGCTCAGGACGCCACCATCCTGCTGGTCGACGACGAGGAGTCGGTGCAAAAGCTCCTCGCGTTCCCGCTCGAGCGCGAAGGGTTTCGGGTCGTGCAGGCGCGCGACGGCGAGGAGGCCCTGGCGCGCTTCGATGAGAACGAGGTCGATCTCGTCATCCTCGACATCATGCTGCCGAAGGTGGACGGGCTCGAGGTCTGCCGCCGCCTGCGCTCGCGGAGCGCCGTTCCGATCATCATGCTGACCGCTCGCGACGACGAACTCGACAAAGTCGTCGGACTGGAGCTCGGGGCGGACGACTACATCACGAAGCCGTTCTCGATCGGCGAATTCCGCAGCCGTGTCCGCGCGGCCTTGCGCCGCGCGCAGCTCCCCGCCGCTTCGGCGCGGACTGACGTCTTCGACGTGGACGGGCTCCACGTCGACGTCCCGCGCCGCGCAGTCGAGGTGCGGGGCCATCCGGTGCAGCTGACCTACCTCGAGTTCGAGCTCCTGCGCACGCTGGCCGCCAATCCCGGGCGCGTCTACACCCGTGAGATGCTTCTGGGCGCGCTCCGCGGCGGCGCCGCCTACCGCGACCTGCGCACGATCGACGTCCACGTGCGCCACCTGCGGGAAAAGATCGAGCGCGATCCGCGACGGCCGGAGTACCTCTTCACGGTCCGTGGCGTCGGTTATCGGTTCAGGGATGCCTCGTGAACAGGCTCCTGCACCCGAGACTCGCGCTGAAGTTCGGACTCGCCCTCTTGGTCATCGTGGTGGGCGCCCTCGGAATCGTCTACCTGGCCGTCGTGCCGCGGCTCGAATCGCGCCTTGTGAACACGAAGATCCACGAGCTCGAAACCGCCAGGCCGACCGTTGCGCGCGCGTTCGAGAACAGCGATCCCGCCACGACATACGACGCCCTAGCCCGCGCCTTCCAGTCGACCCTCGGCGCCAGGGTCGTGGTGCTCCAGCAGCTTCACGCCAGCACCTTGCGCGACATCGCCGACTCGAACCCCCTTGGGACCGGGAACATCCAGGCGGATCCCATCGCGCGGGCTGCACTCGACTCACGCCGAGTGGCGCGGGGCCGGGTGAAGCGAGACGGGCAGGACCGCGGAGAGGTCGCCTTTCCGATCACCTCCGACACCGTCGTCCTGCTCTCGACGCCGCTCAAGGATGCGCTGGCGAACGTCACCCTCGTCCGTCGGACGCTCATTTTCGCCGGCTTGGCCGCCTTGTTCGTGTCGTTGCTCGGCGGTGTGGTGGCTGCTTGGCGATTCTCGGGGCGGATCCGCCGTCTCGAGGAAGCCTCGGGCCGCATTGCCGCCGGTGACTTCGAGCAGCCGGTCGTCGATCCGGTCGAGGACGAGATCGGCGAGCTCGCGCGCGCGTTCGACAGCATGCGCCTGCGTCTCGCGCAGCTCGAGCACGCGCGGCGCGAGTTCATCGCGAACGCCTCGCACGAGCTCCGCACGCCGCTCTTCTCGCTCGGCGGCTTCCTCGAGCTGATCGTGAACGAGGAGCTCGACGAGCGCGAGCGGGCCGAGTTCGTCGACGAGATGTCGGCGCAGGTGCAGCGCCTGACAAAGCTGGCCACGGACCTGCTCGATCTCTCGCGCCTGGACGCGGGGCAGCTGGCCGTCTCGCGCACGGAAGTCGACATTGCCGCGACCGCGCGAACGGTCACCGAGGAATTCCGTGCGCTGGCGGAGGCCTCGGGCCACGTTCTGGCTGCGAAGACAGACGAGGCGTTCGCGCAGGCAGACGAGCAGCGGGTGCTGCAGATCGGACGCATCCTGCTCGAGAACGCGATCCGTCACACGCCCGCCGGAACGAGCGTGCTGGTGACGGCCGGCCGTGACGACGGGCACGCAGTTCTCGCGGTGCGCGACGACGGTCCCGGCGTCCCGGGCGCCGATCAGGCGCGAATCTTCGACCGCTTTTACCGCGCCGACGGCGGCAAGGCCTCCGGTAGCGGTCTCGGCCTGGCGATCGCATCCGAGCTCGCGGCGCGCATGGAGGGCTCGATCGAGCTCCAATCCGAGCCCGGCGAGACTGTATTCGCGCTCGTATTGCCCCTTTCGGACAGAGCCTTTTCACGGGAAATCGATACCGACCTCGCGGCCTCTCTCCCGTCTGCGCGTGCTTAACCAAGGTGCGAGCGTGCGAAAGATGGTGTGCGCGAGGGGCCCTTCGCAGATCCAGATCCATCGCGGCTTGCGGTTGAAGCCGTCGCGGTGCGGCTTCGTGTACGGCGCGTAGATCTTCCCCACGCCCACGATCTTGAGGAACCGCTCAAGGACCTCGTGGTCCGCCATCTGGATCCGCAGTTGCGTCCGGCCGTAGACATGCGTAATCGAGCCCTCTCCTTCAAAAAGCCCCGCGGCCCAAGCAATCTCAGGATTCACGGACTCCATCCCTCAAGCTTGGTACGTGTAGTGGATTGCGACATGGCCTTCGCGGACACCGCTTCTGTGACAACTACGATGCGAAAGTGCGCCCCGGAGCTCTAGCCGGCATCGCGGTCGTCTGCGCCCTCCTGGGCAGCATCGCCACTCTCACGGTCGCCAAGGCGACTGGGTGGTTCGGCACGGGGAAGACGAGCACCATCGTTCTCACCCAGGCGGCGCCGGCTCCGGCCGTAAACCGCGTCAACCCGAACGGGACGGGCAAGCCGCTCGCCGGCAACGGATTCGATCCGGCGAAGATCTACCGCGAGCGCGCGGCCGGCGTCGTCACCATCGTGGCCATTTTCGGCTCGCACGCTCAGAACGGAGGCGGCGATGCGGCACAGGGCTCGGGCTTCGTCGTCAGCCGCGCGGGCTACATCCTCACCAACTCGCATGTGATCACGACCGCGGGCGAGACATCGGCCGGCGACAAGCCTCAGCCAGCCTCGACGGTCTTCATCGAGTTTCGTGATGGTGACCGCGTCCCCGCTCGCATCGTCGGCTGGGACGTTTACGACGACGTCGGCCTCCTCAAGGTCGATCCGAAGGAACACCGGTTGGGCCCAATCCCGCTGGGGGACTCGGCGCGAGTCGTCGTCGGCCAGCCTGTGGCAGCGATCGGAAGCCCGTTCGGGAACGAGAACTCGCTCTCCGTGGGCGTTGTCGCTGCGACGGAGCGCTCGATTGAGTCGCTCACGTCGAGTTACGACCTCGTGGATGCGATCCAGACCGATGCGCCGATCAACCGCGGCAACTCGGGCGGACCAATGTTCGACGCCCGCGGCCGCGTGATCGGCATCAACGCGCAGATCAGAAGCGAGTCGGGCAATGCGGAAGGCGTCGGCTTCGCGGTCCCGATCAACTCCGCTAAGCGCTCGATGGAGCAGCTGATCGCAAGCGGCCGCGTCCGCTACGCGTGGCTGGGCGTGTCCACCCAGACCCTGACACCCAAGTTGGCCCAGCACTTCGGCTTCGCTGCGAACCGGGGCGCAGCGATTCAAACGGTCGTCGACGGAAGCCCGGCGGCGAAGGCAGGACTGCGGGGCGGGGGTGACGAGCGGGACTTCACCGGTATCCCGTTCCGGGCCGGCGGCGACCTCATCGTCGCCATCGACGGCCGGCCCGTCGAGCGCGCGGAGGACGTAGTCCGCGCCATCACCGAAGAGCTCCTCCCCGGCCAGACGACGAGGCTGACGATCTTGCGCGGCAAGGAGCGAGTGGTGGTCGACGTCGTGCTCGGCGAGCGGCCCGCCAACCCGCCGAACAGCGGCCGATAGGCCCTCTACATTGGCCTCGATGGGTCGGAAGCCGATCGAGGATCTGATCCTGCTCGGGGACAATCTCGAGCTCCTGCCGGCGTTCTCTGACGGGGGCTTCCAGCTCGCCTATCTCGATCCGCCGTTCAACACCGGCAGGGAGCAGCGCCGTCGGACGCTCACGACGGTCGCGGATCCAGGCGGAGACCGCACCGGCTTCCAGGGCCGTCGCTACTCGACGCGGGTTCTCGCCGAGTCGTCGTACCGGGACACCTTCGACGACTACCTCGGCTTTCTCGAGCCACGCTTGCGTGAGGTGCGCCGAGTCCTCGCCGAGAGCGGAACGCTTTACCTCCACCTCGACTACCGCGAGGCGCACTATGTCAAGCTGCTCCTCGACGAGCTGTTCGGCCGCGAGTGCTTCCTGAACGAAATCATCTGGGCCTACGACTACGGCGGCAAGCCCCGCCGTCGTTGGCCGGCCAAGCACGACACCGTCCTCGTGTACGTCAAGGATCCCGAGCGCTACTGGTTCGACTCCGATGCCGTCGAGCGCGAGCCCTACATGGCGCCCGGGCTCGTGACCGCGGACAAAGCCGCGCGCGGAAAGCTCCCCACCGACGTCTGGTGGCACACGATCGTCTCGCCCACGGGCAAGGAAAAGACCGGCTACCCGACGCAAAAGCCAGAGGGGCTCGTGCGCCGCATGGTGCAGGCCTCGACGCGCCCTGGGGACTGGTGTTTGGACTGCTTCGCGGGCTCGGGGACTCTCGGTGCGGTGGCGGCGGCGCTCGGGCGCCGCTTCGTGCTCATCGACTCCAACCCCGAGGCAGTTGCTGTTGCGCGCCGGCGCCTGGCTTCTGTTTGGACCGGCGCCGCCAGCGGGTAAGCACCCTTTAGGAGCCCCAGCGATCGCAGATTCGTTGAGGTTCGACTAGGTTTAGGAGGGCTTTTCCGCGGGAACCTCACGGATATGGCGTCGATCTCCATGGAGCGGACCGGGGTCCCTCTGACCAGGCGGGGAGCACGCGTGGCGCTGACGATTCCGGCCCGCCCCGAGTACGTCGCGCTCTGTCGGCTGGCGCTCACGGGCCTCGCGAGGACACGCGCGCTCGCGCCCGAGCTGGTGGCCGACCTCAAGCTCGCGCTCACGGAGGCGTGCTCGAACTCCGTCCGCCACGCGTACGAGGAGGGCCGTGAGGGGATCGTCGAGGTCCATTACGAGCTGGCAGGGGATCGAATCGAGGTCGAGGTGACGGACGACGGCGCAGGGTTCGACCCCGAGGTGATCCAGCGAGCTCAGGAGGAGCTGGACGAAGGTGGCCTCGGCATCGCCATCATCCGCGCGATCACGGACGAGCTCGAGATCGGTGCGCGCGACGGCGGAGGGTCTCGCCTCCGCTTCACGAAGTACATTCCCTAGAGAACCGCAGCGCGTCTGTATTCTCCGCCGCCGTGCAGCTTCTGAGCGTCAACGTCGGAAGCAAGCCGCTCGCCGACTACGTGACGATTGCGAGCCGTGGGCTGATGGACCAGATCCGTGCGCTCGCCGACCCCCTCGCGGGCAAGCGCGTCCTCCATCTGTCCGCGACCGCATTCGGCGGGGGCGTCGCCGAGATTCTGTACACGCTCGTCCCCCTCATGCGCGACGCCGGGCTCGAGACCGAGTGGCGCGTCATCTACGGCCAAGACGAGTTCTTCGACGTCACGAAGGCGGTCCACAACGCGCTGCAGGGCAGCCCGCGCGGGCTCTCCGACGCCGAGCAGGAGATCTTTCGCCGTTACAACCGTGAGAACGCCGAGGCTCTCGAGGGCGATTTCGACTTCGTCATCGTCCACGATCCCCAGCCGGCGGGGGTGATCGAACATGCGAGGGAGGTGGGCCGCCGCTGGATCTGGCGCTGTCACATCGACCTCTCGACGCCGAACGCGGAGGTTCTCGACTTCATTCGCCCGTGGCTCGGTTCCTACGACGCGACCGTGTTCCACCGCCAGGCGTACGTGCCGAGCTCCAATGGGCTCCCGCCCGCCTACATCTGGCCGCCCGCTATCGATCCGCTGACGCCCAAGAACATGGCGCTTTCGCCCGAGGACGCGGCCTACATCGTCGACCAGTTCGGGATCGACGTCGATCGTCCGCTCGTGTCCCAGATCTCCCGCTTCGATCCGTGGAAGGACCCGGTCGGCGTGATCGAGGCTTGGCGCCTCCTGCGGGCCAAGCATCACAGCGCGCAGCTCGCGCTCGTCGGCTCGATGGCCCATGACGACCCGGAGGGCTGGGATTACTACAACCAGACGGTCGCGGCGGCGCAGGGCGACCCGGACATCTTCATCCTCTCGAACCTGAACAACGTGGGGTCGGTCGAGGTAAACGCCTTTCAGGTGCACTCGTCCGCTCTGATCCAGAAGTCGGTACGGGAGGGCTTCGGCCTGACCGTCACCGAGGGGCTCTGGAAAGCCCGCCCGCTGGTTGCCGGCCGGGTGGGCGGTATCGTCGACCAGATCCAAGACGGGGAGACGGGTTTTCTTGTCGAATCCGTTGCCGAGTGTGCCGAGGCGCTCGACCGGATCCTCGAGGAGCCCACGGAGGCTCGTGCGATGGCGCTGAAGGGAAAGGAGTACGTGCGACGCCACTTCCTCTCGCCGCGTCTCCTCCGCGACTGGCTGGCGCTCTTCAACCGGCTATCCGGAAACGATGTCGCGGGCGGCGATCTCCTGGTCGCCGGCGCAGCACAAGGCTAATCCGCCGCCGCGCGGGTACCCTCAGCGGATGCCCGGCAGGCAGAGGCTGATCGTCGTTTCGAACCGGGGCCCGGTCACGTTTTCACGTGACGCCGCTGGCGAGCGCGTGGCGGTGCGCGGGGGCGGAGGGCTCGTCACGGCGCTGCGGAGTCTCGTCCGCTATCAGGACGTCACGTGGATCGCAAGCGCGATGAGCGACGAGGACAGGGCGGTCGTCGAAGAGGCGGGAGGAGAGGCGATCGCGCAGACGGCGGCGGACGGCGCTCCGTACCG
The DNA here is from genome assembly GCA_035639875.1 of Gaiellaceae bacterium. Classification (GTDB taxonomy): domain Bacteria; phylum Actinomycetota; class Thermoleophilia; order Gaiellales; family Gaiellaceae; genus JAIBJP01. Next base: position 20,751 of record DASQXE010000129.1, on the reverse strand, counting down.
GTTGCGGCTCGTGGCCCACGATCCTCAGGCGTACGACCTCTACTACAACGTCGTCGCCAATCCGACGCTCTGGTTCGTCCAGCATTACCTGTGGGGGCTCGCCGACGCACCCGACATCGACCAGGGCCTCCACAACGCGTGGTCGGATGGATACGAGGCGGTCAACCGCGGCTTCGCCGAGGTCGTCGTCGCGGAGCTCGGCCAGCAGCCGGATGCAGCCGTCTTCTTCCACGACTACCACCTCTACGTCGCTCCCGCGTTTGTGCGCGAGTGGGCTCCCGAGGCGACGATCGCCCAGTTCGTCCATATTCCGTGGCCTCAGCCCGACTACTGGCGAGTCCTGCCGGACGCGATCCGCCGCGCAATCCACGAAGGGATGCTCGCCAACGATGTCGTCGGCTTCCACACCGAGCGCTGGGCGCGGAACTTTCTCCGCAGCTGCTGGGACATTGTCGGCGCCGAGGTCGACTTCGGGGCCGGCGAGGCCCGCTTCAGGGGCCGACTGACGTCCGTGAACGTGCGGCCGATCTCCGTCGATCCGGACGAGTTCGGCACGCTGGCCGCGAGCGAAAGCGTGCTCGAAGAGGAGGAGCGGATCGAGGAATCGCGACCCGAGCGGCTCATCGTCCGCGTCGACCGCACCGATCCGTCCAAGAACATCGTCCGGGGGTTCCGTGCGTTTGAGCTCTACCTCGAGGCGCATCCGGAGATGCACGGACGAGTCGCCATGCTCGTCCTCCTCGACCCCTCGCGCCAGGACATCCCGGAGTACTCGGAATACCTCGGCGCGATTCAGCGCGCAGCGCGCACCCTCAACGACCGCTTCAGGCAGGACGATTGGCTCCCGGTCGACCTGCGGATCGAGGACAACTTTCCGCAAGCCCTCGCCGCCTACAAGCAGTACGACGTGCTGCTCGTGAACGCCATCTTCGACGGCATGAACCTCGTCGCCAAGGAGGCGCCGCTCGTCAACGTGCGCGGCGGAGTTCTCGTCCTGTCGGAGAACACCGGTGCGCACGAGGAGCTCGGTCCGTGGGTGGTCTCGGTAAATCCCTTCGACGTTGCCGGCCAGGCCGAGGCGCTGCACGAAGCGCTCGAGCTGCCGGCGGCCGAGCGCCGTGCTCGTCTCGAGGCGATTCGCCGCCACGTGCGGGAGAACGACATCGGCGCATGGATCGAGCAGCAGCTCGAGGATCTCGAGGCCGCAGCCGGGTGTGCCCGCACTAGACTTCCGGTCTGAAATGCCTGGAAAACCGGGCCTCACGCACGTGGACGAGAGCGGAAGCGTCCACATGGTCGACGTGGGCGGAAAGCCGCACGAACGCCGGCGGGCAACGGCGCGAGCGTTCGTGCGCATGCGGCCGGACACGGTGGGGGCGCTCACCGAGCTGCCGAAGGGAGACGCCCTGGCGATTGCACAGGTGGCGGGCATCATGGCCGCGAAACAGACCGCCGACCTCATCCCGCTGTGCCATCCCCTCCCCCTGTCGCACGTCGACGTCAGTGTCGCCGCGGAGGCAGACGGGGTCGAGATCACCGCCACCGTCGAGACGACCGCCCAGACGGGTGTCGAGATGGAGGCGTTGACCGGCGCGGCGCTCGCGGCGTTGACCGTCTACGACATGGTCAAGGGCGTCGACCCCGAGCTCGTGATCGAAGAGGTGCGCCTCCTCGAGAAGACGAAGGGATGAAGGCGGCGGTCCTGACCGTCTCGGACGGGGTTGCACGTGGCGAGCGTGAGGACGCAAGCGGAGACCTCCTCGCAGGCCTGTTGGTGGAGGACGGCTACGAGGTGACGCGGCGCGTCGTCCCGGACGAGCGGGACACGATCGCAGCCGCGCTCCACGATCTCGCGCGCGAGGCTCGCCTCGTCCTGACCACGGGCGGCACCGGGCTCGCGCCTCGCGACGTGACTCCGGAGGCGACGGCCGACGTGGTCGACCGCCTGACGCCGGGGATTGCGGAGGCGATCCGAGTCGACGCGGTCGCCAAGACGCCGCACGGACTTCTCGGCCGAGGAGCGGCGGGGACGGTCGGATCGACGCTCGTGGTCAATCTGCCGGGCTCGCCCGGGGGCTGCAGGGACGGCTATGCGGTTCTCAGGCCGGCTCTCGCGCACGCTCTGGAGCTGTTGACAGACCAGACAACGACCCACGCACAAACATGACCGAGGCGCTCATCCGTTATCCGCGCCTCTTTGCCTCGCTCGTCAAGGTCGAGCACACGATTTTTGCCCTTCCGTTCGCGTACATCGGTGCATTCCTCGCCGTGGACGGCGTCCCGAGCGCGCACGATCTCCTCTGGATCTCAGTGGCGATGGTCGGTGCCCGCAGCCTGGCCATGGCTTTGAACAGGCTCATCGACGCGGGCATCGACGCGCGGAACCCGCGCACGGCCGGCCGGGAGCTGCCGCGAGGCGCGCTCGAGCCGTGGCACGTCGTCGTGTTCGCGCTCGCCTCCGTCGCTGTGTTCCTGCTGGCCGTGTACCAGCTCGCCCCGATCGTCCGCTGGCTGTGGCCCATCCCAGTCGCGGCCTTCGTCGTGTATCCGTACCTGAAGCGCTGGAGCTGGCTCTCGCACTTCTGGCTCGGCGCGGTCGACGGGCTCGCCCCGCTGGGGGCCTGGGCAGCGATTACAAACGACCTTCCGTGGCAGGCGTGGGCGCTCGGCGGCGCGGTGGCGCTGTGGGTGGCGGGTTTCGATCTCTTGTACGCGCTCTTCGATCTCGAGGTCGATCGCGAGCAGGGACTGCACTCACTGCCGGCGCGGTTCGGAATCGAGGCCGCTTTTCGCGGGGCTCGGCTCTGTCACGGAGCGACGATCGGGCTTCTGGTGGCCGCCGGTGCCGGCCTATCGATCGGCTTCCTCTACTGGCTCGGCGTCGCTGCGGTTGCGGCTCTCTTGGTCTATGAGCACTCGCTCGTCTCGCCGCGCGACCGCCGCAGGCTCGACATGGCGTTCTTCACCATGAACGGGGTCATCAGCGTCACGTTTTTCGCCTTCGTGCTCGTGGACGTTGTCCTGTGATTACGGCGCGGGGACTCGGGCGGGACTTCGGCGCGAAACGGGTCCTGCGGGGGCTCGACTTCGAGGTCGCGGCGGGCGGGTTCCTCCTCGTCACCGGCCCGAACGGCGCCGGGAAATCGACACTGCTGTCACTCTGCGCAGGCCTGCTCGCCCCGACGGCCGGCGAGCTCGAGGTCGCCGTCGAGCGCGGGGAGATCGGCTACCTGGCGCACGAGCCGCTCGTGTACCGGGAGCTAACCGCGCTCGAGAACCTCGATCTCTACGGACGGCTCTACCGGGTAGCCGAACGAAGAGAGCGGATCGGAATGCTGCTCGAGCGGTTCGGGCTGTGGGACGCGCGGCACGAGCGCGTCGGCTCCTTCTCGCAGGGAATGGCGCAGCGGCTTGCGTTCTGCCGCACCGTCCTGCACGAGCCGACCCTGCTGCTCCTCGACGAGCCCTACGCCGGCCTGGACGCCGACGCGTCCCGGCTGGTGGACGACTTGCTCTCGGAGCACGCCGGCGAGAAGACGCTCGTCGTTGCCACGCACGAGCCGGATCGCGTGCGTGCCAAGGCGACCGAGGAGCTCCCGCTCGCATGACCTATCTTCGCGACGTCGCAGCGCTCGCACGCAAGGACCTACTGCTGGAGCTGCGCTCGCGGGACACCCTGCCCGCCATGCTTCTCTTCGTCCTCTCGACGCTCGTCGTCTTCCACTTCGCGCTTCCCGCCAAGACGTCTGACGCGGCGCAGGCCGGTCTGCTCTGGGTGGCGCTTCTCTTCACCGCCTTGCTCGGGCTCGTGCGGGCCTTCGTCGCGGAGCGCGAGCAGCGAGTGCTCGACGGGCTCGTTCTCGCCCCGTGCGACCGGAGCGCGATCTGGCTGGGGAAAGGGATCGGCGTGGCCGCGTTCCTCGTTCTCGCCGAGGTCGTCGCCCTGCCTGCATACGGGCTCTTCTTCGGTCCCGTCGGATGGGAGTTCGTTGCCGCGGTCGCCCTGGCCGACATCGGCCTAGCCGCCGTCGGGACGCTGCTCGCCGCCATGGCCGCGGCGAGCCGCGCGCGTGAGCTATTGCTCCCGCTCCTCTTCCTCCCCCTTGTCATCCCGGTCGTCGTCGGCGGCGTCGGGGCATCGGTGGCGGCGCATCCGGGCCGTTACCTCGCCTTCCTGGGTCTCTACGACGCGGTATTTGCGATTCTGTCCTGGGCGAGCTTTGAGTATGTCGTTACGGAATAACCAAGCGGTCGTCCTCGCCGCGGCGGCCGCGGTCCTGCTCCTCACGGGCACGGCACTTGCCTTCTACTGGGTGCCGAATGCACCGCTCGAGGGCTTCCGCCAGCGGATCTTCTATTACCACGTGCCGATCGCGCTGACCTCGTACGCCTGCTTCGGCTGGGCGGCCTGGAAGGCGCTCCGGCTTCTGTGGACGCGCGACCGCCGCTATGACCTGGAGAGCTACACGGCGGTGCACATGGGCGTCATCTTCGGGATCCTCACGTTGATCACGGGCTCCGTCTGGGCGCGGACGTCCTGGGGTCACTGGTGGGTGTGGGGATCGCGGCAGCTCGTCCTCTTCCTCGTCCTCTTCCTTTTCTACGCCGCGTACTTCATGCTCCGTTTCTCCGTCGACCCGGGGCCGCGCCGGGCAAACATGTCGGCCGTGTACGCGCTGTTCGGCGTCGTGCTGATCCCGATCAGCTTTCTCGCCATCCGGCTCGCCGCGGACCTCGTCCATCCCGTCGTCTTCTCGCACGACGTCGGCAGTAAGCTGACCGTCAGCCAGTTCACGACCTTCTTCGTCTGCCTGGCTGGAATGCTCGCGCTTGCCGGGACGCTGTACCGGAACGAGCTGACGGGCAAGCGCGTCGACGCGCGTCTGCGCGAGCTGCGCGAGGCCTTGCAATGACGTCGGCCGAGAAGTACGCGACGGCGGCCTATCTCGTCGTACTCGCCGTCGTCCTCCTCTACGTCGTCCTGTACGCGTTCAAGCTTTCGCGCCTTGAGCGCGAGGTGAGCGAGCTGGTCGGGCTCGCGCGGGAGAAGCGAGACCGCCGGGAGGCGGCCTAGCCATGGAGGTTGCCGCCTTCCTCTTCTGGCCGGCGCTCGCGGGTTACGCGGAAGCGTTCGTTGCGTATCTCGGCGACGGCATCCGGCCGGGCCGGCTTGCGCGCTATGCGATCTGGGGCGTGCGCTTCGGCTGGCTTGCCCAGACCGGTCTTCTCGTCGATCAGGCGATTCGGGCGCATGGGTTTCCCTGGGGGACGTGGGCTGGGTCGCTCAACCTGTTCGTCTGGCTCGTCGTGGGCGCCTATCTCGTCTGGGGGTGCCGCTCTCCGTTTCGCCTCCTCGGCCTCGCCGTCATGCCGGTCGTCGTTACGCTCTTCGCGCTCGCCTGGGCTGCGGGCGGCGCCGGGTCGCGCCGACGAGGGGAGCTCGGTGATGTCTTTCTCGCGTTCCACGTGGGGCTCGTTCTCGCCGCGCTCGCCGGCTTTACGCTTGCTGCCGGGCTGGCCGGGCTTTACCTCTGGCAGGAGCGGCGGCTCAAGCGCCGCGCGCCGGGCGTACTCCGCCAGCGGGCCCCGTCGCAAGAGGCGCTCGACCGGCTGAGCGCCCGCACGATCCTGGTCGCTCTGCCTGCGCTCACGCTCGGACTCGTCGTCGGCCTGGCTCGGCTCGCCGTGGAGGGAGGCAGCTTCGACGCGCTGATGGGCGTCGCGCTCGCCGTCTGGACGGTGTACGCGGGCTTCGTCCTCGTGCGGTACGAGCTCGGGTGGCGCGGCCGGCGGACGGCGTACCTCGCCGTCGCAGGCCTCGCCTTCGTGATCGCTTCCCTCGTCCCCGTTTCACATTTCTGATGCGCCTCATCCTCGTCGGCACCTCGCACCACCGCGCTCCGGTCGAGCTGCGCGAGCAGCTCTTCGTTAGCGCCGCCGAGAACCGCGAGCTCGTCGGACGCCTCGCGGGCGACGACGCCGAGGCCGCGGTGCTGTCGACCTGCAACCGCACCGAGCTCTACGTCGTCCACCCCGAGGAGGAGGCGGCGCAGGCGCGCGCGTTCGCGCAGCTGACGGCGCTCGCCGGTCTCTCGGAGAGCGAGATCGCGCCCTCGCTCTATACGGTCGTGGACGAGGCAGCCGCTCTTCATCTTTTCCGCGTTGCCGCCGGCCTCGACTCGCTGATCCCCGGCGAGGCGCAAATTCTCGGCCAGGTGCGCGGGGCGTACGAGCTCGCGCAGGAAAGCGGCACAGCTGGGCCGGTGCTCCATCGTGTCTTCCGGCAGGCGCTGCGGGTCGGAAGGCGCGTGCGCACGGAGACCGCGATCGGCGAGAACCCGGCCTCGATCTCGTCGGCCGCGGCCGAGCTCGCCGAGCGCGTTTTCGGTGGACTTGAGGGCCGTCGGATCCTCGTCCTGGGCGCTGGAAAGATGAGCGACTTGGCGACGGTCAACCTCATCTCCCGCGGAGTGGAGAGCGTGTTCGTCGCCAATCGCTCCGTTGCGCGGGCGGAACGGGTTGCGCGCCGCTTCGGCGGGCGCGCGGTCGGCCTGGACGCCGTCGAGGAAGAGCTCGAGCACGCCGACGTCGTGATCGCCTCGACGAGCTCGCCCGCGTACGTTCTCTCCGCGGAGCAGGTCGAGCGGGCCATGAGGAAGCGGCGCGGCCGCCCGATCTTTTTCGTCGACATCGCCGTTCCTCGGGATGTCGACCCGGCGGTCAACGACATCGAGGGGTGCTACCTGTACGACATCGACGACCTCGCACGGGTCGTCGACGAGAGCGTCGCCGGCCGCCGCGAGGAGTCGGTGCGCGCGGAGACGATCGTGGTGGAGGAGGCGTCGCGCTTCCGTGAATGGCAGCTCTCCCTCGACGTTGTCCCCGCGATTGCTTCGCTTCGTGCGCTGGCCGAGTCGATCCGGGAGGCGGAGCTGGCCCGGGCCGAGAGCCGCCTCGGCTCGCTGTCGCCCAGCCAGCGCCGCGCAGTCGAATCGCTGACGGCGCAGATCGTGAACAAGCTCCTCCACCTGCCGACCGTGCGCATGAAGGAGGCGGCTGTGGCGGCGGACGGCGCGGCCTACGCGGATGCGATCAGGCACCTGTTCGCGCTCGAAGATGCTGATTCGCCTGGGAAGCCGGGGAAGTAGGCTCGCGCTCACCCAGGCCGAGCTCGCGGCCGACGCACTGCGCCGCGCGAACCCTGGCTTGGACGTCGCCCTCGTTCCCATCACGACGACCGGCGACCGCGACCGCTCGAAACCGTTCGGAGAGATCGGCGCGCGGGGAGTGTTCGTCAAGGAGATCGAGGAGGCGCTCCTGGCCGGCCGGATCGACGTTGCAGTCCATTCGGCCAAGGACATGACATCCACAGACAGCGAAGGGCTTGCGATCGGCGCGTATCTTCAGCGGGACGACCCGCGCGACGCCCTTTGCGGCGCGGATGGCCTCCGTGCTGGGATGCGGGTCGGCACCGCTTCAGTCCGGCGCCGTGCGCAGCTCCTCGCCCTCGAGCCGGGCCTCTCGGTCGAGCCGCTGCGCGGCAACGTCGACACGCGTCTGCGTAAGCGGCGCGAGCGAGGGCTCGACGCCGTGGTGCTCGCGGCTGCAGGGCTCGACCGGCTCGGGCTCGGCGACGAGATCGGTCACCGCTTCGCGCCTGAGGAGCTCGTCCCGGAAGCGGGTCAGGGGGCCGTCGCTCTCCAGGTGCGGGCCGGAGAAGAGGAGTTCGTCGCAGCCGCCGACGATGCCGAGACGCGTCGCCGCGTGACCGCAGAGCGCATGTGCGTCGCCCGCATTGGCGCCGGCTGCCTCGCTCCCGTGGCCGCATACCACGACGGCGAGGCGCTCACCGCCCTGATTGCGGCCGAGGACGGAAGTTGGGTCGAGCGCCGCCGTGGCGCCGACCCCGAGGCGCTCGCCGACGAGCTGCTCGCGTTCGTCACGTGAAGGTCGCGGTCACGGGCACTGACGCGCGGCTCGCGGTCCGTCTGCGCGACGCGGGTCTCGACGTCGTGGAAGCGCCACTGATACGCATCGAACCCATCGAGGGACCGCCGATTCGCGCCGACGGCTACGACTGGGTGATCCTGACGAGCCGAAACGCCGTCGACGAGCTCTTCCGCCGGCTCGAGGGGCCGCTGCCTCAGGTTGCCGCCATCGGGCAGGGAACCGCGGAGGCCCTGCTGGCGAAAGGCGTCGAGCCGGCTCTCGTCGCCAGACGCTCGACCCAGGAGGGACTCCTCGAGGAGCTTCCCAACCCGGCCGGGCGCGTCCTCTTTCCGGCGGCGGAGGGCGCCCGCCGCCTGGTCGTGGAGGAGCTCGCCGCTGATTTCGTCCCGCTCTACCGGACCGTCGAGGTCGTGCCCGCTTCCTTTCCGGACGTCGACCTCGCCGTCCTCTCGTCCGCCTCGACTGCGCGAGCGCTCGCCGCGACCCGCGCGCGCCCGGCTTGCGTCTCCATCGGGCCGATCACCACCGAGGAGGCCGAACGCCGCGGACTGAACGTCGTCGCCGAGGCCGACACACACGACCTGGAAGGCGTGGTGCGAGCCGTTAAGCTCGCCGCATCGCGAGCCGGTTCATCACCCTCCTGACCGACTTCGGCCTCGAGGACGACTTCGCGGGCACCTGCCGCGGCGTGATCAAGCGGATTGCCCCCGACGTCGAGGTGATCGACATTACGCACGGGATTCCGCCGCAACACGTGCTCCAAGGCGCGCTCGTCCTGGCGAACACGCTGCCGTACATGCCCGTCGGCGTGCACGTCGCCGTCGTCGACCCGGGCGTCGGCGGCGACCGCAAGCCGCTCGCCCTGCGCGGTGGAGACGGGCGCCTGTACGTCGGGCCCGACAACGGCCTTTTGCTCGTGGCGGCCGATCGGCTGGGCGGAATCGCGGAGGCCGTCGAGATCGCGAGCGAGGAGTATCTGCTCGCGCCCGTCTCGCGCACCTTCCACGGCCGGGACATCTTCGCGCCGGTCGCGGCGCACCTCGCGCTTGGCGTCGAGCTGACAAATCTTGGTCCTCCGCTGAGTGCGGACGGGCTGATGCGCCTCGAGGTTCCCGAGCCGCGGCTGGGCCAGACTCGTATCCGTGCGACCGCCCTCTACGTCGACCGCTACGGGAACATCCAGCTGAACCTGAGGAGCGAGGACCTGGAGCGCGTGGGCATCGTTCCCGGGACGCGGGTCGAGGTCGAGGTGCGCTTCGAGCGCTACTTTGCGATCGCGGCGCGCACCTTCGCGGACGTTCGGCCGGGCGACATCGTTCTGTACGAGGACGCATACCGGAACATCGCGCTCGCGATCAACCGGGGCAACGCCGCGCACATGTTCTCGGCGCGAGTTGGCGAGGAGGTGCGACTGTCGCCGACGTAACGGAAGTCATCAATGCGGCAGGACGCCGATTCGCCCGTTTCGCCACCCGCGCGGTTGTTGCCCGGCCGCGCCTGTGGCGGGTCTTCAGGCGGCCCCTGCGCGGACAGTTCAACTGGATGGCGGCGGGTTGGGAAGAGCGCATTGGGCCCGAGGGCTTGATCCCGCTGGGAGCGGCCCTGGAGCGCGTCTCGGCCAGGCCGCACCGCGCTCTCGACCTCGGTACAGGAACGGGGAAAGCGGCACGAGTCGTTGCCCGCGTCTTTCCGGAGACGGAGGTCGTCGGCGTCGACTTGGCGCCGGCGATGGTCGAGCAGGCCGCGCGCCTGCTCCCGCCGGAGCTCGCCGACCGAGTCCGCTTCGCGGTAGCGGACGGCGCCGCCTTGCCATTCGAGGACGGCGCGTTCGACCTCGTCATCCTCCAGAACATGATCCCCTTCTTCGAGGAGCTCGCGCGTGTGACGGCGCCGGGCGGAACGGCCATCTTCGCGTCGTCGCGGGGGCCGGAGACGCCGATCTACGTGCCGCCGGAGACGCTGAGGGCGAGGCTGGCACCACTCGGGTTCGGGAACTTCGAGGATCTCACGGCCGGAGGCGGAACCGCGTTCCTTGCCGTTCGGAAAAAGGACGGTTAGGATGCCGCCCCAAGCGACGTCCGCGGCGCGGTAGCACCGGCCCGGACGTCGTTTTTCCTGCCCAAAGTGTCACGGAGAGGATCGGGCACGGCGAGAGCGAACCTCGCCGGCCGTGGCAGTGCGCCGCCCTCGTCTCGACGCAGCCTGGCTGAAGATCGCGTTTGCCTTCGCGCTCGGCCCTCGGCGTTGCGTACTGATTGCCGGGTGCTGCCGAAGGAGGCTTCGAGCCGGCGCTCTCGACACTCGTTGTCGCGGACGGGTGTGCATACCTGGCGAGCTTCGTGACCCTCGTGCGCGCTCCGGAGAAAGCGGTGATCGGGTACAAGGGCTGACCTTCCACCGAGAAGACGCGCCGGCCCAGAGGGTCAACGCAGCTCGTGCGCCGGTTGTACGGTCCGGCCATGAGCGATAACAACATCTGGTCTGACGCGTGGGACCCGGGGGAGGACTGGTCCGGGGGCGGCAGCCGGTCGAAGCGTCTGCCTCGTGGCGCGGGCCTCGGCGCAAGCGTCTACGAACTCGGCCCGGGGAACTGGGTGCCGTTCCACTTCCACCACGGGGCGGAGGAGTTCCTGGTGGTGCTGCGCGGTCGGCCAACCTTGCGCACAGGTTCGGGAACCCGCGAGCTCGAGGAGGGTGAGGCGGTGCATTTTCCGACCGGGCCTGAAGGTGCGCACGGCGTTTCGAACGAGACGAGCGAGCCTGTCCGTTACCTGGTCGCGTCCACCATCGTCTCGCCCGAGGGGGCCGAATATCCGAACTTGCACCAGATCACAGCTCGAGCGCGAACCCGGTCACAGACCGGCGAACGTCTGTGGCTGATCCACGACGTGCGGTAGCGGTCACGGGGTACCGGGCCCGGATGGCGTCTCGCTAGCGATTGGCAGCAGCGTCAAGTCGGCGCGCGGCCTCTTCGTCGTCGAGCCCGTCGACTTCGACCGTCTTGCGCCGCGAGGACTCGCCCTTCAAGAGCCGGACGCGGCGTCGTGGGACGCCGAGCGCGTCGGCGACGAGCTCCAGGACTCCCTCGTTCGCGCGCCCGCGCTCCGGCGGTGCAGTGACGCTCACCTTCCATCCGTCGCCGTGGCGGCCGACGATCGCGGAGCGCCGAGCGCCGGGGGAAACGGTCAGGGTCACGCGGGCCAACGTGGGTGACAAATGGACAGCTGGCGGTGCGATCCGCGTCTACTTCCAGACCTTCGGCCTTCCATACGCGTGCTCACCACCAGCGGATGCCGGTGCCGTGGAGGCGAATCCTCTTCGCAGGATCAATACGTTCGAGCAGCGCGGCCACCTGGTCTACTAGTTCGGCGTCGTCCGAACGAAGAACTTCCTCGACATCCGCGCGCCACTCGGCCCGGAGGATGACCCGCAGGAGGCCAGCGATCTCCTCAGCCCTCGCCAGTGAAGAGACCGCGGCCACTTGGCGATCATCATCGAGCAGAACGGCCCTGAAGCGCGGAAACCACCGCCGCATGCCACTCTTACGAGTTCCTGAGCAGGCCAACCCTTTGCTCACATTACGCGCCGCTGCCGCGCGCGACATGGCGCGCGCGGCTCCCGACGGCGATCCGTCAGGAGACGGACGGATAAGCGTTTGAGCCGCCGGCTCCGCCAACGAAAGCGGGGCGTAACCGCCGTCAAGGAGGGGGCTCATGGGGGAACCAGGGTTTCCCCATGCCTAAGTGGCGAGGGCCGGAATCGAACCGGCGACACCACGGTTTTCAGCCGTGTGCTCTACCGACTGAGCTACCTCGCCTGGCGCGGACAGTCTAGCCTCCTGCCGCATGACGGATAGGCGGGTCGCCATCATCGGGGCTGCGCTCGACCTGGGCGCCGGTCGCCGAGGCGTGGACATGGGCCCTTCGGCCATCCGCTACGCGGGTCTTGACGAGCGGCTCGCCGCGCTCGGGCTGGACGTGGAGGACCTCGGAAACGTCGAAGTCGGCGTCGCCGAGGCGACGGACGAGGGTGATCCCCGAGCCCGGTTTCTCGAGGAGATCAAAGCTGTGTCCGCAAAGATCGCCGCTCTCGTCAAGCAAGCCGCAGAAGGGGGCGCGGTCCCGGTCGTCCTCGGCGGCGACCACTCGGTTGCGATTGGAACGCTCGGCGGGCTGGCGTCGCTCGCGGAACCCGGCGGGGTCCTCTGGTTCGATGCCCACGGCGATCTCAATACTCCGGAGACCTCTCCGAGCGGGAACGTCCACGGAATGCCGCTTGCGGCGGCTCTCGGGCTCGCGCCGGAGACTTTCGCAAGCGATAGCTGGCCCGCGCGCGAGCTGGACCCCGGGCACGTCGCCCTCCTCGGCCTCCGTTCCCTCGACGAAGGGGAACGGGAGCTCGTCAAGGAGCTCGGCATCGCCGCGTACACGATGAGCGACTTCGACAGGCGCGGGGTCGAGGCCGTCGTGCGCGAAGCGATCGAGCGAATTGAGGGCGCTGCCTTCGTGCACGTATCGCTGGACATGGACGTCGTCGATCCGGAGGCTGCGCCGGGCGTCGGCACGCCGGTTCGCGGAGGACTCTCGTATCGCGAGGCGCACCTCGCCATGGAGCTCGTCGCGGAAAGCTGCGACTTCGGCTCCCTGGAGATCGTCGAGGTGAATCCAATTCTCGACCGGGAGAACGCGACGGGGCGGCTCGCAGTCGAGCTCGCAGCCAGCGCGCTCGGCGCGCGTATCCTCTAGCGTCCGGCCGATGGAGCAGCGCGCGGTGCCGATGATCTCGTACGAGAACGTTGCGGCAGCCGTCGATTGGCTCAGCGACGTGTTCGGCTTCCGCGAGCACGGCGAGCGCTATACGGAGCCGGACGGGAGGGTCAGTCATGCGGAACTCGAGCTCGACGGTGCCCTCGTCATGCTCGGCTCGCCTTCGCGCGACTACCGCAGTCCAGCGCACCATGCGGACGAATGTGAGCAGGCGGCGAAGTGGCTCTTCACGCCCAACATCGTCGACGGAGTGCTGATCTACGTGGACGACGTCGAGGGCCATTACGAGCGGGCGCGCGCGGCAGGCGCGACGATCCTGCGGGAGCCCGAGGACCAGCCGTACGGGCGGCTGTACAACGCGGCCGACCTCGAAGGGCACCGCTGGATGTTCATGCAGGCACCCCGCTAGCTGTTGAGAAAACGCTCGATTGCGTCCGCCGTCTCGTCGAACGCGTCCCAGAGAACGCTGTGTCCGCCGGGGACGACGATCACTCGAAGCCGGTCGCCGAGCCTGCGCCGGTAGACGTCCACCTCTCCCACGCTGACGAACTTCGACAGCGACCCAGCGACGATCACCGTCGGGACACCCTTGTCTTGCCACGGCGCCGGCGGTGCGGCCACTTCGACATACGCCGCCGCGACGGCCTCGCGCGAGTACCGGAAGCGGTAGCGGCCGTCGGCGCCCCGTTCGAGGTGCTCGAGAACCTCTTCCTCGAGGATCGCCGGCGGACGTCTGAAAAGGCCGGCGAACGTCTGCTGGATCGCATCATCGACCGTGGCGAACGAGCCGTCGGAAGCGAGCTCTTCGCCGGCCAGAAACTGCGCGTAGTCCGGCGGCACCGTGAGAGCGGGGTCGAGAAGCACCGCCCGGTCGACGAGATCGGGTCGTCGTGCGACGAGCTCGGCAACGAGACGGCCTCCAAAGCTGTGCCCGATCCAGGCGGCTGGAACCGGAACCGTCTCCAGAAGGTCCGCGAGGTGGTTTTCGAGCGCCCAGGGTCCGTCCCATGACGAGCGCCCGTGTCCGCGCAGGTCCGGGGCGACGACATGCCAACGGGAGGCAAGTCGCTCTTCCGCGAGCCGCCGGAACCGCCCCCCATGAGCCTGGACGCCGTGGAGGCAGACGAGCGACGGGGCGTCCGGGTCCCCCCACTCGTGGACGTACAGGCGCGTCAGATGCGACCCTCAAGCGCCGCGACAAGCGGAGGAAGCGTCTCGCGCCAGTCCCCGATGACACCGAAATCTGCAGCCTGGAAGATCGGCGCCTTCTCGTTCTTGTTCAGCGCGAGGATGAGGCTCGCCTTCACCGAGCCGACGAGGTGCTCGAACGCGCCGCGAACGCCGACCGCGAGGTAGAGCCGCGGCGCGACAGCACGTCCGGTCAGGCCGATCTGTCGGTTCTTCGGCAACCAGCCCGCGTCGCAAACGCCGCGGCTTCCGCCGACCGCGGCTCCAAGCCGGCGCGCGAGCTCCTCGACCTCGGGGATCGCTTCGGGGCCGCCGATCCCCTTGCCGACGCAGACGATCACGTCTGCCGCGTCGAGCTCGTAGCCGGCGGTATCGGGTTCGTGGACTCGCTCGACGAGGCGCGTGCGCGGCTCCGGTAAATTGCCGATCTCGACGGCCACGATCTCTCCCGCCGAGTCGTCTCGCGGGTCGACGGTGGCGAACATTCCCGGCCGCACCGTGGCGAGCTGCGGCGTCGTCGAACCCATGATCACAGAGACGATGTTCCCGCCGTACGCGGGCTTGTACTGGAGGAGGCGCCCGGCCTTCGCTATCGACAGATCGACGCAATCGCCCGTCATGCCGAGCTCGAGCTCGCCGGCCGTTCGCGGGCCGTAGTCGCGCCCCATCATCGTCGACGGGATGAGGAGCACGTGGGGCTTGTAGTTCACTAGCACAGACTTGAGCGCCGCTGCGAACGTCTCCGGGTGGTATTCGGCGAACCGAGGCTCATCGGCGACGTAGACGCGTTCCGCACCGAAGCGGAGCGCCTCCGCGGCGGCCGCCCCGCAATCGGAGCCGATGAGGAGCGCGCAGTTCAGGCCGCCGAGCTTCCCGGCCAGCTCCCGCCCCTTCCCCAGTAGCTCGAGCGAGACCTTGCGCGGCTTCCGAGCGACGAGCTCGACGACCGTCCAGCAGTCGTAGCTCTTACCCGGCTTCTCGGCGATGTGGCTCGGCTTCTCCCACGCGGAGGCCGGCCGGCCGGCCGCTTCGCCCAAGCGCTCGAGGGCGCGCGCCGCTGCTTCCTCTCCCGACGCGACGATCTCACCCGCTCGCTCCGGAGTGACGTCCCTAACCGCCAAGACGCGTGTCGGTGACCCCGTCTGGCCGAAGCGCTTGTCGTTCGGCTGCACGTCGTCGACGAGGTCCGTCGCCTGCCAGAGCACGATGCTGCCGTCCGGGGCGAAGCCCTCGAGCTCGCGCTTCGCCGGCCAGATCCCCTCGTTGATCGACTCGGTGACCGAGACGACGGCGGGGAGAGGGAGCTCATATGTGTCCCAGCCCTCGTCCGTCTCGCGGCGCCCGCGGAGGGTCCCATCCGACAGCTCGATGCGGTCGACGTTCGTCAGTTGCGGCCAGCCGAGAAAACCGGCCACCTCGGGAGGCACCTGCCAGGTCTCGGAATCGACGGTCTTGCGCCCGCAGATCACCAGGTCGGCCCCTTCCTTCGCCACGGCCAGCGCCAGAGTGCGGGAGGTGCCGATGGTGTCCGCGACGGCGAAGGCCCGGTCCGAGAGGTGAACGGCGCGGTCGGCGCCCATCTTGAGCGTCAGCAACAGCGCCTCTTCGGCCTGCGGCGGCCCCATCGTCATAACGACGACCTCGCCGCCGTGGCGCTCGCGCAGCCGGATGGCCTCGGTCACGGCGAAGACGTCGAATTCGTTCAGCTCGAGCGGGACGCCCTCGCGAACGAGCTGCCTCGTCTCCGGGTCGATCTTGACGTACTGCGGACTGGGGACCTGCTTGACGAGACCGACGATCTTCACGCGGCCTTGAATCTACCGATCGCCGGGCAACAGCCCCGGAAATCGCTACGTCTAGCCGAGGCGCAGGTGGCGAATTTTGGCCGGATCCGCGATCAGGTCGATCTCGATGATCCGGCCGCGTGCGACGCTGAAGCCCACGACCGCGGTTGGCCGTGCGGCCGGTACCACGATAACCCCGGCGTTCCCGTTGACGATCGCCGGGCGCGCGAACGGCGCGAAGCGCGAGCCCCGCTCCAGGATCGTGCGCGCGACCTCTTCCGCTCCGTGGACCGGCATCCGCGCGACACGCGGACCCACATCAGCCCGGAGGACGACTTCAGGATCGAGCACCTCCAGCAGGGCTTCGAAGTCGCCCGCGCGCGAGGCGGCGAGAAAGGCATCCACCACGCGCCGTTGCTCTCTCAGGTCGGGATTCGTTTGCGGTGTCGCTCCGCGGACTCGACGTCGTGCACGGCTCGCGAGCTGGCGTGTTGCGGCCTCCGAGCGATCGAGGATTTCAGCGATCTCGTCGAACGCGACCCCGAACATGTCGTGGAGCACGAAGGCGAGACGCTCGGGCGGCGTGAGCGTGTCGAGCACGACGAGCAGAGCGAGACCGACGGAGTCGGCTAGCACGGCTTCGTCTTCGGGGCCTCCTTCCACGCGGACGATCGGCTCCGGGAGCGTCGTGCCCACGAGGTCCTCGCGACGGGCGCGGCGCGCACGCAGCATGTCGAGACAGACGCGCGCGACGACCGTCGTCAGCCAACCGCCGAGGTTCTCGACTGGTTCGGCGTCGGAACGGCTCAGGCGCAGCCA
This sequence comes from Gaiellaceae bacterium, assembly GCA_035639875.1. Lineage (GTDB taxonomy): Bacteria > Actinomycetota > Thermoleophilia > Gaiellales > Gaiellaceae > JAIBJP01. The sequence goes on along the minus strand of DASQXE010000129.1, from coordinate 4,244 downwards.
TGCCTCCTGGACGGCGTCCTCAGCCTCGCTGGTCGAGCCGAGCATCCGGTAGGCGACTGCCTGCAAGTGGGCGCGGCTGCGCTCGAACTCTGCCGTCTGCATGTCGGTCGGGGTCATGTCACATCGCCTCGTTCGAATCCGTCATCTCACTGACGAACGAACGGCGGTCAATGTGACTGCCCGAAAGGAGAGACCAATGGAACCTGCAATCGAGGCGATCAGACTCCGCAAGACGTACGCCGGCGGGATCGAAGCCGTGAAGGGGATCGACTTCGAGGTCGACTCCGGAGAGGTGTTCGGACTACTCGGCCCGAACGGGGCCGGGAAGTCGACGACGGTCGGCATGCTCACGACGACGATCGTGCCCACCGGCGGCGCCGCTCGGCTCGTCGGCTTCGATGTTGCCACCGAGCCACTCGCGGCCCGCGCGCTGAGCAGTGTCGTCTTCCAGGACGCGGTCGTGGACCAATCGCTCACCGGTCGCCAAAACCTCGAGCTGCACGCGCGCCTGTGGCGTGTCGAGGCGCGAGAGGCGCAGGCGCGGATCGACGACCTCGCCCATACGCTCGGGCTCAGCGAGCTGATCCGCCGGCCCGTCGCCGGTTACAGCGGCGGCGAGCGCCGCCGGCTCGAGATCGCGCGGGCGCTCGTATCGCATCCCCGCGTCCTGTTCCTCGACGAGCCGACGGTTGGCCTCGACCCGCGAATCCGCGCCGAGTTGCTCGACGTCATCGGCGGCTTGCGCAGTCGTACCGAGATGACCGTTCTCCTCACGACGCACTACCTGGACGAGGCCGAGCGGCTTTGCGACCGCGTGGCGATCATCCACGCCGGGCGGATCGTCGCACTCGGCGCCCCGGCCGCGCTCCGGGCTGCGCTCGGCCGCGAGCTCGTCGAGCTCCGCGTCGACGGCGACACCACCTCGGCGCTCGCCTCGCTTCGCGGCCGCGGTGTGGCTGGTGAGGATGCCTTCGCGGTCGGCACGAGGCTGACGGTGCCGTTGCACGACGGCGGCTCGCGCGAGGCGATCGCCGCCATTCACGAGCTGGGGCTCTCCGGGTCGATCAGCGCCCGCGAGCCCACTCTCGATGACGTCTATCTGCGGCTGACCGGCGATTCGCTCGCCGCGGCCGCCTGAAAGGAGGATCCGATGTCCACTGCCGAAATCGCCATCCACGCGCCGTCCATGCGCCGCCGCAGGCTGGGTCCGATCGCGACCCTTGCCCGGCGCCGTTTCCAGTTGACCGTCCGGACGCCGCGCGAGCTCTTCGTACCGCTCCTGACGCCGATCATGTTCGCGCTCGTCATTGCGCCGGCCCTCAAGACGGCCCTGCACACGAACGCGAGCTACGAGTCCTTCGTCGCCATCGGAACGGTTGGCCTACTAATCCCGCTGAACACCATGTTCTCCGGGCTCGGCGTCATCGTCGACCGCGTGAGCGGCGCGCAACGCGAGCTCCTGACGGCGCCGATTCCGCGCGGGCTCCTCGTGCTCGGGAACCTCGCCGTGGCGCTCGCCATCACGGCGCTGCAGGTCGGGGTTCTGATCGCGGTGGCTGTCGCCCGCGGGATCGACTTCGACGCGACAGGCGCCGGAGTCCTCTGGTTCGTGGGATCCGCCGTGTTCTTCACGGTCGGGATGTACGGCATGGCGGAGATCCTCGCCAACCGCGTGTCCAGGCAGGAGGAGTACATCGCGCGTGTCCCGGCGATCGCCATTCTCCCCTGGTTTCTCGCGGGCGCCCTGTTCCCCGTGACCGCCCTGCCCAGCTTCCTCACCTGGGTGGCGAAGTTCCTTCCGCTGACGCATGGCCTCGCAGTCATGCGCTACGGACTCAGCCACGACAGCGCGGGATTGCAGGCGATCTGGGGTATGCACGATGCGGGCGCGATGGCGGCCCTGAGCCTCGGGGTCGTGGCCGCATTCGCGGTCCTACTGACCGCTGCGTCGGTCCGGATCTTCTCTCGCTCGGCGGTCCGGTGACCGCCGTGCGCGGCTATTCCGTGTCCTCGCCGCTCCCGGACGGCTCGTAGAACGTGCTCCCCTTGAGCTCGTCCGGGAGGTAGTCGACGTCGTAACCGGCCGGGTCGTTCGGTGGATAGACGTAGCCCTGTCCGTGGCCGAGCTTCTTGGCTCCCGGGTAGTGCGCGTCGCGGAGCGGCTTCGGTGGCCGAAGCGCTCCGTGCTCTCGGACGGCCCGGCCGGCGGCGCCGAGCGCGGTGATGACGGAGTTCGACTTCGGCGCCCGCGCGAGATAGATCGTCGCGTGCGCCAAGTTGAGCCGGGCCTCCGGGAGGCCCACGTGCTCGACGGCGTGCGCGGCCGCCGTCGCCACGAGCAGCGCCCGCGAATCGGCCATGCCGATGTCCTCCGAGGCGTGCACGATCAGACGCCGGGCGATGTAGCGCGGGTCCTCGCCGCCCTCGAGCATCGCGGCGAGGTAATAGAGCGCCGCGTCGGGATCCGAGCCCCGGATCGCCTTGATGAACGCAGAGATGAAGTCGTAGTGCGCGTCCCCGTCCTTGTCGTAGACGACGGGCCGTCGCCGCGCCGCGTCCTCGACGTGGCGGTCTTCGAGCCTCGCGTTTTCCGATTGAGCGGTCAGCCAGGCGAGCTCGAGGGTGCTGAGGGCGGCGCGCGCGTCACCTCCGGCCTTCTGGGCGATCAGGCTGACGAGCTCGTCGGGGACGTCGGCCCCGAGCTCCGCGGCTCCCCCGCGAACGACGATCGCGAGGTCTTCCACGGATAGAGGCTCGAGCTCATAGATCTGCGTGCGCGAGAGGAGCGCCGAGTTGACCTCGAAGTACGGATTTTCGGTCGTCGCCCCGATAAGGACGAGCAAGCCGCTCTCGACGGCGGGCAGGAGGGCGTCCTGCTGCGCCTTGTTGAAACGATGGATCTCGTCGAGGAAGAGGATCGTGAGCTGCCCGTTCGTGCCGAGCCGCTCGGTGGCACGGGCGATGACGGCCCGCACGTCGGCCACCGAGGCCGAGACCGCCGAGAGCTCCTCGAAGGCCGAGCCGGTCGTCGCGGCGACTATGCGGGCCAGGGTCGTCTTCCCGCTGCCGGGCGGTCCGTAGAAGATCGACGAAGCGATCCGGTCCTCCGCGATCGCGCGCGCGAGCGCCGAGCCTTCGCCGACGACCTGCTGTTGGCCGACGAAGTCCTCGAGACGCTTCGGCCGCAGGCGCAGGGCGAGCGGCGCCACGTCAGGCAGGCGCTCGCGGGCCGCATCCGCGAAGAGGTCGCTCATGCCCGAAAGTATGCTCCCTGCATGGCCCAGCCATCCGTTCGGGACGAGGCCGTCGAGGTTCTCAGGGAGCTGATCCGGGCCGACACGGTCAACCCTCCCGGGAACGAGACCCGCGCGGCCGAGCTCCTCCGGGATTACCTCGAGGACGCGGGCGTCGAATGCGTCCTCTATGCCAAGGTGCCGGAGCGAGCGAACCTTGTCGCGCGGCTCCCGGGAGGCGGCGGTGGACCGACGCTGCTCCTGCTCTCCCACACGGACACGGTCCTCGCCGATCCGGAGGAGTGGTCTGTCGATCCTTGGTCGGGCGAGCTGCGCGAAGAGCAGGTGTGGGGTCGCGGCGCGCTCGACATGAAGAGCCAGGTGGCGGCGAGCGCCGTCGCCGTAGCCGCGCTCGCCCGGGAGGGGTTCGAGCCCGCAGGCGACGTGATCTTCGCGGCCACGGCCGACGAGGAGGTCGGCGAGGACTTCGGTCTCTCGTGGCTCTGCAGCGCCCATCCGGACGCCGTCCGCGCCGACTTCTGCGTCAACGAGGGGGGCGGCGAGCGGGTCGAGCTCGCCGACCGCACGGTGTACCTGTGTTCGACGGCCGAGAAAATGAGCTCGCCGTTCGTCCTGCGCGTCCATGGCCGCAGCGGGCACGCCTCGATGCCGGGTATCGCCGACAACGCCCTCGTCAAGGCGGCCGCATTCGTCGAGCGGCTGGGGCGCTTCGAACAGCCGCCCCGCCTCCTCCCCGAGACCGAGGCATTCTTCGCGTCTGTCGGCACCGTTCCGGATCCGACCGAGCTGCCCGAGCGGCTCGCCGCGCTGTCGCCTGGGGTGCGCGGGATGGTGGAGCCGATGCTGTCCCTGACTGTCTCGCCGACCATGATCGAGGCGTCGCGGAAGCAGAACGTGATCCCGGCCCTGTGCGAGGTCGTTTGCGATTGCCGGCTGCTGCCCGGGCAAAGTCAGGGTGAAGCCGAGGGTGCGATCCGCGAGTGGCTCGGC
>DASQXE010000128.1:0-2166 GCA_035639875.1 Gaiellaceae bacterium | reverse complement strand
CGGGCAGGGCTTTTGGTGGCTGGCCGTCGAGCCGCCGCTCCTCGTCGTGCTCGTCGGCGTGTTGTTCGCCCTCATCGTCGCTCCCGGGCTCGTCGAAGACCTCGAGGAGGAGCGCTGAATGCAGCCGGAAGCAGAGTTCGTCCACTGGCTCTTCGCGACCGGCTTCCTCGTCCTCGGTGTCTGCCTCCTCGCGGAGGCGATCGTGGGGGGCGAGGTGTGGAGCCGGCGTGCGTGGCGTGCCTATCTCTGGCCCGCCTCCGCCTTCCTCATGGGCATCGGCATGTGGCCCGTGATGATCCTCTTCACCAACTCGACGCTCCACATGGTCGCGCATTCCGCCTGGGCGCAGGTGCTCATGCTCGCCGGCGGCGCCGAGCTCGCGCTCGCGCGCGGCAAGCTCGAAAGCAGGTACTGGCATCTGACGGTTGCCCTCGCGCTCCTCGTCTCGGGTGCCGCGTCGCTCATCCACGAGCAGAACCCGTGGCTCTTCTCGCGCTCCGCCTTCGTCCACCACACGATGGGCTGGGTGATGATCGCGGGCTCGCTGTTCCCGCTCGCGCGCACGTTCCGGCCGCGCTCGTTCGTGCTCGGCACCGGGTTCGCGGCGACCTTCCTCCTGGTCGCTGTCCTCCTCTATGCGCATCGCGACGTCGCTGACGTCTTCGGCCACCTCTCTCCGATCGCAGGGACGCCGCACCGATGAGGAGAGCCGTCTTCACCGTCGCGCTCCTCGGTGCTCTCATCGCGGCGCCGACGGCGTTCGGCCACGCGACCGTCACGGACGCCCATCCCGGCTACCGCGAGCGGCTGGCCGCGAGCCCCGCGAGCGTCGTGATCCGCTTCGACCAGGAGGTGACCGCCTTTCCCGACTCGATCGTCGTCCGGGATTCGAAGGGCCGAATCGTCTCGGACGACTCCGCCGGCGGTGCCGACAGTCGCGTCATTCTCGCGCCGTTGCACGAGCTGCCGCGTGGGGTCTACACGGTCCGCTGGCATGCGCTCTCGTCCGACGGGCACACGGTCAGCGGCTTGTACACCTTCGGCGTCGGGGTGGCCGCACCGCCGCCGACGGAGGCCTACGGCGCTTCGGGCCCGACCAGAACCGAAGACGTCGTCCGCTGGCTCTACTTCCTCTCGCTCTCGTTGGTCGTGGGCGGGCTTGCTTTCCCTCTCCTCGTGTTGCGCGGGATGCCGGCTGCGGTGACGAAGCGCCTCTACAAGCTCATCGGACTCGGTGTCGTCGCGGCGCTCGAGATCGGCATCGTGGCGTTCATCCTGCGCGCCGAGGACGCGCTCCAACTCCCGTTCGAGAAGCTCCTGTACGCCGACCTCTCGCCGATCGCCGCCGGAACGCGGCTCGGTGCCGCGTTCACGGCGATGACGATGGGCTTCGTGCTCGTCTCGGTTTTCGTGTACTTCGCCTGGCTGCTCGACCGCGTCGTCCTTCTCTGGCCGGCCTTGTTGCTGGCCCTCGGATTCGCGTCGGGCCTCTCGCTCTCGGGACACCAGGCCGCCGACGCGGGCTCTTCGTGGGCGACCGAGCTCGCGGACTGGCTGCATCTTTCCGCAGCACTCGTCTGGGTGGGCGGGCTGATCGTGCTCGCGGTCTGCGTGTGGCCGCTCGCACGCGAGCTGCGCCGAGACGCCTTCTTGCGCTTCTCCCGGGTTGCGACGGTGTCCGTCGCCGCGCTGCTCGGGGCCGGGATCTATCTCAGCGTCGTGCGCCTGCCCGCGCTGAGCGATCTCTGGACCGCAGGCTACGGCCGCGTCTTGCTCGTGAAGATCGGGCTCGTGAGCGTCGCGTTGCTCTGGGGCGCCTTCCACAATCGCATCGCTGCGCCGGCCCTGGCGGCGGGCGACTCGTCGCGCTGGACGGGTCGGTTGGGGCGGACACTGGCCGCCGAGGCGTCGGTCGCCATGGCGATCTTGTTGCTCGCGGCCATCCTCGTGAACTCCAAGCCGCCCACGGGTTAAAGACGAAGGGCGCCCGCTGGGCGCCCTTCGCGAAGCTAAACCGGCGGCGTCCTACTCTCCCGGGAGGTTTCCCTCCGAGTACCATCGGCGCTGGCGGGCTTAACTGCTCTGTTCGGAATGGGAAGAGGTGTTTCCCCGCCGCTATGACCGCCGGAAGTTGTGAGGCTCTTGGCGCGTCAAATTCTGACGCGT
>DASQXE010000127.1:0-2673 GCA_035639875.1 Gaiellaceae bacterium | reverse complement strand
GCAAGAACAGCGGAATCCGCCGATTGATGAACCCCTGCATGACGACCTGCCCCGACATCGTGCCCACCGACGACGAGGAGAAGCCTGACGCGAGAAGAGCGATCCCGAAGAGCGCCGCCGCTCCGCCGCCGAGCTCTCCCTTGAAGCTCGAGTAGGCCCCTTCGATCGAATCGATCCCGAGCCCGAAGAAGACCGCGGCCGCGATGGCCAGCATGGATATGTTGACGACCCCCGCGATCGACATGGCGATGACCACGTCGATGCGCTCGAACCGCTGGATCTTCCGCTTCTCCGCCTCGTTTCGCCCGGCGATCCGGTGTTGCGTCAACGCCGAGTGCAGATAGACGACGTGCGGCATCACCGTCGCGCCGAGGATGCCGACGGCCAGCAGCACCGACTCGGAGCCCTTGAACCCCGGCACGAAGAGATGCTTCGCCACCTCGCCGGGGTCCGGTTTCGCGATCAGCACCTCGAACGCGAACGCGACGACGATCACGCCGACGAGCGCGGCGATCGCCGCCTCGAGGCGCCGAAAGCCCCGGCGCTGCAGCGCGAGGATGGCGAACGCACCCGCCCCGGCGAGCAGTCCTGCGGGAAAGAGCGGCATGCCGAAGAGGAGATGGAGACCGAGCGCGGCGCCGAGCACCTCGGCCAAATCCGTGGCCATGGCGATGACCTCCGCCTGAATCCACAACCCGCGCGACACCCCAAGCGGAAAGTGGTCGCGGCAGGTCTCCGGCAGGTTCTTGCCGGTGGCGATCCCGAGTTTCGCCGACAGCGTCTGGACGAGCATCGCCATGAGGTTCGCTCCGAGCACGACCCAGAGCAGCAGGTAGCCGTACTTCGCGCCGCCGGCCACGTTCGTCGCAAAGTTGCCTGGATCGATGTATGCGACGGCGGCGATGAACGCCGGCCCGAGAAACGGCCACAGCCCACGCAGCCCGTGGCGCTCCCCGCGCAACGTCGCCTCGGCCGCCCTGAGCGTCGCCGCCTCGCCGGGGAGAACGTCGCCAACGCGGACGGGCCGCTCGGGCGGCACCTCCACGGCCTCGGCAAGAGCGCGAGTCACGTTCCTATTCTAAATTTACTTTTCGATGCGTCAAAACCTCTGGCGATTTCATACCTGCTGCCGTCCAGCAACCCCTCGTTCGGGTGATACCCGGCTTCCTTCAGTCACCGATAGTCGGATCAGGCGGAAGGCCCTCCGCCAAACAATCTGCGGCAAATGAGCACCCCATTGAGAGAACGTCCCGATGCACCCCTTGGAACGCTGATCTTCCGCGCTGGACTCCTGCCTGCGGAGACGATCGAGAACGCCCTCGAGGAGGGCGTCAAGACCGGCCGGCGGCTGGGAGAGATCCTGGTCGAGCGCGGGCTCATCAAGGAAGAGGATCTGACGCGGCTCCTGGCCGGGCAGAAGGGCCTTCCCTTCGTGAGCCTGCGCGACCGCGCCATCGATCGGGAGGCGGCGCGCCTGTTGGGGGAGGATCAGGCGCGGCTCTTCACAGCTCTCCCCGTCGGTTTCGAGGAGGGTGTTCCGGTCGTGGCCCTCGCCGATCCGACCAACGAAGTGCTCAACCGCAACATTCGCGAGGCGATCGGCCAGGAAGCGCGGTTCGTGGTCGCCGCCCGCAGCGAGCTGAACGAGATGATCGGCGAGGTTTTCCGCGCGCCCGCAGTTGCAGCAGCAGCGCACGTCGAGCCCGAGCTCGAACCCGAACCCGAGGTCGAAGTCGTGCTCGAAGAGGCGCAGGTCGACACCCGCGTCCCACTGCCCGAACCCGAGCCGGAGGCGATGCCCGAGCCGGAGGTTGCGCCCGCGCCGGAGCCCGAATTCGCTCCGTCCGAACACGACCTGACGCCGGCCGCCGAGTCGGGGCCAGAGCCGGCGGTCGAGCAGGAGCCGGCGGTCGCGGCGAAGCCGGCGGTCGAGGCGGAGCCGGCTGTCGAGCCCGTCGCGCCAGCGGTAGAGATCCCTCAGCCCGAGCCCGAGCCCGAGCCCGAGCCCGAGCCTGAGTTCGAGGCGCCGGCCGAGGCGGAGCCCGTCGTCGCTCCGCTCGTTACCGAGCCCGTCGCGCCCCAAGGCCACCCGCAGAGCAACGGGCAGGTTCCAGAACATTTCGAGGACGACACTCCCCCTCCGGCGCCCGCAGCCCCCGGCGCGGGCACCGGTTATCGCGTCTCGATCCGACTCACGTCGGGCGAGCGCATGACGGTCGCCGAGTGCGAGGAGGTCGGCGAGGCGAAGGGCTACGCGAAGGCTCTGACCAAGCAGCTCGGGGCCACCGACAGCGACGACTGGCCGTTCGTCAACGGTCGCTTTCTCAAGCCCGACACGATCGTCTCGGTCGACGTCGAGACGCTCTAGCTAGCCCTCTGGACGGCGGGCTTTCTAGCTAGAGCGCTTTCGGTTTCGCCAAACCCTCAGCTAGCCGGGCAGCAGGGCCGAGCCCAACTTCGCCGCCAGCCCGCGGCGTGCGGCGAGCGCCTGGAGGACCAGAACGGTGTCGGCGACGGGTATGTCCTCGAGGTATTCCTCTCGGCTCTCGAACGATTCGAGGACACGTGTCACCGAGTCCGCGTATGCATCTCGGTCGTGGGCGGCCAGCGCGGCCAGGGCGTCGGCCACCGGGCGCGGAAATGCCTCCTCCTGCTGTTCCTGGAGAGCGGCGG